>JBBRDM010000074.1:0-23687 GCA_038203935.1 Chthonomonadales bacterium
AAGACCACCATAGCGCGCATACTCGCGAATGAAGCAAAATGTAATTTCTATTCGATTACACCGGCGGATATCCATCAGATGTACGTCGGCGAGAGTGAAAAACGAGTTCGTGACCTGTTCGCAAAAGCTCGGGCAAACCCGCCAGCCATTATTTTTGTGGATGAGATAGATGCGCTTCTGCCAATCCGCCAGGGTGGGGTCGCTATCCATTCGGACAAAGTGGTCAATCAGTTTCTTCAAGAGATGGATGGAATCCGCCCAAACAGCCGCATCTTTCTGATAGGAGCCACCAACCGCCCGGACATGCTCGATCCTGCCCTGCGTCGCGGCGGAAGGCTTTCCCGCGAGATCGAAATACCCATTCCGGATCTGAACGCAAGGGTACAGTTGTTCAAACTTTCTATGAAACATGCCACACTGGGAGAAGATGTAGATATCGACAATCTTGCTTCCCTCACGGCTGGATATTCCGGAGCTGATATAAAAGCGCTGGTGAATGAAGCCGGTCTCCAGGCGCTTATAAGAATATCGGACAGCTCAGATACTGCAGAACTCAAATCCGTAAATATGCTCGATTTTACAGCAGCACTGGAAAATTTAGGCTAAATTAGAGAATTCGAATTACACTAACCGAGGAGAAAGAATGTCGAAACTGATTTTATTGAGGCACGGCCAGTCCACCTGGAACCTGGAGAATCGATTTACCGGATGGATAGACGTGCCGCTTACGGCGCAGGGAGAAGAAGAGGCGAAAGAGGCAGGATTCAAAATTAAAAAAGCCGGCATTAAGCTCGATATAGCTTATACCTCTGCGCTGACACGTGCGCATGATACCCTCACACTCTGCCTGGAGACTGCAGGGCAAAGCGGCCTGCCGACAATCTTTGACCAGGCGCTTAACGAGCGCCATTATGGTGATCTTCAGGGTCTGAACAAAGACGAAACTGCTGTAAAATTTGGTGCCGACCAGGTCAAACTCTGGCGCAGAAGCTACGATATCCAGCCGCCAAATGGAGAGAGCTTAAAAGACACGGCAGCTCGGACTCTTCCGTATTTCGAATCGCATATCATTCCGGAATTAAAAGCAGGCAAAAATGTCCTCATCTCCGCGCATGGCAACAGCCTCAGAGCTATAGTAATGGAACTGGATCAGCTCTCACAGCAGCAGGTTCTCGAACTGAATATCCCAAACGGCATCCCCATCGTGTACGACTGCGACTCCGATGGCAAACCTTTGAATAAGACTGAGTTGTAAGGCGCCCTACACACTGTCCCCCTGATTTGCTTTGCATGTGCGCAGCCATACATTTGAGGGCGGGTTCTCGGTGCCTTTCCAGGAATAAGGATCCGTTCCGGCGACCGGAAGAATGCATCGTCTATCTGCGGTGGCGGGCGATTCGCCCTCTAAAACCTGCCAGGGCAGCAGCGACCAGGCATTACAGTAGTGATTAACCAGAACTCGCCGATAGACCGAGCTGCGATTTTTCCGGGAGCGATGCAGCAAATAACCGTTAAAGAACACGACCGTGCCCGCTTTAACTTCGACAGGAATCTCATCACTCTCATCGAAACCGTAGCTCTCCGGCGCAAAATCGAATTCGTCCGGATTGTTGTGCGCCCGCTGTGGATACAGATAACCATTTCTGTGCGACTGCGGTATCACATAGAGGCATCCGTTCTCGATAGTTGCATCATCCATGGCAATCCAGGCGCCGATAAGCGATCTGTCTCGGGTGGGAATATAAATCTCATCCTGATGCCAGGCCTGCCCTTGAAACTCCGGAGGTTTTACAAAGAGCATCGACTGCATGCACTTCACGCTCCCATCCCAGTAGGGCAGATGAGCCGCAGTAATCTGACTGAGCACGCCGCATACGGCAGGATGCTTCGCGTATTTTAGCATTATCGGGCTGATGTAGTGCGGCTGGTGAATACAGAGGATGTTCTTTAAAACCTCTGAATCGCTGGCGCTGGAAAGCGCTGGCGAGATGTTTTCACACGGATATCCACCTCGAGCGATTCGTATGGTATCCTGCTGTAGCTCCGCAATCTCATCCGGAGTTACCAGACCCGGCATCACTAAAAAACCTTCCTCTACAAAACTTTTTACCTGCTTCTGAGATGCCGACTGCGGCACTTCAATTCTATCGGATACCTGGCTCATCATCGTGCATACTCCTGACTAGCAGCCTATAACCACGATAGACGGCTTTATCCTGCCTATCCGGTTCATCAATGTAAACACCTCTTTAAAATAGTAACTCTTGATCCATACGCAGCTTCTATCTTCAAAATCAACACTTTTGTGATAATCCGAACACACTCAGAAATTCTCGTTCGAGAAGAGGTCTTACTTCCTCTATTGTGATTTTAGCATGCAGATACTGCTCGATCGATGTCACCCCGTATTCACGAATACCGCAGGGAACGATGGTTTCAAAATGATTCATGCTCGGGCAGACATTCAATGCAAATCCATGTGATGTGATCCATCGGCTGACTTTAATTCCGATGGCGGCAATTTTCAGCGGAGCGTCCTTGTCCAAATCAATCCAAACGCCTGTATGCGGCGCAAATCGGCCAGCACCTATTTCAAAATGAGCCAGGGTTCGAATCAAAACCTCTTCTAGATTCCGCAGATAGACATGCAGATCTGCTGCATGCGGCGGCTCGTTCAAATTAATAATCGGATAACCCACGAGTTGTCCGGGGCCATGGTAGGTGACATCGCCTCCCCTATCCGACTGCACCACAGCAATTCCATCGCGTATAAGAAAAGCTGATTCCGCCAGTATATTGTCTGCGTGGGCGCGTCTGCCGAGAGTGATGGTTGGCGGATGCTCCAGAAGCAGCAGAGTGTCTGGAATGTCGCCATGCAGCCGTTCAGCGGTTAATTTTACTTGCAGATCAGCACAGGCTGCATATTCTATTCGTCCTAGCCATCGTATGTCGCATAGTGCGGGAGTGGTCACCGGCCTCTCACTTTCGAAGCTTGTGGTAATACGCCCCACCCTCTCAGCCGCTCCGTAAATGCATCGACCCACATATCCACCGTTTCGTAAATCAGCCAGAGTATTGCTGCAAAAATTACAATGGTTTGAAGAAGATGAAGATTGGTGAACGCGTCTGCAATAAGAGTCAAGACGTGGTGCGGATGATGGATGAGATCCCAGGAGTTTAATCGATGGATGAGTCCCAGATAGACACCAAATGAGATTAAAAGAAAAAAAGGCGGAGCGAGCAGTACGGAATGAATTTTAGTTTTACGGAGTAAGAATTCTACAGGCCTGATCGAGAGCACAAAACAGAGCACTCCGTACCCACTGTACAGGAGAAAGAAAAGCCCGTAGTTGGCCGCTTCCAGCATGCCGGCTCTGTCTTTATCCGATAGGCTATGCAGATCTTCGAAGCGGGTTCCGAGCAGAAAATGGCGCCATTCCGTCAGAAGGTAGCAGGTATTGGGGAGGAATGCAAGCCAAAGGATCGCCAGAGGCAGCCAGAATATCCAGGGAACCTTTTTCTTACGGAGTGTGAGAGACTGAGCCCCGATGGAAAGCAGATAGCCCGCTGGAACAGAAACTGTTGCCAGCATTAAATTCCAGAGAATCCATATCGGAGACTGCATCTATCTCCTTTCTTACTCATCCAATACTACATATGGCGCATTAAAATTCCCTGGCTTTTGCCATCGATCTTGGTGATATCGGGGAATTCAAAGCGGTTCCCATCCACGTCCGTAATAATTACACGGGATGCGGAGAGCTCCTGAATGCTGTCACGGAGGTTTCGAATTACAATCTCAACTTCACCGCGATCGGTCTCCACTCGCCAATAGACCGAACCAAACTCTTCCTTCACCGTTAATACTCTTTCTACCACGGGTACGAAATAGCGCTTCTCGAGCTCTTCATCCACTACTTTCCGTGATTCGACATCCAGAGGATCTGGGTCGAGAAGAATCCCAATGTCTTTCCCTCCCCCATCTAAAAATCCTATATAGTGAGCCGGATCGGAAAGCGGAAATGCGCGGGACACCGTCACTTTAATCCAGGAACGGTCGTTTTCTAATGTAATACGTGTGACCCCTGCTGCTCGAAAAACGCGCGTGCTCTTCGGATCCAGAATTCTAAGCTCAAACGACGCTGGGTCGGTTGGCTGCAGTTCACCTGGTTTAATGGTGTCCATTTCCATAAAATTCTCTGTTTCAGGCATTTCCAACCTACTCTTCCACGCGCAGCCAGTTTGAAACTTCTACTACGACATCTAAATCATGAATCACTTTGAGCGCTTCTGAAATACTTTTGGTAGGCGCTTCGTGCATTAGCCAGACAATATCTGTCTGCTTTCCCTGTACTGTTTTCTGGACCATCGATTCGATATTTATCTCATAATCTCCGAAAACTCCGGAGATAGCAGACAAAACGCGCGGCTTATCCTGCACCACCATTCGGATATAGTGCCGGCTTACCACCTCTTCGATGCTCATAATGGGTTTGGCATCGAAGCAGGTACAGGAGATACGCCCGGTAGATCCAAATCGGAGGTTTCTGCATACGTCCATGATGTCGCCTACCACTGCGCTGCCAGTCGGCCCGCTGCCGGCTCCCCGCCCATAGAACATCACATCCCCTACAGAGTCGCCTTTGATCATCACTGCATTGTAGACATCGTGGGTAGCTGCCAGGGGATGATCTTTCGGAAGCAGCGCGGGGTGTACCCTCACCTGCATTCTATCGTCTTCGGTGCGTTTGGCTATTCCAAGCAGTTTGATGACGTATCCTAATTCATCTGCATACTGAATATCAGGCGCAGCGATACGTGTAATACCTTCCACCGAAACATCACCGACGCTTATCCTATTCGTAAAGGCTATGGAGGCAAGGATAGCAATTTTATACTGGGCATCGAGTCCTTCTACATCGCTTGTAGGATCGGTCTCCGCATAACCGTGATCCTGCGCTTCCTTCAGAACTTCTTTGAATTCTGCGCGTTCACTCGTCATCTTGGAGAGAATGTAGTTGGTGGTTCCGTTTATAATTCCTATGACTTCGCGAATCCGGTTGCCGCCGAGAGCATTTTTCATGGGCTGTATGATCGGAATGCCGCCGCAGACACTGCCTTCGAACTGGAGGTCGAGCAGATTGCGGGCGGCCAGCTCCATGAGTTCGCTGCCCTCTTTCGCCATCATCTCCTTATTTGCAGTCACAATCTGTTTGCCGTTACGCAGTGCGCGCATCACGTACTCTTTAGCAGGATCGACGCCGCCGATAAGTTCGCATACAATATCAATTTCAGGATCGTCAATTATTTCAGAAGGATTGGTGGTCAGGAGTGCATGATCCACCTGAACTGCTCTTTCCTTATCGATATCGCGAACTGCGATACGTTTGATATGGAGAGGGAGGCCGATTTTTCGCTCGATTTCGGCACGGTTCTCCTGCAGCAATGCAACCGTCCCAGACCCCACGACACCAAGCCCAAGAATTCCAATCTCTATCTTTTTTTTATTCCAGGCAGGGCTTTCGTGAACACCCATAACAACAAATCCTTTCACACTCTCTTTTTCAATATAATAAGCGGAGTGCCGGAATGAACCAACTGGCCATCTTTCACAGGAATAGCTACCACCGTTCCAGACTGCTCCGCAGGCACTTCAGAAAATATTTTCATCGCTTCAATGAGCCCGATAGTTTGCCCTACGGTTATCTCGTGCCCAATTTCAATCAGAGGCGGCGATCCTGGCTTTTCACTGCGATAAAACATACCCATCATGGGAGAAGTGAGCGCCACCTGGTCAGAAGGCAGTCCCTCTGGCAGACTTCCGGGAACATGTGATCCTGCAGAAATGGCCTTACGCCGCTTCTCTTGAATAGGAATGGAAGTTTCTGTTATGGGAGTACGCAGCGGAGCAGAGGGAACTGTTGGAAGCGCTGGCGTAACCATGCGAAATCCGCGGATTCGAAGACTTCTGTCCTCTTCATCTACGATCAGTTCCTCCAACTGTTTTGCTTCCACAATGGCTAGAAGCTGCTCAATCTCCTCGAACTCAAAACCGAGAATCGCCATGCGGGGGCGCCGTCCTATCCATTCGAATCGAAATATTTAAAAATAGAGATAGATAAAGGGCATGCCGCCGGAGCGCCAGCCCTGATGTTTACGAGTATACCATCTATCCACAAGGCGTGTAAAGTACATCTATGAGCCGAACTGCAGCCGAATGAGAGGAGAACGGCTCTTGTGATGTATAATGAAATAGGCAGTATCGATAATTAATTTAGAAACGCCTGTTTATAACCTTTCGTCCAAATGTTGACGGCCATTAAGTTCGGAGAGTCGGAGAGGCAAATACGATGAGCTACTTCATAACAGTCATGGCAGTCGGTCTATCGGGCCTGGTGATGCTCGCCCTTCCGGGCTTGCTGCGCGGGCACATAGGTTTCGCCGGGCACCACCTGCCTGCCGGAGTTCAAGGCGCATCACACGCCATTTCCGGCGCTCATAGTGCAGCCCATGCAGGTGCGCACTCTGTCTCTGCGGGTCAGCATACCATGCAGACAGGCAGTGGCGGCAGAAACTGGCTGAACGGCCTGATACCATCACCGAGAGCCATTTTTTCGCTGCTTGCGCTTTATGGAGCGTTTGGAAACGCGCTGGAGAAAGCGGCACATCTCCCGCTGATGATGGCAGGGCTCATTGCTCTCGTACCCGCAGTCATCGTCGAAAAACTGGTTGTCAAACCAATTTGGAATCTCATCTTCCAGTCACAGGGTGAACCATGCTCCCCCATGGAGATGCTGCTGTTAGAAGATGCAGAAGCAGTCACTCCTTTCGCGAACGGCAAAGGTGTTGTGTCTGTGGTGCGTGATGGCCGCATGGTTCAGTTTTCTGCCGAACTTCTGCCCAGCCAGAATACGCTTCCCATACGCGTGGGTGATAGGCTGCGAGTAGAAAACATCGACTCGCATCGAGAGAAGCTGCTGGTATCTGTCAGTTCACAATCACTGGAAAAAGAGTAAGTCCGCCGCTAGAACGGACAGGAGCTCACCGCAGAGTTCCATAGACGAAAGGAAGGTTATAGAATGGAACCATCACTGTTGATCCTCATCGGGGTCGTCTTCGCCGTAGTCGTACTCAGTTCGATCATAATCACCACCTTTTTGCGCAGTGTCGATGCAGGTGAAATTATGTTGTCGAGCCGTGGAAAGAACCGGCAGATCTTCCGCGGTCCTTGCAAAGCGCTTATTATTCCGGTCATCACTCAAATTCGTACTATTCCTGCCCAGGCTATCAATGTCGATATCGAAATTACCGACCAGACCGCCGATCTCGACACGAATGGGCGTCCGGCTCCCGTGAAAGTTACCGTCAAAGCCTCCGCAATTGTAAGCGTGGGGGAAAACGAAGCGATGGTAAACACCGCAGCCAACAAGTTTTTCTCGAAAGCGCCCAGCGAGCAGCTCTCTACTTTGACAGACGTTCTCTCCTCCGCCGGGAGACGTGCCATCAACCTGCTCAAGCATGATCAGCTATTCAACGCCCGGGCCTCCAGTTCTCCTCCAGTACAGGCATCGACGCCCAGCACGGACATAGCCAGGGCTGCGCTCGATCCCAGAACACCGGTAATCACTGCCGAACGAGCGGCCCTCTCCCGTCAGGAAGAAGATGATGAACTCGCTGTCATTATTAAAGAAGCCTGTTCACGCGAACTGCTCGATCTGGGGCTGACATTCAACAGTCTGAATATCAAAGCCGTTATTAGTGACGTTGCGGACGCAAGGCGCAGAGAATCAGCAGCAAGGGCTAAAGCCAGTTCAGACGTAGTGCAGGCGCAGGAAGAACAACGCGCCCGAATTGCGCAGCTCGAAGCACAGCAAAAGATCAACGACCAGGAAAAAGCTTTGAATATGCAGATCGCTTCCAACGGCGCTTCTGTAGCCAGAGCTGAAGCGGAAAAACAGGCTGCTATTCGTGAACTGCGCGAAGCGGAACTGACCGCAAACCAGATCACACAGGCGCGCGCAGATGCCGAACAAAACTTTATTCAGCAGGAGGCAGAAGGCCGGGCACAGGCAACACGAATCAAACTGATTGCAGAAGCCGAAGCCGAATCGATTCGCATGAAAGCCCAGGCATTGCTGGAAGCAGGCGAGTTCTATCTTGATCTGCGGAGGCTGGAACTGGCGCCTTCTTTGACAAAAGAAGTTGCAGGTGCGCTGGCTAACGGGCAGTTCGTGAACTTCGGTTCCAGCGGCTCTGGCGGACAGAGCGCTGCTGCATCTGGATCGGACGATGTCATGCGCGTCGTTCAGACTCTGATGGCTGCTCAAGTGGTAGGGCGAAGTGGTGGTTTTGATAATGGCAATGGCAATGGCAATGGAGCTTCGAATGGCCGGTCGAATTCAAATGGCGGCTCGGGAGAAGGCGACGGCGAAACAGCTGCAATTCCTGCGGCCAAATCCGTGAACCGCCCGCAGATTCCTGCCGCTCCCTCTTCAGCCACTGAGGTTACGAAACCGACGTTTAGACGATAGAACAAGTGCATGGAGAGACATAATAACGACGGAATAAATTCCGTCGTTATTCCATTTAGCTCCATCAACCAGATTAAGGTAAAAAGATTTCCATGCAGTCCCTGATTGGATTAACAACCGAAGAGCTAGCTGCAGTCTCCGTAGAACTGGGTGAACCACGATTTCGTGGAAAACAGATTTCCACCTGGATATACAAGCGCGCAGCCGAGTCGATCGATGTAATGAACGACCTCCCATCGGGTTTTAGAAAAAAACTTGTCGAGGGTTATGTTGTCGGACTTCCCGTAGCAGCCCATCGAGACGATGCACCGGATGAAACGGTGAAATATCTTATGAGGCTGTCGGACGGTCAGCAGGTCGAAAGCGTCTATCTTCCCTATTCTGAACGAGTTTCGGTCTGTCTGTCTTCGCAAATTGGCTGTGCGGCGGGCTGCCGATTTTGTGCCACTGCCCAGGGCGGCCTGGCGAGAAATTTAACGGCCGGGGAGATCGCCGGGCAGCTTCTCAAAATGCAGTGGGACAATACCAGGCGCATATCACACGTAGTCTACATGGGAATGGGAGAACCGCTCTGGAACTACAATGCTGTCCTTAAAAGTATTCGCTTATTAGGTAGTGAAGTGGGGATTTCCCTGCGAAATATGACCATATCAACCGTAGGAGTGGTGCCGGGAATACTTGCACTCGCTGCGGAAGATCTGCCAATTACACTCGCACTCTCCCTGCATGCACCGGAAGATGATCTGCGCTCCGATCTCATTCCGACTGCCCGAAAGTGGAAACTCGATGAAATACTCGATGCTTGTTCCGAATATTCCCGGCGAACGGGAAGGAATCTTACTTTCGAATATTTGATGCTCGGAGGCATAAACGACAGCCCGGAACAGGCGAGAATGCTTGCGGCGCTGCTGAAAAAGAAAAAACTTCCGGGGAACGTCAATCTTATTCCTTTCAACTATGTAGAAACGGAACAAGGTTTTAAGCGGCCAGAAAAAACGTCCATACTCCAGTTCCGAGAAGAGCTCGAAAAAGCAGGAAGAGTAACCACTCAGAGAATGGTTCGGGGTCAGGGCATTGCAGCCGCCTGCGGACAGCTGAGGCGCACCATTGAAAATTCTCAGCCGTCTGGAAATTTACTGACAATCCCATTGAATGCCGCCAAGAACTGATTATTATGAGGAATCATTATTTAATCTCCCGAAGTCCTGGCCTGCCCAAGCAAACGGTAAAACAGTTTGCAGCAGGCAAGAATATGATTAAAAACCACATATTTTCCATTTCCGCCGCGAGAGTGACAGAATCAGGGCCTGAAGAGAAAAAGATCGGAATCGTTATTCCCCAACTTTCATACGAGGAACGAGTATCATGGAAGCTAAGCCTGGTTTGTGTGGCTTCAAAATTTTGTATTCTCATGTTCCTGATTCTCGCAACTACCGTTTCAGGTTGTAAATCAAATTCGAACATTCCGATTCAAAAGAAGAAACCCCTCAATGCCGCAGAGGCAAGAGCTGCCCGCCCCGGTGCCATAACGGGAAAAGGCTGGAGCATAAAGTGGCGCGAGCGAAATCCAGAAAATCCGAGCGGCCCGGCGATGCCCGTGCTGTACGCGGACTCTAAAACAGGGATTATGGAAGATCGAAATGATAACGTTGTCCTTCAATTGAATACGGTTCATGCTCGACTCTACCAAAATGGAACCTATTCAGCAACTGTAATTGCAGATCAAGTCGATGCGAATCAGCATAATAAAATTGTGATAGGCACCGGGCACGTCAAGGTGAACTCGGTCACCAATCCTCCAGATACCCAGATAACAGCGGACATGATAACCTGGGATACTAATTCTCGCAAAATCGTCGCGGAAGGTAATACCCGTGTAGTACGGCAGCCTAAAAATGGCAGCCCTGCATTTACGCACGAGGGCGGAATTATCTCTTTCGATCCGGGGCTACAGGAGTTTGAGATCAAATAATGCAACAAAAATTTGCCGTTTTTATATACAGCTTATCGATTGGGATATCCCTCATGTCGGCAGCACTGACCACTGCAAATGCTCAGGGCTCTGCCGCGAAAGAGCGAAAAAAATCTCAATTCGGAGATATAAAAATATTCGATTTCGATACATCGCGCGGTAAAACGGATCTTTCCGGAGTAATTTTGACTGGCTCTAAAACTACGATTGAAGTGCCGGATAAGAAGTCTCATTCTCTGATCACTTTGCATGCCAACGAGATTACTATTCAAAAACAGAAGAAAGATATTGAGGCGCAGCTGAATGGAAACGTCCATTTTCATATAGTGCAAAAGCAGAATGCCGGCCCGGATCGTATTCTCGATGGTACCTCGCGCGCCGGAAATTACGACCGTGCATCCCAGACTTACCGTATGAGCGGAAATGTGCATATATCTGTTATAGATCCCGCAAAAATTACCGGGACAGGCACACTCCAATCCGATACTTTCATGATAGTCATGTCGGACCAACAGACTGTCTATCAGATGACGGGAAATCCAGCCTCCAATAGTATTCACTTTATGCCTTTGCCGGCTTCCTCAGCGTCGAAGGCATCTGGCAGCCCCTCAGACGATGTACGCCTGTCGGGATTCAACAACGGCTCCCTCACATTCGGAGAGTCGGCTCTCCTGGAGGGACACTCGTCTAAGGCGCAGTTTAGCCGAGCTTCGGACCGAACTGATTTCACAGTAAATGCCTCGAATATCGCTGTCCAGTTTCATGGTAATGGCGACACCGTCTCACATACTTCCGCGGCAGGAAACGTAGAGCTGGACCTAATACGAACCGTGAAAGATAACAGCAAAGAGAGATTGATTGCGAAGTGTGATACTGCAGACTATAATCTGCTAGAGCAAAAAATGCTGCTCAAACACAACATTCATCTATCATTGACTTCGCCGGACTCACTGCGTAAGCCAGCCAGTATCATTTCGGATGAGTTGAACGCTGTTTTCGGTGATCGAGAAACGTATAGCTTGAAGGGCAATCCAGCAATCACGCGAATAGTGGTAGCACCAAAGGCCGCCAAACCCACACAGCCTGCAGCGGCTGACAAAGGCGTACAAAAACCGGTGCAGCCACAGCCCGCTTCAACGCTCACTATCTCCCGTTTTACAAGCGGTGAATTCACTCCCGGGATGGAAGCAGAGCTCACAGGGGAGAATACCACAGTCGTCTCTGCCGCAGATGACCATACCTCATCGCTGCAGATACAGGCATCGAAAATATCGATGGTTCTTACTGAAGACAACTCTCTGCAGCGAGCGGAAGCCATGTCACATGTTCGATTTAATTTGACTCAAACTCCCGACCCGCCGGCAGTGAAAAAAACAGTGACTGGTACGGCTTCCAAGGCGCTCTATACCAGCAGTGAAAAACTGCAGCAGATTGTTGTGGATGGTCCTATCGAAGCTAAGTTTACCGATCCGGAGAATCTGGCAGAGCCGGGTATAATTCAGGGTCTGACAGGCGATGCGCTGCACCTCCTGATTGACGATGCTGGCCTGCATTATGAAATAGAGAGTGAAAAACAGACCGCCACTATACAATTTACTCCGAAGGATAAAACCGACGAAGCAGATAAAAAGCCGAGTTCGACTGGAAATAAATCAAAAAAGCGGAACGAATCATCGCTGCAGACTTCGGCAGATAAAAAACGTTAATCTGCATCCCGTTCATCCAAGAAATCATATTCTCCCATAGAAGCTGCTCTCCTAGTTTGAGTGAGACGCCGGGAGTGAGGGCAAAATTCGATTGGAAATCAATGCCAGAGATCTGGTGAAAATTTATCGTAAACGGAAGGTTGTTGATGGCATCAGCCTGGACGTGCGCCAGGGGGAAGTTGTAGGTTTACTGGGGCCGAATGGAGCTGGTAAAACCACAACATTCTATATGATTGTCGGCCTGGTAAAACCAGAAACCGGCCAGGTGCTCCTTGATGGCGAGGACATAACCCGGCTGCCAATGTATAAACGAGCAAGAGCGGGTATTGGATATCTGCCGCAGGAGCCATCGGTATTCAGAAATCTCAGTGTGCAGGAAAATATTGAGTTAGTGCTGCAGATTCAGAAATTCTCTGCGTCACACATCAAAGAGCGTACGGATCAACTGCTGGAAGAGCTGCATATTCAGCATATTCGACACAATATGGGTAAACTGCTCTCTGGCGGAGAGCGTCGGCGAGTGGAAATTGCGAGAGCGCTGGCTGCCGATCCAAAATTCATATTGCTAGATGAACCATTTACCGGGGTCGATCCGAAAGCTATCGAGGATATCGAAGTCATCATCAGGCGGCTGTCTACACGAGAGCAGGACCCAATAGGTATACTGATCACTGATCACAATGTCGAAGTGATGTTAAGCATTACGGATCGTGCGTATATAGTATCAGATGGCAAGAAACGTTTCGAAGGGCCTTCGAGCAGTCTTCTGGAAGACCCGGAGGCGAGAGAAGACTATTTTGGAGAGCGATTTGGGCAGGGCAGAGAGAACGTGATGAATGCTGCTCATCTCGCTGTGGATGCACACTCCATCATATGTTCACATTGCGGCAGTATTAATTTAGAGGGAAGCAATTTTTGCAGTCAATGTGGAATCGAGCTGGGATCTGGCGGCGCCGATGCGCCTGATTGATAAACTGATTCTGAAAGATATCATCGGTCCATTTCTAAGCGGGCTTATGATGTTCATGCTGTTGGTTTTTACTGCAGGCTCTCTTTTTCAGGCTACGGATATGCTGGTGAAGGGAGTGCCTCCATGGACAGTGTTCAAATTTGTGATGCTTACCATGCCCAGCATCATCACTCAGACCTTTCCGATGGCCATGCTCCTTGGAGGCCTTCTGGCATTCGGGCGCCTTTCGGCAGATAGAGAAGCAGTCGCGATTTTTGCTGCTGGAATTAGCTTTCCCCGGACACTCAGGATAGTTCTGCTCGTCGGATTAATCGTGAGTATCACTGCATTCTTATGGAACGATATTGTGGTGCCCCCTGCCAGTTCTGCCATGTGGGTCGTAAAACAGGAAGCGATGGAACATTTCGCGGAGTCGACAAATACTCTTTCTTATAGCTTTGAAGGAAAAGACGGGCAGGAAGAGTTTGTCCGGGTAGATGGCGGATACGATGCCCGCACACAAAGCTATAAACGAGTCAGTATTATTAAATATAGCGCCGATAAAAAACATAAAGGCGAACCAGAAATTGTCATCTATTGCAACACGGCAAAAGCCAAAGATTTAAAAAGCTTAAATTGGACTTATTACGATGGATGGTCGATGCCGTTTATTCCGGATAAATCTACTGGGACCATCGACAATCTGATGCCGCTCTATTTCAAAGAAACGAAAACGCTTCCTCATGAAGTAACTCTAGGCAAATCCTTCGACGAAGGCAAGATGGCGGAAGTGACGGATCCGAATAACAAAAGCTTCAAAAATCTGCAGCAGGAGATCGCTGCTGAACGCAAAAAAGGGCGGGATGTGCGCGGCTTGGAAGTCGATCTCTATGGGAAAATAGCATTGCCATTCGCCAGCCTGATATTTGGAGTGGTAGGTTCGGCGCTTGGTCTGAACACACAGCGGGGCGGAGGCAAAAGTGTTGGGTTCGGACTGGCAATTTTTATCGTATTTATATATTGGGTATTCTATCATTCCACTTTTGTTGTGGGAAAAAGCGGCGGGCTTCCGCCTATGCTCGCAAGCTTCATGGCCGATATTGTCGGCGCAGTTGTAGGAATGATTTTAGCTATTCGCGCGTCTAAATAATGCAGCAATACAATCAGCGAAATGAAAACCGAATCACTTTGAAATTCTGTATTTCAAACTGGAAATGTATTTCTTTATTTTGATATAATAAACACACGGCAGGCATTTCACTAGAAGTGCCATGTGCATCTAAACTGTTTAGCAGGGATCCCGAATTACCGAATCAATCGGGGGGTGGCCAAATGATCTGGACAATTTTAGCACTTATCACCTGGGTAATTCTGGGTGGATTTATAGCCTATTACGGCGATGTTCAGGGCAGTCGGTGGGGCAAAAAGCGCATCTCGAAGTTCGGGCTGCGGCCCAAACACACGGCGATGCTCCTAACCAGTCTCACGGGCGGATTTATCGCCCTGATGAGCATTGTCACGTTGATGCTTATCTCGAATCCGATTCGACAGGTTATCTTACGCGGCGAGAAAGCAATCGAAGATACTAAATACCTTAATCTACAGTTAGAACACAAAGCTGCAAAATATAATGAAGATATCAGAGCGAGTACCACAAAATATGCTCAGCTTGAAACTCAGCGTAAGAATTTAGATGCGCAGCTTACTGCTGTTAATTTTCAGCTGATCGCCATAAAATCTCAATATCAACAAGCATTGAGACAAAATACTCGAATTGTTGAATCGAACGAAAAATTGATATCCGCGAAACAGCTTCTTTCCGATAATGTCCGTACTCTGAAGCTTGCTCGCAATAAGCTGGTAGCATCCAAACTTGATCTGGAATCGACCAACAAAACTCTTGGTGACCAGAATTATACCTATACTCGTGATAACACCAAATTGAGTGCAGCTAACAAAGAGCTGATCGACTTAAATCGCCAGATTCGTGATGCGGGTGTACAGCTGACAAAAGCAAACGCGGAGCTTAATAAAGCAAACACAGTCCTGGAACGCTCAAACAAAGTGCAGTTGGATGCCAATAGGCAGCAGCTCGCAGACGAAGCTCGACTTAAGAACGAAATTGAAGATCTGCAGAATACTCAGGATCAGCTCTACCGAAAACAGAATGATCTTTATACTCAGCTCGCTGTCTCCGGGAGAGATATGCAGCAGACATTCCTGGCATTAAGGCAGCGGCCGCTCAGCGTGCGCGCGGGTGAGATGTTGGGGAAGCGTGTTATATCGCCGCATCAGCGTCCTGAGGCAATTCGGAAAGAGTTAGTCAGCCTGCTTGAAGATGCAAGCACGGCCGCACTCGTACATGGAGCCGCGAAGGGGGAAAACGGCAGAGCAGTGCGCATTGTGAATAAGCATATTATCACGCTCACCGGGGAACATGATGCAGATGAACAGGCCAGTCTGGATGCGCTCGTCGAAACTTTGTATGGCAGTGATCAGCCCGTAGTTGTCGTAGTGAATGCCATCAATAACAGTGTTGAGGGTGAAGATGTACTGGTGGAGCTCAGCCCGAGAGCGGTCACACCTCTCTTCGCGAAAGGCGATGTGATCGCCAGAGGAAAAGTGGATGCTCGCCAGCAGACCGATAAAATTCTCAATTCTATCGTAGCTTTCCTTCAAAACGATGTACGGAACAGTGCCATGAAGGCAGGTGCAGTGCCTGCAATTGATCCTGAAACAGGAAAACCCAACTACGGGCTTATGAGTCCAAGCGATCTCTTGATGCTGACCGATAGAATTCGACGACGCGGCGGAGAAGTGGAAATTACTGCGGTCGCAAAAGAGTCGCTCACTTCGGCAGATCCCATTCAGATTGAGTTTAAGCTCAAACGGTTATGACTGCTCCAGAATTTCTAAATGGTACCAGAGCCCTGGGAATCGATCCAGGAAGTTCAAAATGCGGGCTGGCAGTAGTTCAAAGTGATGGGGAGATACTGTTCACGAATATTATCGATTCGAGTGAACTCATTACTAATGTTCAGCAGTTAATCCTGAATTGGAATCCCGACATCGTGCTGCTTGGCAATGGTACGGGTTCCAAGACCAAAGCTGCGCAGCTCGCTGCTTCTATACCGGATATTAAACTGCTTATAGTGGATGAATCGTACACCTCAGAGGCTGCACGGGCCAGATATCTAAAGGCCAATCCCGCCAAAGGTTTCCAGCGGTTGGTTCCGCCAACGCTGCGCTCGCCAGATAAACCTTATGATGATTACGTAGCCATCATACTGTGTGAACGATATTTTGCCACCAGGAAAGCCGTATAGTTTATGGATAAAGCGGAAACACAGATACTGGCGCTTCGGAACGAATATATTACTCTCGGCCAGCTGCTGAAAATGACTGGAATAATCTCCACGGGTGGAGAAGCTAAATTCTACCTTGCAGATACAGCAGTTGTCGTAAACGGTGACGATGAGCAGCGTCGCGGCCGCAAACTTCGCGCTGGCGACATTGTGGTATTCGCTGGTGGGCTGACCATCAACCTCACCAGCGCTGCTTCGACGGAACTCCTCGCGTGACATTCAGCAGACGCTGGCTTTTATTGTTTGTATGCGGCATGGCGCTTTTACTGCTGGGTGGGATTGCACCGATAATTTTTCCCCTCGTTATGTTGTGGGATGTCCTACTAGTAGCGCTCGCGGCAGCCGATTTTCGAACGATACCTGGCAGTAAGGCAATTTCAGCGGAAAGAGAAGTCGAGACGAAACTTAGCCTTGGCATCTCTAACATTGTCCAAATTCACCTTACAAACAGTTCAAAAGTACAGCACAGGCTGGAATTATACGAAGTGCCTCCTGTTGAGATATCCAGCGATCTGCCTGACAGCCCGATTTCTCTAACTCTTGATCCCGGTGCCAGACAAACAGTACGCTACAGCCTCACTCCAAATAAACGTGGTGACTACACTTTTGAGGATATCTTTCTCCGGCTGCAGGGAAGATTGGGGCTAGTGCGGCTGGTGCGTCAGATTCCGGGTGAAAAACAAGTTAAAGTCTATCCCGAATTTGAATCGGCTCAGTTCAGCCTGATGGCTCGGAAAGGCCGGCTGCAGCAGATAGGCATTCGAAATGCGAGAATGCAGGGACTTGGCAGGGAGTTTGAAAGCCTGCGAGACTACTTACCCGATGATGAAATGCGCCGCATTGATTGGAAAGCAACGGCCAGACGGGGGAAACTTGTAGCACGGCAATACGAGATTGAGAAATCCCAGAACGTCATTATAGCCATTGATATTGGGCGCACCATGCTGGCGGAAATCGATGGCTTGCAAAAAATTGAACATGCCATTAAGGCCGCAATTATTCTCGCTTATGTGGCTAGCCTTTCGGAAGACCGGGTAGGTCTGATGCTTTTTTCGGATGGTCTCCATACATTTCTTCCTCCTCAAAAAGGGAAAGCACAGGTCTACGCGGTCATGGAGGCCCTCCATGCAATCGAAGCCACACTTGCCGATTCTGACTATCAGGTTTCCTTTGCACAGCTTCAAAAGATGTGGCGCAGAAGGTCTCTGATTGTCTGTTTTACCGATATATGGGATGCTGATTCCTCTCGCTCCACCATCTTCGAGCTCGCTGCATTACAGTCCAGACATCTGATAGCAGCAGTAACTCTGCACGATACCCACCTGATGCGCACAGCACAGCAGCCTATTTCAAGTACGCAGTCTGTGTATGAAAAATCTGTGGCGATTCAGACGATAGATGATAGAAATAAAGCGCTTGCAGAACTAAAACAGCGTGGTGTTCTTGTGGTCGATTCCCCGGCAGACAAGCTGTCGATCGAAGTGGTTACCCGCTATATACGTGTAAAGGAGAGATTGCTTCTTTAAGTCGCAGAGGTTGAATCAATTCATAAGTACTGGTTGTAAATAGTCTATCATCCCCTGGATTTTAATGTTCAGAGATTTTAAATTCCATGAGCTTGCATAGTTTTTCATGGTGCATCTAAACGTATTTAACGGCAAAATTTAGCGCTTACCTGAGACTGTATCGATGAGTGCTGAGAGTAAAATTTAGCAGGAACAAATTAGTGGCACGGTGAAAGTAGCGCTTATGGGACTAGCAATGAAGTTCGAAGTAATTCGCGTCCAATCCGATACGGAATTGCAAGCGGCGTTTTCGATAAGAATGCAGGTGTTCGTTCAGGAACAAAAAGTCCCTGTTGCAGAGGAACTGGATGCTTATGATGAGACTGCTATCCATCTATTAGCGCGGACTGTATCAGCTGGCAGCAAGGATAAGTTTGCGGGGACTGCCCGACTGCTGGATAAGGGAAACGGGCTGGGAAAGGTGGGCAGGGTCGCTGTTCTTGAAGAGTTTAGAGGTTTAGGCGCGGGATCGGAGATTATGCAAGCCGCTGAGCGTACTGCGCGTGAGCTTGGTTATAATGAACTTATCCTGGAGTCCCAGACGCATGCCATTCCTTTTTACGAAAAACTAGGATATACAGCAGAGGGCGGGATTTTTTTAGATGCAAATATTGAGCACAGGTTAATGCGAAAGTCGTTGAATTAATCAGACTGAAATAACCTATGTTTAGAAAGACTGGGCAGTGAATATGCAGTGTGACAGATGTTCAAAAAATGGTGAATCATTGGCCTTCCCTCCGATGGGTGGTCAGCTGGGTCAAAAAATTCAGGATAGTATTTGTACTACCTGCTGGCAGGAATGGCAGGACCAGCAGGTGATTTTGATAAATCATTATGGCCTTCAAATGGCAGATCCGGATGACCGCAAAAAATTGATTCAGGCGATGAAAGAGTTTCTAGGTTTAGAAACTATCTAAGTTTGTGCTCTTGGGGGCTTGGATATGACGGGTTCTTTGGAAGGTTTTCTAGATCAAGATAGACTGAAAGATCGTTTCCGCGGGGTGCTGCTCGGCCTTGCCGCCGGCGATGCGCTTGGCGCTCCATTGGAATTCGAAGCTGCGCGGGACACCAGCCATTTTGTTACAGAAATGGTAGGGGGCGGCTGGATGAATCTTGCTCCCGGCGAGTGGACAGATGATACTCAGATGACGCTCTGCGTCGTTGCCAGCCTGCTCGCAAAACGTGTTTTCGATCCCGACGATATTGCAAAACGATTTGTCGCCTGGATGCATAATCACCCAAAAGATATCGGGATACATACCAAAAAAGTACTCCAATCAATCAGTGATGGTAAACCGTGGGAACAGGCCAGCATGGAAGTGCAGGCAGAGAATCCAGAAGGAGCAGCGAATGGCTCTCTGATGCGCTGTGCTCCCCTTTCTCTTTTTGTCTATAGAAACCCAGACTATATTGCTGCGCTATCGCCGGTGCTCTCTAGAATCACGCACGCACATCCCGATTGTGAATGGTCTTGTGTTTTCATTAATGTTCTGCTGGCGCAGCTGCTCAATGGTAAAAGTAAGCAGGACGCCGTAGATGCTGCGTACGATGCCTGCGCCGAGGCTCCTGAAGCGGTAAAAGAGCGGATCGGACGCGCCATGGAACCGCTTTGCGAAACATCCCCTACTGGATACGTGCTCGATACATTGGAAGTCGCTATCTGGTCTTTTTTGCACACTTCCGATCTGGAAACAGCGCTGCTGGTTTCCATTAACCGAGGCGCGGATGCGGATACCGTGGGAGCGGTGGTCGGTGCGCTCGCCGGCGCTCGTTATGGCATGTCTTCTATTCCGGAACGGTGGCTGAGTAAACTTTATCAGCGCGAACATCTTATTGATCTCGCGGATTCTATGCTGGAGCTGGCGCAGTCTTATACGTGATATCCGACGAATTTTTAATATCTACAGCGGTAACACTTATGAAAAATCCCCCGGAGGCGAGCCTCCGGGGGATTTCAATTGAGATTTCTGAAATATCTCTTATTCGTGTTCGTGTTTTAATTCAGGCCTTTCATTCGCGGAAACGTTAGACTATACTGCCGCACTGTTCGTATCTGGTTTCCCGGAAGAACTTCAAGTTGTGCAAGCGCTACATAGTAGGTCAGCGAGGTTCCAGCAGTCTCTCTTCCCAAGCGCCGCATTACGCTTAACTGGACTTCACGAGACTCGCCAGGAGCCAGCACGAACTGTGGATCTGCACTGATACTAGTTAGAATTCCGATTCCGCTGGCGCTTGTGTCATGTGTACCAGCAGTGCCATATCCAAATCTGTTTCCCTGATCGTCGACGCCAAAGCTGGAAGTGCCTTCATACGCAAGCACTAGTGGCTTACTCGTGTTATTTTGAATTTTCACTGCAAAAGCTGCCGATTGTATGCGATGATTCCCTGAAATACTGGGTGTCATTCGTGTTATCTGAAAGGTGAAAGGACCGGCGTTGACCGTATTCTCGGGAAGTGATTGAGATCCATCAGGAGAGGCAGTATACCCTGCTTTCAAGCCCGTAAATGTCATTATGTATTCTGGACCAAGCTTTACCTGTCCGCTGTCGAGTGAATTTATTGTGTGTATAGGCAGGGTGATATCGAACATGGTTCCGAAAATAATATTCCGTTCTCCCCGCCAACGCATCTCAAAGAGCGTGTCGCCTCCCTCGCCTCCAGGAAGCATGAACTTCGCGTCTACACGAGTACCTGTAATTTCTCCAATGCCTCGTACCATTACCACTGTATAGGTATTATGCTGATCATCTACCGCATGGACCTTGCCAGGTTCGACTCCTAAGATGAGCGGTTTCTTCGTGAGGTTTTGGAGATGGACGCTCACTGTCAGATAACGCCAACCATTCGAGCCTAGACTAGTTTCGACACTGGTAACTGCCGCACTGAAAAAAGCGTTCTCACTGTGCGATGCCGCCTTAGACGCAGTCTGCAGTGACATATTCACTATGCAGACCATCACGAGTAATCGCAGCAGGAGAGCGTAATTATTGACTCGGGGAAGTTTGAATAAGCAACATTTTCTATGCATAAGCTTTCTCCTGAACGACTATTTCCTGCCAACATAGGAACGGAAAGTCAACAAGTTAATGAACACGTGAGGAATACTGATAAGGACTGAATTAGCTCAGACAGTGCTACATTATTTGCGCATGTTGCTGACGATTTCTTTCATTCCATCCCACTCCATCCACATATCCTGCATCGATTCCCAATGATACTGAGCGGTATCCACGTGGAACATTCGATAGAACGTGGCATATCTCGGATGCGGGGATACATTGGGCCCTGCCGTATGCGCTAATAAATAGTGCGCCAGATAGAGGTCACCGGGCTTTCCGCGCAGCTGTACGGGCTCTGGAAGCTCGATGGGAGGCATACCTTCCAGAAGCGCCTGAGAACCATGCTTTTGGAAATACTCTTCATACTGATGGTGCGTACCGGGCCATACTGTCAGGTTTCCGGAGTAATCATCCGTCACTTCACTGAGCAGAACTCCAGCGAGTACCGTAAAATTCTGTATGATGCCAGCGGGCACTCCATTTAAAGGAGCGTGCATTCCATCCAGGTGCGGATAAGAAATTATGGGTGGATCGTCCATCAGAGGAAAACGAATGGCCACCTGACCATAGGTTACTGGCTGGAGTTTATTCGAGCCAACCAGAGATTCGATGAGATCGATTGCAGGTGTTTTATAAAGCAGATCCATAATGCAGGCACTGCGTTTGATCTCATTGCAGAATGAGATAATGCGCAGCGTCTCGATCTCTTCCATAGATATGCCGTTGCCAATGGAGTGATTGATGTTTCGCAACGCTTCATTTACCATTATTTCAGGCACTACGCCAGGAATATGAAGATAACCATTTGTATAGAATTCACGTTTCTGCAGTTCAGTTATCTGCATGAAATACTCCGTCCTTATTCAAAGTCAATCAGAAACAAACCGTACCAATAAAACATAATGCGGGTATATGTCAATGCATACCCGGAGCAGACTAATCAGTCCGAAACAACTTCGCCGGTGAAACCCCAGAGATGAGAGGAGAGCGCACGAACTTCAACTAATTTACCTATCAGCCGCTCTGAATCAGAAGTCTCTGCTTTAAAATTCACTGTTTTAAGCGTGCGGGTATTTCCTGTCAGTTTCGAGCTATCTTTTGGGCTTTTGCCTTCCACGAGCACTTCGAATACTTTCCCTACTTGAGATTCGTTGATTTCACACGTAATTCTATTTTGGAGGTCTATCAATGCCGAAAGCCGTTCGATCTTTAATTCGTGTGGAATTTGGTCTTCACGTGCTGCTGCTTTCGTATTCGGACGAGGGCTGTAAGCAAACATAAATGCGGCATCGAATCTTATTTGCTCCACAATCTTCATCGTATTATTAAACTGCGCATCGGTTTCACCCGGGTAACCGAGCATAATATCGGTTGTTATCGCAATTCCAGGAACCACTGAACGCAGTCTTTCCACGATTTCCCGATAGCGCTCCACAGTGTATCCACGATGCATGTCCATAAGCAGATCATCATCGCCTACTTGCAGCGGCAGATGCATGTGCTCGCATACGGAAGGAAGATTCTCTATGGCATCGATCAAATCGTTTGTAAAATCCTTCGGGTAAGGAGAAGTGAATCGAATGCGTTCAATACCACGAATTGCGTCAATCTGCTGCAGCAGATCGCAGAATGGTACACGTCCTTCCAGCATATTCTTACCATACGAATTCACTGTCTGACCCAGAAGTGTCACCTCGCGTGTGCCTGCATTTGCGAGGCCTTTTATTTCTTCAAGAATCTCCTGCGTTGGGCGGCTGCGCTCACGGCCTCTTGTAAGCGGCACTATACAGAAGGTACAGAATTTATCGCATCCATACATAATGGGAACATGCGCCTTCAGTTTTCTGGCCCGTTCCGTTTTGCGAAGTGGGATATTGGTAACTACCGAACCTTTGCGTTCGGGCAATGTGAGGGCAGTCAGTGCGATAAAATTTGGATTATGAGATTTAGGGCTTGGAGATATCGCACGAATGTTCCGCTCTTCAGGAGACTGCTTCCGTACTGTCTTTACAAGTTCTGGAATGGCAGCGATATTACCCGTTCCGATAACCATATCCACATGCGGCGCCCTGCGTCGAATCTCTTCACTCTCCACCTGAGCCATGCATCCGCATACACCAATGATCAGTTCTGGACGTTCTCGTTTCAAATCGCGAAGTTTTCCCAGCATGCTCCAAACTTTTTCTTCGGGCTTGGCACGTACAGAACAGGTGTTTAACAGCACGACATCGGCGCTCTCCGCATTCGCAACGGATGCATACCCCATCTGCTCAAGAAAGAGGCTCATCTGCTCAGAATCTTCTTCATTCATCTGGCAGCCCCATGTCATTATATGGTAGCCAGGCTTTACGTCATTTCCGAGAAGCGTCTGAGTCATTCGAATCTATCCTTAATCCTTACCAAACTCTAAACTTTATTATAGCAGATAGAAACAAGCCTGTACCATTTAATCGTCCTGGTGAGATCATTTCTGAGTTCCTGCCAGCAGGCATAAAGCAGCAGGAAGAGCCATTTGAAAGTTGAGCTTGAGCATTCGCGTG
>JBBRDM010000075.1:0-23531 GCA_038203935.1 Chthonomonadales bacterium
AAGCGGCCGGTTCATATCATCAAGAACGATCTTGCTGGGAACTGCATTGTAGGGAGTTAAATCAGGACTATCCATGAAACAGGTGGTGATAGGAGGGCTGAGTGCATCGAACTTATTCATCGGTTCTATGCCAAGCATCATTTCAATTGACCGGATCATAGAAACCGTTGTGTTCAACGAGTGATCCACCACTTTTCTTTTCACATACGGGCTAATCGCCATATAAACCGTACGATGTCCATCCACATGATCAGGGCCGGACTGCGCATCGTCCTCGATCACGAAAATACAAGTATTTTTCCACTGTGGACTGTGCGAAACTGCCTCTACAATTCTGCCCAGCGCTAGATCGTTATCAGCCACCATGCTCTGCGGCTTGGGATATTTCGGATCGAGCCCCTCGGTATGGTCACACGGAAGCGCCATGATCATCAGGTTTGGAACTTTGTCCTGTTTGCTTTTCTGGCTGTACTCCTCAATAAAAAGATCAGCGCGCTCCTGATCGCTCTGAAGGAGCGGCCAGTATACGAATCCAGGATGCAGATACTTTTTTAATCCAGGAACCCAGGTGTTCACGTGTACCGAATACTGATGGGTATGATTGATGCGGTCTTTCCAGAGCTCCAGCCACGAGTAGGGCTGCGGAGTAAATAGCGCCAGATCTTCGTCGGCATACTCCCCATACACCCGAATATCCAGGCCTTTTTTTGCGGCGGTATCCCACAGCATTCCCCCGTTCGAGATCGACATAGCACAGTCGCCGTCATCTGGATAAGTTCGATAACCCGTGTAGAAATGTTCCAGATAGTCGTTCGCCACTGCCTGAGTCGACCAGGCATGGCCATCGGCGCTGTTGGTACCGCTGACGTAGCCGTTATCGAAAAGAGTGAACTGCCTCGTTATCGCATGGGCATTTGGGGTGGTTTTCTCGCCAAGCGTGCAGAGTTTTGGATCGCCGTTTCCTTCAGGCATATCTCCTAAAACCTGATCATACGTCCTATTCTCTTTGATGATGTAGAGCACGTGCTGAATTGCGCCGCTGTAGACAGCGATCTTCGAATGCAGCGCTGCCTGATCACGTTTCCAGCCGTTATTCAGGGCAACGGTTTCCGTAGCTGCTTTAATATCCGAATTAAGATCGATAACACTTACCGTTCCCTGGAAATCATGTGCATTTCCACTTAAACCGAGCGTCGTTTTACGAACAGAACCGTTGCCTTTTGTATTCAGCACATAGGCTGTTTTCCCATCGCTGCTAATTGCCAATTCTGTCGGATAGTATCCTGCGGGCCTGAACCCGCGAACATTGCCGGAAGGCAGCTCCATTTCAGCCACGGCATTATCGCCGCCGTTGCCTATGTAGAGCGTGTCGCCGTGTAAAGCAAGTGCGCAGGGCATACTGCCAAACAGTTTCATCCTGCCCCATTTGACCGGTATGGCCCGAATCTGTTTTTGAGACTGGATATCAATTTCTGAAATAGTATCCGATGCGGCGTTGGCTACATAGGCTTTTGCTCCGGAAACTGCGATAGCGGTTGGATGCAGGCCAACCTCGATAGATGTCGTTTTGCCATATTTGAGATCGACAAAACTAAGAGTCCCGGAGGCAGGCGCCCCTCTCGGATCGACCACAATGACGGCATCTGCGCTGAAACCTTTTTCATCGTCTTTCTCCGGGATGCGGCCGCCCCAGTTACTCACCAGCAGTTCGCTCTCGTCTGCACTGAGCGCTGCATCGAAAGGCAGTTCCTGAACTGGATACTCCCTGATAAACTTGTTCGATGCAAGGTCAATCTCGGCAACGGAATTACGGTCACAGCAGGCAACGAAAAGTTTGGTCCCATCATTCGTGATTGCCATGCCCCCGGGACGAGGATTTTTTTTGCTGGAATTATCGGGCTGAGGATTGATTTTGGCGCCGAGGGAAAGCTTCCTTCCATCCAGCAAAAGTTCCTGAACAATTCCGTCCGAGACACTTACGTAGAGCCGTTTTCCATCCGGATTCCATTTGATTCCGTGATAACCAGCGCCTTCTGAAAGACTTACTGCACTATCCTCAATGATTCCAGCACGTGTTCCAAGTAATACATTCTGCTGATTTAACACCGCGTAAAACTCTCCGGAAGGGTGCAGCGCCAGATCGATCGGACGGCCGCTAAATGCGATGGTTCCGGGGATTATCCGCTGCCCGGATGACACCATAAATCCTCCATCCTGCTGTTTTCCCACCCTGGCATCTGTGAACTTCCTCAGGGCATATCCACCTGCGCTCAAAACAAGCAAAAGCAGAATCGCTGCGAAACGAATTTTCATTCGATTTATTTCCTCTCGTACCAAAAATACCAAATTTATTACCAGATCATATCAGAAAATTATAAGCATGTCAATCAAATTTCGAGGAGCGATTTCACAAGTTGACTCGTAACGATACAATCATTTGTGATTCTTAATTCTATTACAGAAGGATTTTGTCAGTACACCGTGTTACAATACCTGCAGTCATGTTAAAACTCTTTTGATGTCCTGGTGATTTATTCGAGGGTGTTCGGCAGCAGCCTTGGATCGGAGTTTATACCGTATGGCAGATCTCTCCACTTCAAAAGCTTTGGAAGTCTTTCTTAAGGGTTTTGGAGCAGCACGCAGCTACACCAGCCCTTATTTAGTCAGCCACCCATCTCCGAATATTTGGCTGCTTTCAGACCCGCCTGATGCAAATCGTAAAGTGAAGCGCTCTGCCGAAATGGTCGCTTATCATTCCACTGCAGAAGAGATAATCACGGTACGTAATAAGCTCGCGCTCAATCGACACAGTTTGTGTATACTGCTTGATGAAGCCGCCGATGACAGGCATACCGTGAATAACTATAAAAACATCGGATACAGGGCGATAGGCAGAGAGCCGCTATTTATTCTGCATACAGCCGCACGAATCAGACATACACAGCATGATATCCGCCGGATTGTGACCGCCTGCGATGCCGACCTGATAGCAAAGGCCGCGCGATACAGACAGATACTCCGTAGATTTTTGACAGAAGAAAATTCCGAATGCAGACTGTATGCCGCTTTCGAAAACGGAACTCCGGTAGGATGGGTACGCAGTATTCGCACCCACGACGACTGCGCATGGGTCTCAAATCTATATGTAAAGCAAGAGTTCAGAAGGCGTGGAATTGCACTGTCATTGATGACCAGCATGCTGGATGATGATGAAAAATACGGAGTGGCGTTCAGCGTGCTGCTTTCCAGCATTACCGGTTCGTTCATGTATCCCGCGCTGGGCTACGAACAAAGAGGCTTACTGCTCATATTCAGCCCTGCAAAAACTTTATAATACTATCAGGCCGAAGTTTTCTTGCCGTCGAGTTCATAGACAAATCTGAGCCAATGAACTAACGTATCGTCGATATCATTCGCGTCTGAAATTGGAATTCGGTGCGTAATACGGTCTTTTTTCAAGTAGCCGCCAGTATCAATCAGCCGTCCTGGAACCGGTGTGTTTTTGAGTGCAAGACCAAGGTCGATGCGAGTATTGGTGGAGGGTTTTAGCTGCGCAAATACGTGATTTCTGTAGAACGGCACGATTGTTTCACAGGGGCAGGCTCGCACATCGTGCGCTATCGACAGCCCAATCTTTAGCAAAGATTCATACAGCGGCAGCAGCGTCATCTTTTTACCAGAAAACATTTTCTCCACATAGGCTTCGGGATTATACGCTTCCACAACGCCCCTTCCATGAGCAAATGCCACCACGAGAGAGGCATGATTGATGGATAGGCTATACTCTTTTTTCAGCCATGTTTGCTGAGATTTTTCATCCGGCGGACCATACTGGTTTAATATTTCCACCCATTCCGGCAGAGTTTTACCAGTTCTACTGGGAGTGTTTTCGATGAGCGCGTTGTAATAGGCAAAGGAAGGGCTCGGAGAGTACACGGAGGGACGTTCATGATCTGCCATTGTTTAAGTCCTCTGTATTGAGAAAATAGTAGATTTAACTCATGACGGCGGAAAGTTCGTAGCCCGTATCCACAGGCAGATCCTTTTTCTGTGATGCTTCGACGCATAGCCGGTCACAGCGTTCGTTCTCTCTATCTCCGGCATGTCCCCGTACCCACTCGAATTTCACTTTATGCAATGCGCAAAGATCCAGCAGCTGCTGCCACAAATCAGGGTTGAGCGCTTTATCCTTTGCATTGCGCATCCAGCCGTTGCTTTTCCATTTGACGGCCCAGCCTTTTTCGATGGTATTGACCAAATATTGTGAATCTGTCCTGAGTGTAACTCTGCAGGTGTACCGAAGAGATTTCAATGCTTCGATTGCCGCCGTGATTTCCATTCTGTTGTTCGTAGTCTTTCGAAAACCACCGGATAACTCTCGGCGTTTTTCCCCATACAAGAGAACAACTCCATAACCCCCGGGGCCGGGATTATTCATACAGGCCCCATCTGTGTAGATAATCACATGTTTCATGGAATCTTCAGATTCACCTGGTTCTTCAAAATCTAATGCCATATTAACTCTTAAGACTGGATTCTATATAAGGTCGGAAATGTGCAAGTCCTGGAGTAGTAAGTCCCACTATTTTAGCGCGATCATCCCATCGGCGCAGTCGAACGGCTTCTTTGAAATGAGGATTTAATTCGAATGCTGCCACCTCATCAGGAGTAAATGGCCCTCCCTGAAGTTTCAGACTCAGTATGGATGCATCGGATAGCGTCGCCAGGTAGTCGGGATCAACCGCACAAAGATATCGTTTTGCATCGACGTGCAGGCGGGCAGGTTCAGAGACATCCGGACCGAAATTTTTGGCAAGCCATTTTGAGCCACTCACTTCGTGGTGCCCATCGATTCCTTTCTCTGCAATATCCTCAGGAAGATCCATAATAAGGTGACCCACATCGTGCAGGAGCGCAGATGTAATCAAGGCGCCGCTGCTGCCCTCATTTTCTGCTTCCAGTGCGGCCTGCAGGGCATGCTCTGCTTGAGTTACGTGTTCACCAAAATACAGCTCGCCGCCCTGGCTCTCAAAAAGTCTCTCAATCTCATCAACCACACTCATAATTTCTCACTCCCCCTGTGCTTTTCAATGACATCGAGAATCGCGCTGTTTCCAAAATGCGCCGCCCATCCTTCCGGAGTGGAATGATACTCACTATCCTGAATGGTAAGATCAGGATCAAACTCCATCAACATCGCGAAGAGCCCTGCATCTCCTTTGAAAACTGCTTCATGCATCCAGGTTCCCTGCCGATGTTCGATGGGCCGGTTCAGTAATTCGGGGTCTGCAGCAAGAATTTGCCTGATTTGCTCCGGACGGCCAAGATCCCACGCAGTGAAGATATCCATCTCAGCGCCGGCTGCGCAGAGCCAATCAGCAATATGCGAATGTCCGAATTTCGCCGCCGTCTGCAGCGGGGTCAATCCGCCGCCCAGCATATATATGTAAATGTGACCTCCAGGAGCAGGCTCTTCCAGCCAGCTGCCCGTGCGCCAATTCAGGCATGCAGCATCTTCCGTTACTTTTTTCTGTACTCCTTCAAGATCACCAAGCGCTGCCAGCATAAATATGTCTGACCTGGCACCTTGTGCAATCAGGTACCTGCAGACATCCGGATGATCCCTGACTGCATATTGAGCCGGAGTAGCGCCATGATCAAGATCGCGCATTTCCAGCTTAGCGCCGGATTGAAGCAGCAGGGATGCAATTTCGATAGAGGATGCAAAATGAAGTGGGGTTTTGCCGTCGCCGCCTCTGGCATTGATAAGATCAGGCTGAGTTTTTATCAGTTCCTCGAGACGGGCAGTCATTCCCATGCCAGCGGCCGCATGTATATCGATCACAGCTCCACGACTTATGAGAAACTGCGCCATTTCGGAATCATCCGTAGGCAATACCCCAAAACCGCCAGCCCACCAGCTGCTCCTGGCATTGATATCCGCGCCAGTATCAAGAAGCGCCTCCACTAAGTCAATACTTTTCTGCATCGATGCAAACACTATTGCAGGCGTATTAAAATCGAATAGAGGCTCGTTTATGATGGAACACAGTTCAGGGGATTCGGAAATAAGAAGACGCAGTTCCTCAGGACGTCCTTCTCGAACGATGGCAATAAATTTTTCAGCAAGATCATCGGAAATTTTATCCATCTGCTATTCCGTTTCGAGAAGTTATATATGACAGCTTGCCCGGCCATGTTTTATCAGATACTTCTGATGATAATCTTCCGCAGGATAGAATTTCGAAGCAGGCGTAATTTCTGTCACGATAGGGCGACCGAAACGACCGGAGTTCTGATGAGCCTCTTTGGCTTCCGTAGCAGCAGTAAATTGCGCTTCATTATGAGTGAAGACAGCAGATCTATACTGGTCGCCCACATCCGGCCCCTGCCGATTCATCGTGGTAGGATTATGGTTTTCCCAGAAAATATCCAGCAACTGCTCGTAAGTTACTTTATCTGGATCAAATGTGACTTGTACAACTTCCGCATGCCCGGTTCTCCCGGAGCATACATCTTTATAAGTGGGATTTGCTGTGTGTCCGCCGGAATATCCCACTGCAGTATCCACTACGCCAGGCGTATCAATAAAAACCTGTTCGACACCCCAGAAACATCCCGCAGCAAATGTAGCGATTTCCATATTGAACTCCTATAACCATAAGATTGCACACTTCCTAATATACGCAATCCCATAATTAGAATACTCCCGCTATTTGCTCTTTGGCGGCCCGCTCGAAACGGAGAGGGGTTTGCCGTCCATAGTCATTTTCTCCTGGTCGGAGGAAATAGACTTGAAACGCCAGCCTTTGGGAGTTTTAACCATAGTCGCATGTTCTGATCCGCTTACAGAGAGCAGATGAGATTTTCCGGGTGCGCCCATATGCCCATCGGGATCGACAATTTCGCCGGTGAATGTGTAGCTCGAAGTGCCTGAAGCGGTTTTGCCTTTGACGGATATATTGGACAGCTTCATATCCATCTTTTTTACTTTCTTGGTCATCGAAAACTGCATTTTCAGATTCTGTGTGACCTGCGCCCTATTCATCGTTGTACCGTTGGACATTTTTTGTGTATAGTCCGGGGTCGAAAGTTTTGAAATAGCATCCGCATCCTTATTCAAAAATCCAGCCTGCAGTTTAGAGTAGAGTGTCTGAATATCTTTCTTGTCGTCTGCCTTTACTGCTGGCGTATTCAATAGTATGCACGCTAAGATAGCAGAAACGGCGGTAATCTCTTTTTTCAAAATGGCTCCTCAACAGAATAATGTTAAAATATTCTCTCTCTATTTCCCGAATGCCTGTAGAAAATCCTCTTAATTATCCGCCATTATCAGGCTGATTTTCTCAAATCAGATCACCGCGTTCCCTGTTCACTTCTGCTTCTGCAGACTCGAACCAGATTGAACGGAAATCTGCCTTCCTTCCATCGTTATCACTTCCTTATCAGAAGTAAGGGACTGAAAAAACCATTTGCCTTTCTCTTTGACCAGGACGGCGTGTCCTGTCCGTTCCATAGTGAGCAGATGCGATTTTCCTGCCGGCCCCATATGTCCAGACGAATCCAAAATGTCGGCAGTATAAGTATATCTGGACTCACCAACCGCCTTTCTTCCGTGGACTTTCACCCTGCTGATAAGCAGTGTATTGAATTTCCATCCAGGAGAGTAACTCAGTGTATTTTTAACGGATGCTTTTCGTGATTTTAAATTTACATCCTTTAGATTTTTCTGAATAGCGCTTTGGATGTTCATCTGCTCAACTACTTCGGCTCTGCTGAGCTTTTTTCCGTTGGTCAGCTTTTCAACAAAGTCAGAGGTGATGATTTCCTTTATCTGCGCTGTGTCACCATTTTTAAATGAGGTGAGCAGCGCGGATGCAAGCGTTCGTATCTCCTGTTTATCGCTCGCTCCTAAGGCAAAACTATTGATGAAGATTCCAATCATGGCGAAAGTGGTTACTGCGAGACTTTTTTTCATATCTTATCCTGGAGAGTAGGAAAAATTTATTTAGTCCGAACACTTTCCCTATATTAATTTCTGTATCCTGCTGTATTTTCTGGAATTCAATTGAGAATGATCGGCTAAATGCCATAACCCATATTCAGATTACAAGGAGATATTCGCATAAGCGCGTGAGGAATCTGCAGTCTTCGTGAGAGCAGCAGTTACCAGCCTATAGGGTATGCTGACGCTGATTCTTTCAGCTAACGCAGGAGAAAATCTAAATCGACGATTTTCCCGAACAACTTATAACGAAGTAATTTGTGATGCTGCAAGACAGAAGTCTTTACTGCCACCCCAGCCGCAGCACGACCCCATCCGGATCATTGGGATATTTTAGCAGTACCGTTCCACCTTCTTCAGCAGCCTGAACTGGTAAGCTTTGCCCAAATCTATCCATGGCTCTGGCGCCCGTTAATTTTCGCCCGCCGGAATGGATACGGGCTGAGCCGGGAGTATTCAGTGGCGCACGTACTGCGAATATAGTATTTTGGTCGGTTTCGATTTTTGCCATCATCCGCCCATCCACATAGCCGATGTGCGGTGGAGCATTGGCTGGCCCGATATCATAAAGCAGCGCAAGAGAGTGTTGAGGGATACGACGGTCTGCCGATACTTCTAAATTGGGCGAGAGCAGATCCACAGTACGCCCCTCCACAGTAACAGGCTTTCCAAATGTGCTGACTACGGTATATTTTCCGCGACGCAGGCGGAGAAAACCTGGCTCGCGATAGTTTCCTCCAGCACGCTGCTGCGCATACTGTGTGAGCGCACGAAGAAGTGCAGCGCTTCTTTCACTGCCTGAAAAATACCCCGGCGCGATACCCACATTCAGTACAATTCCACTGCCAACTGCGGCCACCCATATAGGGGAGGAGCCGGATCGTAATGCATAAAGTGAGGTGGGACCTGTATTGGCAGGCTGCGCAGCAATTAACGATTTCTGTCTGAGATTCGTTTGGCTGCCGGATTTCGCAGGTTTGACAGACGGTGAGGAAAGAGCAGCGTTGATCGGAAAGGAGGTAATCGTATAGTTAGAACCTATTCTCAATCTTGGAAGAGCGCCGGCAAGTGCACCCCCATCAGGATTGGCAATAAGAGTTCTCGTATAGTCTGGCTGCACGGCAGCAGCGGAAACTTCGTAATCGTTCGCTAAATCTAGAGTTAGCGTTATAGTTTTATTTCTTGGCAGATTATCAAATTGATAGGTGAATGAGGAGTTGCGATCTGCAAAACGGCCGGTCGGTATAAACTGACTGTTCTGGTCGCGTATCAGAAATCGATTTTCCATTTCGGTACCAGTCTGGAACGAGATCGCAACCTGGCCATCAATGCGTAATTCCACCGATTTCAAAAGTGCGCCCAGGTCAGTCTGAGGAGTATGATCGGTAAGCCGTACTGCAGCGCTCCCGGTTCCCTGAACAAACCGGCTGATATCCAGTGTGATTAATTTACGATCCGTGTGGTTTCGGTCAAAACCGCTGTTACTGATCAGGGTAGTGAAAAGCAGACCGGAATCCATAATCGATGGCTTGATTTCTGAGGATAGCCCTGGATTTAGCGAGAGCTGCTTCCAAAGATCTTCCTGCGGAGTTTTTTGCAGAGCCTGACGCCACCAGGAGAACGATAATCCATTATAGGCATCCGAACCTCCAAAAAAGAGCAGACTGCCTCCTGCACGAACCCAGGCTGCAATGGCGGCCTGAATACGAGACGAAAGTGGTTTCTGAAAATCGTAAGAGAGCAGCAGTGTCTTGAAGGGACGCAGATAACCGGGGTCGGCAGCCCTATCGAGCGATACGAGCTGAATAGGAACTCCTCGCTGCAGCAGCGGCAGTGTAAGGCCCATCACCCCATCGAAATCACTTCCCGATGACTGTTCGCGCTGATACTGCATCGAATCGGAAACAAAAACTCCAATTCCTTCTTTGTCATTCTGAACCGCTGCAGTCTGGTTATGCATATCTTCCAGGGCCGCAATGATACCGTTGATTTGAGTGGCATATTCCGCAGGAATATGTCCGAAAACGCGCTCAGGCCAGGGCATCACTTCGTACGAATCTACTCCGGGGAATAGAAGCGATGCGACAAGGGTTTGTTCGTAATGCGTTTTGTAATCTGAATGTGAAAGATTCGGATTATCCTCCAGGGGATCCATCAAAAACCAGAGGCGCTTTCCACTGTTCCGCGTTAGCTGGTACAACGAGGAGTACTCCAAATAGGCGATAGAAAAAGTACGATCGATACGAAGTCCGGCATATTTCGCGGGGGTGCGTGCGGTACCAGTCCATACCTGGCCCACTACATCAGTTACTTCTGGAAGCCGGCTTATCTGAGCTTGAGGCGCAACAATATTCCACCAGGCATAATTCAGCGGGCTGTGGAGAGCCGCCATCTTGCGCACGCCCGGCATCTTCTCACCGGCAGCATGCAGAATCGCCGCAATATGATTCGTCTCCATCTCTCCCATAAGTTCGTTGGCGCGCCATCGGTTATCGATACTCGATGCTGGATCCTGCCAAGGCGAACCATACTTTTTAAGCCATGCCTCTCGGAACGAACTTTCATAACCAGCACGGGCCATATACTCTGGCTCTTCCGGGCAGACACCCGCGCTGCCGTGTTCGATTGCTGTGCTATAGTAGCTGTTTTCAATAGAAATACGATCTGCTGTGGGAGCGAGATAGTAGCTGTTTTCAATGGTAATAGGGCGGTTATTTCTATCCGTCTGAACGGCTTCTGGATGTTTGTCCGCATACTCTTTTCCGTCTCGTGATCCACCCATTGTCCACACTGTGCAGCCGCGAGATTTCCATCCTTTTATTGCGTCCTCAGCAGTAGTGTAAGCAAATATGGCGTCAGTCTGAGGATCTATGAGAGGGTCGGGATCATTGGGAAGCTGAGTGACGGTATAGGGCTGAGAAGGAGGAGCATACACTGTCGGATGCTGCCCGGGAGGCAGGCCCATCGTCATCAGAGCCGCAATACTATCTGCTAAGCCATCGCCGTTCTTATCCGATTGCAGCACCTGGAATAGTGCCTGTTTAACCACAACAGGACCGCTTTTTGCACTGATCTGAATGCCCTGCTTCAAACCAATAAGCCAGTTATCCGGGACTGCCCAATCTATAGTCACACTGCCATCAGGCTCGGTGTGAGTCTGCGCAGGAATTGATTTTCCAAGCGCATCGAGAGGGGACACATTCATATTTATAGCGTTGTTATCGCCATCAAGTTTAAGCGACAGTTTACAATTAGCACCGGCAGCTGCCGGCAAATCCCATATCCAAAACTGTCCTAACTCCGCTTTTCGTGAACCTTCAACGGCCTCAGAGCCTTCTGACTTTCGAAGCATACGAATCTCGGTTGGAGTTCCTGGTGTGATGATAAGCGGATATGGTACGGGTGGGAGAGCATGCAGCAGTGCAGATTGAGTTAAGATTGCTAACGCCAGAAGACTCAAGAAAATGAATCTCTTGCAGCCAAAGTCAATTTTCATATAGTTTCGAATCCTGAATTAAGGTGAAGTCAAGCAGATTTTAGGAAGCAGCCGAATCAACGCAATTGCCTATTTGAATGTACGATAAATAGCGCTATTCGATGTCTCCGATTATTATTCGAAGCAGATTTGGTATCCACGTATTGCGTTTTCCACTGCCATACCCTATCGCCCGAAGAGTCATAGCGGGAAGAGCAGCTGTCTCGCCAGAAGGCATGCGTTCTGCATATTCCGCGAGCAGAGCCGCCCCTGTTGGAGTGATCAGCTCTTTTTCACGATCGTCTGGGCGAAATTTGAATCCCGAAAGCAGTTCCAGCGTGGCAGGAGCGGGAACTGGTATTGTGCCATGAGCACACTCGACCCAACCCCGATTCAATGGCAGCGGAGAGCAGTAGACTCGCTCTATACCCAGCATATCCAGACCAATGCAGCTTCCGACGATATCCACAATTGCATCTACTGCCCCCACCTCATGAAAGTGAATCTGATCTATTGTGGAGGCGTGGATTTTAGCTTCTGCAGTGGCGAGTCTCTTGAAAACCGAAAGTGCGCGGCAGCATACTGACTCAGGAAGCCGACTGTTCTTCAAAATAGCGTCGATATCTGCGAGGTGCCTTCCGTGCCCTTGATCGGTTTCCGTAAGAACTACGTCTGCTTGTATTCCGGAAATTCCCTCTTTCACTGCCGGTTCTGCGGTGATGTTATAGCCAGGTACATCGAGCTTCATCAGTTCGCTGCGCCACTTATCTTCATCCAGCCCGGCATGCAGAAGCGCACCCAACGTCATATCGCCGCTGATCCCGCTAAAACAGTCAAAATAGGCAATGCGCATACGGATGGTTATCTTTCTCAGCTCGAAAATTAAGCAATCAAAACAATCTTCGCAGTCATGATTTTTTTTGACGCTCTAAAAAGTAAGCGACTGCAGCTTCGCCTTCCGAACCTAATTCCTTAGTGAACTCATTCACGTAAAGGCCAATATGCGCTTCGATGACTCCATCGCTTAAGTCCTGCGCATAATTACGGCATAAGTCGAATGCCTGCTCATAATGGTCATAAGCCCAGTTGAGACTTAACCGTACCACTTCCTCAAGTTTTTTTATATCAAATGAACTGCGCACCGCAATTGCGCCAAGAGGAATGGCATATCCTGTTTCTTTCTCCCAGTAAGTACCAAGATCAGCTTCCAGATGCAGCCCATCTATTGCATACGTAAATCGCTTTTCGTGAATCACCACACCCTGCGCTCCGGGGTTATTGCAGAGTTCTTCATATAGTTTGTCGAACGGCAAAAATCGCTTAATCGCTTTATTCGCGTAAAAAAAATCGAAGAGAAAATTTGCTGTTGTAAATTCACCTGGAATCAGCACCTCTTGGTCCCGATTAAATACACCGTCACGAGTAAGCAGCAGAGGACCTACACCGCGGCCGAGCGCTCCTCCGCAGGAAAGTAATGTGTAATTTTCAGAACAGTTTCTGTAGTTAGCATAACTTATTTTTGCGATATCAAGTGTGCTGGCGGAGGCAAGATGATTAAGAGTTTCAACATCTTGATACTGAATGTCAAAGGATAAATCACCTGTTTCAATCTCTCCGAGAATTACTCCGCTGAAGATAAAAACATCATTCGGGCAGGGTGATATCCCCAGAGTAAGTCTACTCAATTTCCTGCTTCCTGAAACTTGCCTGCGCGAAGAATTTAATAAGTTGATCCAGAGCCAGCCTGATATTTTCGGGCCTCATATCTCTATTTCCGGCTATATTACTAATCGATCGAATCTCCATCACAGGAATATCCTCACGCTGCCCTATCATAGCCACCGCAGCGCCTTCCATAGATTCAAATTGAACGCCGTATAGTTTTTCTCGCATAATGCCGACTTTATCCGTGCCTGTACAGCAGTTTACGGTACATCCTGCTCCAAGGCTGAAAGGCAGTATGGGTGAATCCCATCCGGAGGTCTCCAGCAAAAACGGATTGGCGTAAGGCGCTCCAAAAGCAGAGGAAGTGAGCGGCTGAAATCCAGGACTTTCCGGAAGTTCAAAACCTATATCGCCGAACACTTCGGAACTGCCCAGCACCACATCCCCAATTTTCAGGCCGCTGTTCGGGTACGCGCCTGCAATTCCTATATTCAAAATATAATCCGGAGCAGTATTTGCAATGATACCCGGTAATTCTGCCAGCGTGAATGGAATTCCCACTCCTGTCACCACTCCAAAAGCACTATCCGTTTTGGCACACGAACTAAATACCCATTGCCCGCTCGAACTAAATGCTGGAGTAAAAGTCTGCAATTCCATCTGGGTAGCCGCACAAACTAAGAGCTTGCGCATCTGCCAGCACCTATCTCTCTGTTTACTATTTTTCTGCTGCTTGGCCGCACCGTTTCAACTTCGCTGCAGCTCTTGATTTGCAGGCTCGTCACTTGCGATGGTAACGCGGACATTCGATGAATTTGAAACACCGCTGTAACATAAATAGACTTATCATTTGCGTCTGCAGGGCTGATCGTTTTGCAGCTGGGAAAGAAAGATGTCGAAATAGAATGTGCGGGTAAAAACTCAGATGGCGCCGCGAAGGAGGAGACACTTCGCTGACCTGGCAGCCACAGTTTTGGCGATGCAGCATCGCCTGCTGCTATCAAGCGCGACGGATCGAGATCACGCAGAGTGTTTAAGTCTGCGTCATTCATGCCATCAGCATTCCAGACCACAATGCTCGGATGCGCTCGATCTCGCTCGATCAAAGCTTTGAGTTCGTTCAATCGAGAATGGGAATCTCCCTCTTTCGAACTGTTTTCGACTACCAGTAAACCCTCTTCATCAGCAAGCTGCAGCAGTTCTGGCTGAGGCGCATACAACTGGATGATATTGATCTGTTTGTCTTTTAACCTGCGAATAAGCTCCCGGGCGCGTACCAGGTCATCATCATTTGCAAAGGTGCGAGGAAACGCAGGCATTTCAGAAACACCCAGCAGCTTTAATTCCTTACCATTCAGCTTCAGACCGGTGGTATCGAAGTCTATGGTTCGAAATCCGAACGGTACATCCAGCGTGTCGAGTATATCTGCATCCTGCCGGAAACTCAGGCCGATATGATAGAGATTTGGCGAATCAGGGGACCAAAGTTTTAGATTCTTGACCGGATAGAAGCTGTCTATTGTCGTAAGATTTACTCCAGGCGTCACTCCGAGATTCTGATTTGTTTTCTTAATATCCTTCGGTTTATCCCCGGTCTGGAATAGCTTTATGTCCAGAGTAGAATCACCCGAGTTATTGGAAGTATTTGTAATCACGACTTTCGCACTGATTCCCCCTGTGCTGCCTCCCTGCGGAAAACAGCTGGAGATGTAAGCCTCATCATGTGCTGCCAGAGACACGTGCTGCCAAACTCCCACGCCGTGCTCGGTCGAACCTTGAATGCGGACAGTAATCAACTGGTTTGAACCGGGAGTAATGTGCGGGGTAACATTCCATTCAAATGGAACCGAGCTCCCCTCATGCTCACCTATCTTTTCACCATCCAGCCAGACAGTAGCATGCAGGGATACGGCACCGAAAAATAGGCGGACAGTCTGCCCCTTCCAGCGCGCAGGAGTCAAAAATTCATGCCATAACCATACCGAGCCGGAATTTCGTGGAAGCTCGAACTTATTTACAAATCCAGGGACGATAATATCTTTTGCATCTGCGGAGCGTGCTTTTGCCCAGCCTTCGGAAATTCCACCATCCTGAGAGTTCGTGGAATATTTCCATTCGCCATCAAGAGATAACGTTTCTCTGCCATGACGTGGAGGCGGAAGATTTTTCTTCGACTGCTGGTTTGGACGCCGATTGGGAGGAGGCTGCGAAATCGAGGATGGTGCAGGGATGTAAAGCAAGGCGATAAGTGGGAGTAAAAATTTGTTCAGGCGCATATCGAGTGATCTTTCGAGTAAAATTCGATGCGCTACGCCAGCTCCCGCGAACGAATAGTGGCTTTTTCGACAGCATCGATAAGCGCAGCGCGAATGCCTGATTTTTCTAAGGAAGCGATCGCTGCAATCGTTGTGCCGGCCGGTGTGGTCACCATATCTCTTAGCTGGGCAGGGTGAAGCCCGGTTTCTATCACCATCTTAGCTGCGCCGAGAACAGTCTGGCTTGCCAGTTTGTGCGCAATATCTCGCGGCAGGCCAGCTTTTACTCCACCGTCTACCAGAGCCTCAATCATCAAATAAACATATGCCGGCCCAGATCCGGAAAGCGCGGTAACCGCATCCATCATAGATTCCGGTACTTCCAGCGCGATTCCGATAGAATTGAAAATTTGAGCAGCCTGCGCTAAATGCTCACTATCAGCATGTGTTCCTCGAGCATAGGCGCATGCGCCCAATCCTACCTGCGCCGGCGTATTCGGCATGGCGCGCACCACAGGAATCGGCAGTTTGATGTGTGCTTCGATTTTGGAGATATGAATTCCTGCTGCAATCGATATTATTAGCGGTGCTGATTTCCCTTTGTCCCGGGAGAGTGACTCAGCAATTTCATCCAGAATGGAGGCAACATTAAACGGCTTTACAGCGAGGATAATGATGTCTGTAAACTTCGCAACCTGGGAGTTGCCCTCAGCTACTTTCAATCCCAGGGAATCACGCAGTCTGGCAGCATAATCGGAATGTGGATCACTGATTAAAATATGATTTGCCGGCACTGCTTGTGAAGAGACAAGCCCCTGGCAGAGTGCACGTCCCATGGCGCCTGCACCGATTATTCCGACGCGCTTTTCGGAGAGAGCCGACGGCATACCAACAGCTGTTCCATCCGACTTGGCGGACGGAACAGCATTTTCAGTTTTATTCAGGTTTTCAGGAGCACGGCCAGGCATTTTCTAACCTATCAATCCCGAGTATCTGCGTAGCTTGGCCGCCTGGTCGGATTAGCAGCCATCGCCCCATTATCGACCTCAACAACCACATTTGCCGGTACGAACATATACACTTTTTCGCCAACCCGTTCGACCGTGCCGTCCAGTGCATAACAGACACCATTTAGAAAATCGATAACACGCTCCGCCATATCCGGCGTTGCTTTTTCCATATTGACGATCTGATACTCGCCGCTCTTCAGCCCATCTGCGGCCAGCTTTGCGTCTTCAAAAACCTGTGCACTCAGGCGCACAGCCACTCTGCCGCTTCTTGCAGTCTGCAGGCGAAGAGGTATCTGTTGTTTCCGAGAATTTGAAACAATTGCGGTATCCTGTTCCTCTTCATCCAGTTCATCGCTGCCGATGACAACTTCTTTAATGCGTGTCCAAAGCCCTTTGGGCTCGTAATCATCCGGAAGTGGTTGGGGGTTCAATGAGTGCTCCTCCATGGTTGTGTCCCAATGGACAGTGTTGATAGTTAAATAAAATAAGTTGTACTAAAAATATTGGCTATAAAGTGTTATCGCTGACCAAATATTGCCGTGCCAACGCGAACATGGGTGGCGCCTTCTTCGATCGCGATTTCAAAATCCCCGCTCATTCCCATGGAAAGTACGGTTCTATTTATCGCGGGAAGTTTATCAAACAGTGATTTCAGCTTCTGAAAAGGAGGCCGAGAATCCTCTGCAATGTCAGAATAGGGAGGGATTCCCATTAGTCCCCGCACCAGCACACCCGGATATGCCTGTACTATTGCTAAAGCACTATCGAGGTCTTCCAACAAAAATCCGTATTTCGGAGCCGTCATATCCAGACGAATCTCTAATAGGATCGGAGTTACCATACCATTAAGTGTAGAACGGCGGGATATCTCTTCCGCGAGAGCAATCGAGTCCACACTATGAATCAGTTCAAATTTACCGGTAATTTCTCGAACTTTATTTCTCTGTAAATGCCCTATAAAATGCCACTCGACACCACGGTTTTGCAAAGCAGGACAGGCTATTTTTTCGGACGCTTCCTGAACATAGCTCTCACCGAAATGCTGAATACCCTCATCGATTGCAGCAGCTATTCTGCTTTCGGAAACTTTCTTACTTACCGCGACCAGAGTTACATCAGTTTCGTCTCTGCCCGCTTTCTGGCAGGCGCGAACTATGCGATCGCGAACATCAGTAATATTCCTGCGCAATTCGTAATCAGTCATGGTGAAAATACCTGGAACCCATTGTGGCAGATTTCCAACTGGTATTTCAAGTAGTCAGCGAATCATTCTGCAGCTGCGATAAAAACTGCTTCTCTGCTTTTAGATAAATCTATGAATTCTATCTTAAAACTTGCTAACACGTAAATGCTTTGAGCTGCGCTTCGGGTGCTGCTTTTCCATAAAGATTTCTTGAATTTCGAATGCAGCCAGGATAAAATCTAGAAGGGCATTCCTTTAGGATTCGGAGGCGCTTTAAGAATCTCCTGAGCCGACTGGCTCAAAATAAGTTTCCAATCTCCTTTAGTAGATTTATGCAGCAGATAGCGGTCTGGATACTCTTTCACATCGGAAGTTTGGTAGAGCGCCTTACCTTCTGCTAAACCCCGAATGGAAACAACAGCATTCACTATGGCAAAATCCGGCTTTTTAGGATCTGGTTTCTCTTCTGAAATCTTAACGTCGCTGATTCTGGACGAGTAACCCTGCGACTGCGGAGCGTTTTTTTCGTATTCCTGTTGTGTTGGGAAAAATACCCGCTTGTCACTGTCATCCAGCAGTGCGTATTGAGTTCCAGAATCACCGGATTTTACGGCGCTGATATACTGCCCCAGAACGAAGGCAGCGGATTTGCGATAGACCAGGAAATAGTACCGTACACCAGCCAATGCTGCCAGGACGATTACCAGCATTGTCAAAAACTCTGCAGGACCAACGCGCATTCCATTTCGATCTTTAACAGGTCGTTTTTTCACGATATAGGCCATGTATTATTCCTTGCCTCAAGCTGATCGATTAGTATATTATCGGTATCCGTAACATCGCGGTGCAGGCAAACATTCCCAAATTTTGAAAATCTTGCTTACGCACACATTCTGTGCTAAGATTAGTCGTCAATCTGCAAAGTACCTGCCTTACAATAAGCAAGCTATTGACGTCTGTTAACACATTAATGGTTCATCTTAATAATCGAATGAGGGAGTGTATACCATGCGCAAGGTGAAATGGGGAGTGTTAGGATGTGCTGGTTTTGCCAAAAGTACCGCAATTCCAGCTATGGCCTTAGCAAAAAATGTCGAACTCACAGGAATCGCCAGCCGCGATCTATCGAAAGCGGAAGCTTTTGCAGCGGAATTCGGATTTAAGAAAAGTTACGGTTCTTATGAAGCAATGCTTGCGGATCCGGAAATCGAAGCAGTATACAATCCGCTGCCGAATGGCCTCCATCCAGAATGGGCCATCAAATGTGCGCAGGCTGGCAAACACACAATAGTCGAAAAGCCTTTTGCTGCCAACGTGCAGGAAGCGGAGTCGGTAGCGGCAGCCGCCGAAAAATACGGTGTGAAAATAATGGAAGCCTTTATGTGGCGTTTTCATCCCACCCATCAGCGGGCACGGCAGCTTATTCGAGACGGAGCTATCGGAAAACTTACCCACGTGAAGTCTTCATTTACTTTTGAAATTGCACGCTCACCCAATGTACGGCTTGATCCTAAGATGGCCGGCGGCGGCATCATGGATGTGGGTGTATACTGCATCAGCGCGGCAAGATTCCTCTTCGATGCGGAACCCATCAAGGTCTATGCCTCTGCGGATTATGATGCAGAGTTTGAGGTGGATATGATGGCCGCAGGAATGCTCGAATTTCCTGAAGGGCGATGTACGTGGGATGCCGGCTTCACCCTTCCTTTCCGATGCAATTACGAGGCGGTGGGAACTAAGGGGAGTATCATCGCACCATTTGCTTTTCTGCCGCATCCTGATGCAGAGCTTATTGTGGAAATAAATGGCAGCGTGGAAACGGAGAAATTCCCGGGGTTCAATCAGTGGACACTGGAATTCGAGCATCTATCCCAGTCGATTATTGATGGATCACCGCTTGCATACGATAGTAAGGATGCAATATGCCAGCAGAAAGTAGTGGATGCAGTCTATAAATCAACGCATTCCGGCGCCGTAGAATCTGTGTAAGATTTCGCTAAAGCAGAATAATTACATGCAGCCCTCCCCGATTCAATGCACTATTAGAGGCTCACTTTAGATGCAGAGGAGGTGAGGGCTGATGCCAGTCTGCTTCAAATCAGCCCCATAATATTTACTATGGACGCATGTATTTTTCTGTATACATGCGGTAGAATAAGGTGGGTGATTCAACAGTGTTGTTTGTTTCGCCGATTGTCTGGTTCGACCGACAATCGGCTTGTTAGTGTGTGGTGTATTTATATTGAATCCAGATGAGATACATTTTTTAGGTTGATTCACACTTCAGGCAAGGCGTATTCTGTATGCATCTTTCCGATCTGCCCGGTCTTGCTGATCCTATTCCAGGCTTCGCTGAACTTGTGGAGCAGCTGAATTCAGATAAGCCGGCAGGCGTTTATGAAATAGAAGGACTGGCCGGAACCGCGAAGGGATTTACTCTTGCGCGGCTATTTTCACGTCTTCAGAAACCACTTCTCATTCTCACCTACCAACAGGAACAGGCGCTCCGCCTTGTGGATGACCTGGTTCGATTTGGAGTTCCCGAATCAAAATGCTGTGTGCTTCCTTCTTCGCAGAGTCTCTTTCTGGAAGGAGATACTACCGACTATCGAGTGATTGGCGAACGCATTTCGGCTCTCAGCCTGCTGGCAAGCCAGGATCCCTGCATTGTTATAGGAACAGCAGAAGCGGCGTTTCAGTTTACCTCGCCCCCAGATGATCTTCTTCCTCATATATTCAGCCTTGAAGCGGAAACCAGCATCGATTTCGACAGTGTCGTTACCCTTCTCGTGCAGATGGGCTACGAATCGGCAAACACGGTCACTCGGCCTGGCGAATTCAGCAGGCGTGGAGGCATACTGGATGTGTATGCGAGTACAGGTGACACACCAGTTCGAATCGAGTTGTTCGGTGATGAAATCGAAAGTATACGTCCCTTCGACGTATCCACACAGCGCAGCATCGGCCGTCGCGCATCGGTTGATTTAGCTCCTGCCCGCGAGATCCGGCTTTCAGATGCTTATGTCGGGAGCGCTATCAAGCAGATCAGAGAAATCTATCATGCACGAATTAAAGAATTTACTGAAGTGCGTACCCGAGAATCCCGCGAGAATATTGAACGGCTGACGGATCGCCTGGAAGCAGATGTCACTCGACTGGAACAGGGATCTTATTTCGACGGGCTTGAACAGTATATCCGCTATCTCCTTCCGGACAGAGTTTGCGCCCTGAACTATCTTCCAGCTGATGCTGTGGTAATTTTCGATGAACCGCATCAAGTACATGACCATTTTGTACGAATTGAAACGGATGTCCAGTTCGCTAGGGAACGCAGATGGCAGCGAGGCGAGTCGCTCGATTTAGAGCCGAACGTTCTTTCCTACGAGGATGCAATTAAAAGGGTGAAGCAGTTCCCCGTACTTCATCTGTCGCTCCTGAATCGCAAACTCGATGATTTCGCTATCACACAGCGATTTGAAGTGAACTCTGCTGCGATAGATTCGTATCGTGGCAGACTTCCACTGCTGGCAGACGAAGTGGGCACCTGGCTGGCTAACGAATGTCGCGTTCTGATAGTTTCTGATCAGCCGCACCGTGTGCGCGAAATATGCGCCGAGCTCCAGCTTCCAGCGCAGCCTGACGATTATAAGGTTGGGAATAAAGCAGGGCTCTTCGTGATGGAAGGCCGGCTGAGGGCTGGTTTCAAGATAGCTGATATTCGCCTCTATCTGCTCACCGATGCAGAGCTATTTGGCAGTTCACGCCAGGTTACCGCCCGAAGAAAAGTGGCCGGAGGAGTCGCTATCTCCTCTGTGCTCGATCTGCGTGAGAACGATCATGTTGTGCATATGCATCATGGCATCGGGATATATCGCGGTTTGGTGAAGCGCAAAGTCGAGGGAGAAAACTTTAAAGACTATCTTCTGGTAGAATATCTCGGCGGAGACAGGCTATTCATACCCGCAGACCAAATTGACCGTATCCAGAGATATGTCGGCGCGGACGGCGGCACCCCTCAAATCAACAAAATCGGTGGAAACGAATGGCAGAAAACCACCCGAAAAGTTCGTGCACAGGCAAGAGAGATGGCTGGCGAACTCATCCAGCTTTATGCCTCCCGGCAGGCTGCTACCCGCCCATCCCTCGGCCCCGACACGAACTGGCAGGATGAGATGGAAGATGCCTTCCCATATCAAGAGACTCCCGACCAGCTGCGCGCTATCATCGATGTGAAAAGGGATCTTGAACAAGAGCGCCCGATGGATCGGCTAATCTGCGGTGATGTTGGCTTTGGGAAAACAGAAGTGGCAATCCGTGCCGTTTTCAAAGTGGTCACTGCAGGAAAACAGGTTGCGATTTTATGCCCCACCACGGTGCTTGCCGCCCAGCACCTATCAACTTTCACTGAAAGGCTCGCTGCTTATCCCATTGCAATTGGTTTGCTAAGCCGATTCCGGACTCGCCAGCAGCAGGCAGAGACAGTTCGTGGGCTTAAAGAGGGAACCGTCGATGTTGTAGTAGCTACTCATCGTCTCCTCAGCAAGGATGTCGAGTTCAAAAATCTCGGGCTGGTGGTCGTCGATGAAGAGCAGCGATTTGGAGTGGCTCACAAAGAACGATTGAAGCAGCTTCGAAAAACTGTGGATGTGCTCACGCTGTCTGCCACCCCCATTCCACGTACGCTTTCCATGGCTCTCTCTGGCCTGCGTGATATGAGCGTGATTGAAGACCCGCCAGAAGGCCGAACGCCGGTACAGACGACGGTGCGCGAGTACGACGATGACATGATTCGAGATGCCATTCTTCGCGAGCTCGAACGTGACGGCCAGCTCTACTTTGTTCACAATAAAATCGAGAGCATCTACCATGTCGCCGCTCATCTCAAGCGCCTGGTTCCCGATCTGCGTGTCGAGGTAGGCCACGGCCAGATGTCGGAGGACGATCTTGAACGTGTGATGTTCGATTTTTACCATCACAAGTTCGATGCACTGGTCTGCACCACAATCATCGAAAATGGTTTGGATATCGCAAATGCCAACACTATTATTATCGATAACGCAGACCATATGGGGCTGAGCCAGCTATACCAGCTTCGCGGGAGGGTCGGACGCTCCAATCGGCAGGCCTACTCCTATTTCCTCTACCGCCGTCACAAACAGTTGACTGAAGTGGCGGAGAGGCGGCTTGCCGCTATGAAGGAATTCTCTGCGCTGGGCAGCGGGTATAAAGTCGCGATGCGGGACCTTGAGATTCGAGGCGCAGGAAATCTCTTGGGCGGTGAGCAAAGCGGCGCTATGGTGAGCGTGGGGTTCGATCTCTATTGCCAGCTGCTTGCGCAGGCAGTTCAGGAGCTTCGGGGGGAAGAAATCACGGAAGATTTACTTCCGAGTGTCGATCTCCCGATAACAGCGCATATTCCCAATGAGTATATAGAAGGAGAAGCGGAACGTATCTATTTCTATAAACGCATGAGCGCTGTCCGTTCTACTTCGGATGTCGAAAATCTGCAGGCGGAACTTGAGGATCGTTTCGGAGATCCACCGCGTCCGGTGTGGGATGCACTCGCGGTGCTGCGGCTGCGGCTTCGGTGTGCTGACTGCGGCATCATTGGAATAAAAGGCGACAGCATGAATATAAATGTTCGATTTGGTGCGGGTGTGAGATTAACTCCGGATGCGATAAAGCTGCTCACCTTTGCATTTAAAGGACATAAGTTTACATCGGATGGAGTAGTTATTCCGCTGACCGGGCCAAAAATACTGGCTCAAGTGGAAGATATGGTAAGTACTCTGGAAAAAGCGCTTGCTCATGGCAAAAATAGTGGAACAAATGGTAGTAATGGTAAATCGGTACAAGCAAATGGATCAAGCGCTGGAAAAACGCCTGTGGTATCGCGTTGAACTAAATTTCTGCGCTAAATCACAATTCAAAGTCTGAT
>JBBRDM010000076.1:0-22787 GCA_038203935.1 Chthonomonadales bacterium
GTCGTGCAGACGCTAAACTCGATGTTAGGTGGAACCCCTGAAAACAGGGCAGCAACCTGGTCTTTGGCTTCGCCTGTCAACCATGTTACCCCGCAAAGCCCGCCAGTGCTCATCGTTCATGGCACTCGGGATATAGCGGTCAACTCAAAACAGTCCGTTCAACTAGATATTGCATTGAAAGCGCACGGGGTGCCACACGAATTAATTCTAATCAAGGGTGTCGGTCATAGCTTCGATCTTCAGAGGTGGAATAAAAAGCTATTGCCTTTTGACCTGCGCCCGCGCGTCATTGCGTTCTTTGATAAATACCTTAAGATATCTGGAAAGCAGCTTCAGCGGTAATAAGGTTTGATGAGCAGTACTTTTTCGCGAATGTGATAGGATTTGCTCACAAATCCAAGCTGATCTGCCGCTGCCCTGAATTAATGGTGTGCCTTATATCAGGGCTGAGGTGGTGCAGTGGTTCGCTTAAACTTTCCTCCAGAAAGGGTGGACAATTGCAACTTGACAGATACCTTTGGCTTAGCGTACTCTACGATTATGGACTATAGAAACTATATTACTATCGAACCCAATAAACGTGGCGGCAAGCCCTGTGTGCGTGGGCTGCGGATTACTGTATAAGAAGTCCTCGACTATCTCACCTCGGAAATGACGGAACGGGAGATACTTGAGGATTTCCCCGACCTGACACACCTGGATCTGAAAGCCTGTCTCGCTTATGCCGCCGACCGCGAGCGTCGGTTTATGACACCTCCCTTTACCGCATGAAACTGCTTTTTGATGAGAATCTATCGCCTCGTCTTGTTCCGCGATTGTGTGATCTTTATCCGGAATCAACGCACGTCCGCAAGCAGGATTACGGTCGTCGAATGACCCCGATGTTTGGGAATATGCGCGAGTACACGGGTTCTTGATTGTTTCCAAAAATGCCGATATGCACGATTTGAGTCTTCTCTACGGCAATCCGCCCAAAGTAATTTGGCTGCGGTTGGGAAACTGTTCGACATCCCAAGCAGAGAATCTCTTGAGGCGAGAATTCGAAGCGATTCGGACATTCTATGCGGATAGTACCGTTTCCTTGCTTGCACTGCGTTGAAGGTTACTAACGGATTACACTATTGAATTGCCCCATTCGATATCTGGATATCACTCATCGTGAAACTCTACCAGAGTCACATTATCTACGTTCGAATATACTTTGATTTGTATATTTTAATCAGATGATGCATGTAGTGTTGCGGATAAAAGGTCATCAGGCGACATCATGACAATACAATCGGTGGCAATGGAGCGACTGAGCACAAATTCAAATAGCATTTAGAAAGTATTTTCCTTAATTATTTACTGCGAAAAATGCAATCCGGGCACTCAATTTAGATATTAGATGAGTTTCTAAATTGTCACTTCTAAATCATCCCCAATGCGATATTTGGCGAGGGCAGTCCGGTCTAGATCGACGCCAAGCCCGGGGCCCTGAGGAACTATAGCATGTCCCTGTTCGAACTGGATTCCCTGCACAATCAAATCATCCACCCGGACGAGTTCGCCAAAGATATCGGATGGGATCGTGCAGGATGGCGAAGCGGCTGCGGCATGGAGAGCAGAGACTTCCAGAATTCCGCAGTCTACTTCACTGCCGTGCCAGCAGGATTTTCCATCCAGGGCAGCTAAATTTGCAAGTTCCACAAATCCAAACATTGGCCCATTAAAATTGAAGCCATCGGCGCACTGTTCGCGAATTGCGCGCAGTGCATCTGCGGGCATCTGTCCCTGATGCTTGTACGGAAGCGATATGTGGATGAACAGGGGCACGCCCAACAGGCGTTTGATTTCACGAAATGCGGCATAGTCCTGCCGGTCGACCGGGTCTTCCAGCCCGTACATCATTTCCGGTGGAACGCCTTCCATCAGTTTCATGGTAGTAGCTACATCGTTCCAGCGCTGATTAGGATCCAGCAGAAGCCTTATTTCATCACCGCAGGTCTTTTTTATTTCCTCGCACCACTCATTGATTGGATCTTTATCGGAGCATTTGAACTTGAACACGCGATGGCCGCGATCTAAAGCCTCTTTTGCCTTTCGGGCCGCATCCTTGGGAGTACGGCGACCTGTCCATCCGCTGCATTCGATCCGATCACGCACCGCTCCACCAAATAGCTGATATATCGGTACGCCCATCGTTCGCCCGGCAGCATCCAGTATGGCCGTCTCGAAAGCATCATAAGCGCGAGGCGCTTCTACGGGCAGAGCACGCCAGTTCAGCTCAAGAACGTCTTTGCCCAGAAGCGTATGCATGGCAGGCTCGACCTCTTCCTGCTCGACACTGCGATAAGTCTCCCCAATTCCGCAGATGCCTTCCGCTGTTTCGATCTCAATAATCCATTTTTGCTGGTTCGCAAAATCTGCCCAGGTCTTTCCTGCTTTAAACTTAGCAAGAAATCCAGCCTCTTCATCAGTGATTTCTGGTGAGTTGAGGCTGTCAGGTCGCGCAGGAACACTGACGGGCGTCGCCTTTATATGCTTTATAGTAGATTTAGAGTGAAACAAACTCTTCTCCTTAACCTGGCAAAAACAGAATCAAAATTAGCGGTTCGTGCAGACGGATAAGCAACTTTTATAAAGTGGCTGGTGCAGACGAATAAATAATGTTTGGTACATAGGCACGTGAACGCAGGCTCACCAAATGAAGCACTGTCAGGCTAAATTCAAAAGCGGAAGGCTGTCACGATGAATAATTTCATCCAGAAGGACTTCAGAAATGCGCGGAAGGTTGGTGCCCTCCACCATATGATTCAGCCCTTTTAACCCTCTCACCGTATCGTCCGGCGTCGTGAATGGATAATCTGTTCCAAACATGATCTTTTTCATCACCCCATATTCCTGGGCCAGCATCAGGCTGTTGTAAAGCTGCCAGGGACGATAGTAGAGCGCCGAAAGATCGAGATAGACATTCGGATGTTTCCGTGCTGTCACGATCGCCTCGTTTTCGAAAGGATGTCCGAGATGAGCCAGTATCATGATCTGATCGGGATATCGCATTGCGATATCATCCCACAGGGCAGGCTTACAATACTTCAGCGGCGCAAATTGGCAGAAGGTTGTGCCCGTGTGGAAAAGTATGGGCATCCCCAATTTAGAAGTGCGCCGGTACAGTTCATCCAAATGCGGATCCGTTGGATCGAAATTGGCGTACATAGGCGCCATCTTTATCCCACGCAGCTTCAGATCTTTCCAGGAATATTCGAAATCATCCATAAAATCGACATCGGTTGCATCGAGCGACATGAATGGAATCAGTTTTTCCGGCGCACGGGCAGCGAATGCCGCAATCCAGGAGTTGGGTACATCGAATCCGGTATGGTAGGCTTTCATACCGAAAACTATGCACTTATCGACATTTTTCATATCTTTCATATAGGTATCAAAATCGATGGAGAGATCGATATGATATCCGCGCGCAATATCCGCCTGCCTAACAAACTCATCAGAAAGATGATCAGGATAGCTCATGGCATGGGTATGAACATCGATTATCATTGTTGAAACCTCACGCTTCGAATATTTTTTTGGCTTCAGCCAGCTGACTGATAGCATCCATATGGCGTTGTCGGCAGTCTTCAAGAGTGGGACGCCAGACAGTCTGGAGGAAACCCAGCAGCCGTTCGGGAGCAATATTTTTTTTTGCAAAATCTACGGTAAGTTTGAGGTTCTCAGGTGAATCCCAATTGCTGGTGGCCGGGATCTGATCGAATCCTTTTTCTTCCAACTGATGGTACGCTTTTGCAGAGGTTACTTCCGGCCCGAAATTGACTGAGTAATGCCAGTTGCTTTGCAAGGCAGATTTAGGCATTCTCTCCAGGAAGAGTTCCGGATGATGCCAGATATAGTCCGACCAAATCCAGGGTCGTCCGCCATGTTTCTCGACCTCCTTAAAATAAAAGAAGAGATCATCCCACCAGAGATCGTACTGCCTCACTTGTGAATAGGTATAGTACTTTTGGTGTCCGTAAGTCTCTTCATCCATTCCCAGATGAAAAAATCGAGGTTGATCGAATAACTCACTCACTTCTGCTATCAGGTCTTGAACCACTTCGTAGTATTTTGGAGTCGATACCATGCGTGCATAAGGCCCAAGCCATGCATCGTGAGCGGTCGAGAAATTAAGTTTGGGAATAGGTTCCATACCAAGATCGCGGATTTTCGCCAGCTCCGATTTAAGTTTATCAATACTCCAGGAGCCTTCTACCGCGATTTCCGGATGACTGTTGTATCGGATGCCTTCACCCAGATCGATCACCAGCATATTACATCCAGCCTCACTCAATCCGGCAGTAATGTCGCCCCAAAGTTTATCTTCGCAGCGCAGATAGTTTTTTGCGCTCACGTGCGTCAGATTCCAATCTACAGCCTCACGATCAGACCAGAAGTTGTAGCCGATATGCAGCAGGTATCCCCAGATTGTCATTATTTTTATCCTTCTTAATGTAGTAGATTTCGGAATGGGCTAGATTTCATTTAAAAATTACAAGCCAAGATTGGTGTATACAGCTGACCATCTTGCTCGATGAGTATCATCGATGTAGTCCGGTTTGAAGCCAAGGTTGAGATAAGTTTTGATAGCAGGCAGTCTTATATCATCCGTTCGCAGCAGCGAATCTTTACACCCGATTCGCACGAATTCATGCAGTGTCGCCAGCACCACGACATAGCCAAAACGTTTGCCTTTTTCCGCAGGCAATCCTCCAACCCAGTGCACTATACCAGTTCCTGGCATATCCTTTGGAGAAAGCAGTACTGTGGATGCAGCCACTAAAACATCGCCTTTTTCAATTACGAAAGTCTTGAATACGTTCGGATCCTCCGTAAACTCTTTTTTGGCTCGCTCTGCGGACCATTCGCTATCTGGAAATGCGGCTCCTAAAAGCTCAGCCAGTTGATAATCATCTGCTGGCTCAGCAGCGCGAAGGATATATCCTTCCGGGAGTAGGGGCAGTTCAGGAAGATTATCGACATCAATTCGTCTCATCACCAGCGAGTCCATGGAGGCTCCTTCTGAATTAAACTTTGCACATTCTTTTTTAGATCTCAGGCTGCGGCGCATCCAGCAAAACAGGGCGCTGTTTCGGATCTCGAAAATTGGGAACAAGTATGGGCACGTTCGCATTGCTTATCGAAATCTGAGAACATAGTCCCGCAGCGGTCCACTCCAGAGAATCGTAAATATCTACCGGGGATGGTGCACCTGATATCAGCGATTCAACAAAGGCACGTGCAACATGGTAATCACTTCCACCATGGCTTGCATTTTTTGCTTCGGCTGAATCTGCACGATACTTCGCAGGCAGCAGCTCTTCATAATCTGCAATGGACTGCCACTTGCGCTCGTCATGGAGTTTGCTTTCTCCAACCCAGATCGTTCCATTCTCTTTGCCGTCACGGGTGGTTTCATAGGCGCCATGCGTACCCTGCAGCGCATACCAGTTCCCCAGATGAGGCCGATTCGACATCGTGTCGAATCGAATCTTGATGAGCTTACCGCTCGCCAGAGTGCAGAGCATCAGGCAGGTATCATCGTGCGGGTGTTCTGGGTCAGTATGCTGTCCGCTTCCCAGGCATACCACAGAGGCAATCCTCTCCTCAGAATGGACCGCTTTAAACCATTGCATCACCGGCCCAAGGCTATGCGTAGGATAGGTACAGCCCCGGATGCCCGCATGCCAGTAGTAACGCCAGGTAGGGCTCCCATCCTGGGCATGATGCAGATGCCGCACTTCGTGCAGATACTCCCCTTCGCCGAAATAGGGCTCACCAAAGAGCCCACGTTTCACCATCTCCAGCACAATCAGATTATTGTGGAAATAACAGCAGTTTTCCGACATCATATAAGTGAGGCCTGTCCGCTTTACTGAATCAAGCAGCAGCCAGCACTCGTCGAGAGAAATAGCCGCAGTCACTTCTGAGAAAACGTGTTTTCCTGCTTTTAGAGCCAGCAGGCTGTGCGGAACATGAAGCTGCATCGGAGTGGCGACTACGACAGCATCGACATTTTCCAGCATATCCGCATAGGTGCTATAGGTATATGGAATATCAAACTGTTTGGAAACTGATTCCAGCCGCTGAGGATCTTTCTCACAAAAAGCGGTGACCTTAGCATCGGGAAAGGAATTCAGGCCGCTCATATATGCGGTTCCTCGATAACCAGCCACCCCAATTCTTATCGTGGAACTCATGCCGTATCTCCTATCGAAGCCGACAGTTCCAGCCTCTTGAGCTCCTCGATAGCGACAGCCATATGGATGGTCATCGCCCGTCTGGCATCGGTTGCGCTCTGTTTCAATACTGCCTCGAAGATATTTTCATGAATGCTGAAGGAGGCCTGCCAGTCCCAAACAGCTGGCAGCGCAGATACCATACAGTCACGTATTCCATCCTGCAGGCAGACGAGGATTCTTTCGAGTATAGGCATGTGGGCCGCCGCAGAGAGCGCAGCATGGAATGCCATGTCTGGAGCGGTAGTATATTCGCCGCCGGTCTCCGGCCCACGCATCTCCTGCAGCGCTTTCGACATTTCAGCCAGATCTTCCTCATTTCGACGTTCTGCGGCGCGTCCGGCAAGATGGACTTCGATAAGTTCACGAACCTCGTAGAGATCGTAAACGGAAGGATGCTCCATGAGCATCAAGAACTCGAAAGGCGCTCGCAGGAGGTTTTCAGAAGTACCTGCAACTACAGTGCCTGCTCCCTGCCGAGTTTTGAGCACGCCGACCTGCGTGAGGGCGCTCAAAGCATGCCTGATAGATGGGCGGCTTACTCCGAGCTGGCGTGCGAGTTCTCGCTCGCTTGGCAGCCGGGCGCCGGGAACGAACTCAGCTTCTTTAACAAGCGCTTTTATCTGCTCGATGACATCGTCAGAAACCGATATCTTATTTTTTTTGGCAGCCGGCAGCGAGGATATTGGTCGTCTTGGCATTTTAGTGGTTCTCTGGTAATAATTTACACATACAATTGGTATGACCAGTGGTACTTTGATAGTGTAACAGCATTATGAAAATAGGTCAAGTACTTTGTTGTGAAGAATTGTAATTATTCTTAAAAGTATCCAAATACTGTTGACATGCGATCAGGTGTATGCTATTATCGAACTTCTATTGGAATGACCATTTGATTTTAAACACCCTATGGACACTTTTGTAAATTCTGAAGTCGACTGCCTTCATACTTAGAAACGGAGCTAAAACAGTGAGCATTGAACCTGGTCTTATTTGTGTTGCGGATAACCTGGCTTTTCCTGAAGGTCCAGCTTATGATGGAAAAGGTGCAGTCTACTGTTCGAATAACAATGCGGATTACATTACGAAGGTAACTCTGGAGGGAGAAGTAACTGCGCCATACCGTGCAAATCAGAATGCGGTGCCATTTACCTTCAAAAAAGCGAACGGTATGATTTTCCATGAGGACGGTTCGCTTTATGTTTGTGACTTTGAAAGAAACGCGATTATCAGAATTTATCCGGATGGCAGCCAGGAGAGTGTAGTCGATTACTTCGAGGGGAAACCATTGGAAGCGCCTAACGATCTTGTCTTTGATCCGCAAGGTGCACTCTATTTCACAGCACCCGGCGGTTCTGGGAAAGATATTCCAATCGGGCCGATTTACCGATTTGAGCTGGATACGAGAAAACTAATTAGGTTCGATGTGAAGATGGAGTTTCCGAACGGACTGGCTTTCAATGCCGATGGAACTTATCTGTACGTGGCGGAGACTTTGAAAGATCGTATCGTACGATTTAAGCTGCTCGAAGGGGGAATGCTTGGGACGATGGAGGAGTTCGCAGATCTTTCCGCTGATCCAGGCGGTATTCCCGATGGCATCGCGTTTGATACGACCGGCCAGTTGTGGGTAGCCCACTATGGCGCCTCGACTGTTGTAGTTTTGGATACCGATGGAAAGATTGTCCGCACCATCACGCTTCCGCACGACAATCCTGCCGGGCCCACCAATGTTGAATTTGCAGGGAAAGAGCTGCGTACGCTCTATATCACCCATCCAGGATCGGAATCGCTCTATAAATTGGCTGTAGATGCTCCCGGGCTTCCGCTCTTTTGCTCCCCGAAAAATGAAGTGGTGTAAGGCTGGTTCTGCATATCATTCTTATGGATGCTATTCTTTTAACACGAATCATCCATGTCCTTAGTGTGTTTATCGCTTCGATAAGATGGGATGGAATTCATCGAAAGAAATCCCATTCCATCCTGTCTGCTGCAAATCCAAAAAGAGATTTGGCCGAGTTTTCCCTGGCACTGGTTATCTGATTTCAGGTTCACCCTCAGTCAGCGTGATATACCTGTCCGCGTCTAATGCTCCGAACTCCTGCTTTATACCACTCGGCCACTCAATTTGAATATGGTCGAGGTGGATAGAATTTCCAAGACCAAAATGAAGACGCTGGTCACTTGCGCAAAGATAACTACCGCCGCTGTGTGCGTAAGCTGAGTGTTTTACTCCGCCCGCTTCGACTGTCACCTTCGCCCCATATCCATTTCGGTTACTTTTCAAACCTATCAAGCGAATTCCCATCCAGTGGTTCTTATTATCGGTTTCGTTATGCAGAAGGCGCGGCGCTTTCACATTCGGAATGAGCAGTACATCGCGCTTGCCATCATTATCAAAATCTCCGCTGCAGAGCCCTCTGCCTACCATGGATTCCATCATAGCCGGCCCGATGGAGGCACTGATATCCGTGAAACCTCCCTCATTGCGATTCTGAAATAGCAAATTGTGCTGCGCCGAATTCTGCTCCGGGTTAGTCCCGATATTCATATCCTGAATGTGGCCGTTAGTCGCCATCAAATCGGCCAGTCCGTCGTTATCAAAATCACTGAAGAGCACTCCAAAAGTCACAAAAGGATAGCTTGGGTCGTAAATCCCAGCCTGCTTGGAGCGCTCGGTGTAGGGAGGCTGAACTCCGGCATCGTAAAGCGCCAGCCCTTCAAATGCGAAGTTGCCAATCACAATACCAAATCCGCCGTTGTTTCTGTAGTCTGCTGCATCTATGCCCATTCCAGCTCGAGGCTTGCCCGTATCCGAAAGGGAGATTCCACTCTGCAGCCCAATTTCTGTAAAAGTGCCATTTTTGTTGTTGCGATATAGGCAATTCGACTCCATGTCGTTGGCTATCACAATATCCGGCCAGCCGTCGCCATCGATATCACAAACACATACTCCTAAGCCTTTAGAATTTGGATTAAAAAGGCCAGCCTTTTTAGTAACATCCGTAAAATGGCCGCTGCCATCATTATGATACAGGCGGCAGGATTCCCCCGGATAGACCGTTGGACGGCAGTACTCTTTGATGGTTGTTCCGCAGAATACATCCGTTTCCGGGGACCATTTTACGTAGTGGCAGACGATAAGATCCAGCTTACCATCTCGGTCATAGTCCACCCATGCCGAGGATGTCGAAAAACCTGTGTCAGAAATCCCACTTTTATCGGTGATTTCTACGAACTTCCGGCCACCCTTGCCGTCCGGCATATTATGGAACAGCTTTGCTTTGCCTATCGCCGACAGAAAAATGTCATCGTATCCATCGTTATCAAAATCCCCAATACTGACTCCCATACCATACATCCGAATGCCCAGTCCCAACTCCTGAGTAACATCTGTGAAAGAGCCATTTCGGTTGTTATGATAGAGCGCTATCGTCGGCTGACCATCGGAAGGAGTCTTACCAGGCATATAAGCGCCTTTGATAAGCAGAATATCCTGCCACCCATCGTTATCATAATCCAGGAATGCGGCACCGCCGCTCAGGGTTTCCGGCATCCAGCGTTTCCCGAAAGCGCCGTTTGTGCGCTCGGCAGTTATTCCAGAGGATTTTGTTATATCGACTAACTTGATTACCGCTTGAGCGGGGGCTGTCCGAGTGGAGGCAGTTTTCCTCGTGCAGCTAAGAGTTGGCAGGCACAGCAGGAACAGAATGGGCATATATCGGTTGCATAATAAATTCATAGGAGAGCAGTCTTTATAAATTCAATTCAGCTTATTGCAGCAGTGGAACATGGAGATCGGCATATGTTTTCTGAATGGAGCTTTGTATCGCTTTATTTCCTGAATCGATAGAGAAAGCTGCCTGGAGCGGCGGCAATGAATTTCCAAACTGCCCGTAATTCTGATAATGGAGCGCCAATTTCAATCGAGCCACGGCATCTGCCGGCTGTCGAGCAATATCCGCCTGAAGCTGTGCTTCTTCTCTATCTCGCATTAAAAGACGCTGTGCGATTTCCTGCTGAGACTGAGAGGACTTGAGATCCCCTAGCTTGGCGTAGGCTTGCGCAAGCTGGAGTCGGGCTGCGGCTGAATCAGGCACGAGTTCCAAAAGGCGAATATAGATATAGGCAGACTGCTTGAAATGGCCCTGTTCAAAATACATTGCGCCAAGTTTAGCATAGGGTTTTGGATCCCTGGGATCCTGCTGAATCATATCCAGCAGTATGTTTTCCGCCATCTGACGATCCCGGCCTTTAGTCATTGGATTGTCTAAAATCTCTGCATAGGTATAGCGGGCTTTGCCGTCCTCCGGATGCGCAAGAGTCAGTTTGGAATAGATTTGCTGCGCTTCCGGCAGGCGTACCAGCATAAAAAGCAGATGTCCTGTCATCAGCATTGCGAGCGGATCATCCGGGCTGCTGGTGAGTACAGACTGTGATTCCTGAAGCGCACGTGCAAGATCTCCCTTTTGCTCAAATTCATGGGCAATGTGAATTCTATCTGGTATGGTTTGCATCACGTGAGAAGCGTCGTCAAGAGTTTTAAGCGACTCTATTTTGTTTCCAAAACTAGACTGTGCCCGGCTCAATCCAATATAACCTTCTGCGCTGTGCGGGAATCGTTTAAGAAGAGTTTGATATGTAAGCAGCGCTTTAGAACGCTGGCCGAGCTGTGCCTGACTCTGCCCGAGGGCATCATAAATATCAGAGGAAGCACTGGTGTTTAGTTGAATCAGCCTCTGAAAATCAGTACTTGCCGAGAGATAGTCCCCTAAAACCATTGCAGCCTGGCCAGCCTTCGCCCATGCCTGGACATCAGCAGGTTTCGAACGAGCTTCGACCTGCAGTGCGCTGCACTGTGTCATCTTCTCTCTGAATGTATTCAGATCGTCGCCTGGCAGAGGGGGCGCGTCTCCTAGTATCACATCATCGCTGAGATGCAGAAGGGCAGGTTTGGCATTTTGGAGAGTACTATGCGTGCGAAAAATCAATACCCCAATGGCGCCTGCAGCGAAGAGAAGCGCAAGTATTAATTTGGCCTGCGAAGGTTTTGAATCTGGCGGAGATATTTTAGCTATTTTCTTGGATGGTGCTCGTGATGCCAATATCTCTGCCTTCTCTGCAAATATCCAAACTATAATACATTGACTCAGGAGCTATTCTGCGTTGAAGTGGCTGAAGTTCAAACGTGTATCGGTACGAGGTGCTAACCGTCTGAAATAGGGAGAATGCCAAGGACCGGATTTGAACCGGTGACACGCGGATTTTCAGTCCGCTGCTCTACCAACTGAGCTACCTCGGCATAAGGAAGTTCGTAATTATACAATGGCGTCCCTCGGTTTGTCAAGACGAAGAGGGATAAATGCAGATCATCACTAACATTGAATTATCAAAAGCGTGAAACCGCAAATATATGCTGGGCATATAACTGCTTTGGCAGGGAGAAGATGGATGGTTAACGATGCCAACCGATTATTGGATGCGGCTTTTCTGAAAAAGCTTGAAAAGCTTACCATAATAACACGCCGCCCATTTGCCGGCCAGATGAAGGGTGAGAAGAAATCCCTCAAACGAGGTACCAGCATCGAGTTTGCGAACTATCGTGAATACGGCCTGGGTGATGATTTGCGCTACGTCGACTGGAATCTGGCTGCGCGCTTTGATAAGATGTTCCTCAAACTTTTCGTCGAAGAAGAAGACCTGTTTTTATCTTTGCTGATAGATACGAGCGAGAGCATGCGATTTGGGGAGCCGCCTAAATTTAAATTTGCTGTTCAAATGGCTGCTGCATTGGGATATATCGGCCTTTCGAATTACGATCGTGTGAGTGTACAGCCATATGGAGCCGAACTCGGCAGGGCGCTCCCAACCCAGCGCGGCAAAGGGGGAGTGCTGCCCTTTTTTTCCTATTTGGAAAATATTAAAATTGGTGGTAAAACTTCATTCTCGACGACTCTGAAACGATATGCTTCCACTGTCAAGCATAAAGGAGTCGCTATTGTTTTTTCAGATTTTTTCGATTCCACGTGGCAGGACGGAATCAAAGCTTTGCTCGCGCGCGGTTTTCAGGTTTCCCTTGTACATACCCTCGCACTCGAAGAGATAAAACCCACACTGCTGGGAGATCTCAGGATAATCGACAGTGAGACAGGGGAGTTCAAGGAGATGAGCGTTAATCCACAACTGCAGCAGCGCTATGCACAGGCTTTTTCTCAATTTTGTGGGGACATCGAAAGCTTTTCACATCGTTACGGCGTCGACTATATTCGTGCTGCCTCGAATATGTCGATCGAACAAATCGTACTTCAGCATCTCAGAGCGGGCGGTCAGGTGAAATAGCATATTGAATCGGATTTACCATTTGATCAGTTGTGTAGATTTCATTTAAAACCGTTTTGCATTGCCAGGTTAGATGATAAAATTACTAGTTTGTGAAATATATCGCAATTCGCGAACTTATCGCTTGCGAAAAAAGCAAACATTTGTTATAATTAGGATGATTAAGAAATAAAAACATACTCAACGCACTAAATCTTAATAAGATTAGAACATTATTAATTAATATTCGTCCTATTAATGTGCAGTATGCTCCTCAGCCGGAACATACTGAAATGTTTTTTTAGTTAACATTCGCTTTATTTATTTTATTTGGAGGGTTCTGTCATGTTCTTTACACATCGAAGAGCGTTTACGCTCATCGAACTCCTTGTCGTCATCGCCATAATTGCAATCCTTGCAGCGATACTATTCCCTGTTTTTGCACAAGCTCGTGCCAAAGCGCGTGCCATCTCCTGCCTGAGCAATTCACGCCAGATTGGACTGGCTACCTTGATGTATATGCAGGATTATGATGGCACTTATCCGGAAGCCAGCTGGCAGGATCACTCTGTTCAGCCCAGCACGGATGCCGATGACAGTGCGCTGGCCGATTCTTGTATTCTTCGAGGAGTGCCTCGCACCTGGCCGGTTCTGGTTTCTCCCTATATCAAATCCATCCAGCTCTTCCGCTGCCCGGACAACAGTAAGAATCCATACGGCTTCTGGGGAACAAACCCGTACGGGCCGATCACAAACATGTGCTGGAAGTCGTTTTCTACTTCCTATGGCCTAAACTACAACTACCTCAACCAATCTCCAGGGTCATGCAAGCCATTTCTTGGCCTGCCTATTAACGAAAGTGGAGTTGCTTCTCCGGCGGCAACGGTCTTCTTCGTCGATACCAAAACCAATGGGGATGACACTAATGGATGGTTTGGCAGCTACACAGCTGAAAGCCCTGCAATCGTTACCGTACCCGATACCTGCGGCTACAGCAATGGTGGATGGGGAGTCGGATCTTATGGCGATGATACAACAGCTCCTACCTATACAGGCGACTTTGCTCCCAGGCACACCGGCGGCGGCAATGTAGTGATGTGCGACGGCCATGCCAAGGCTTACCGCCCAGGCGCATTGGCAGCCGGCACCAACTGGGCAGTGGGAATCGCTGACACTGCAGTTCAGGTGACCGATGAGAGCCAGTATGTGTGGGACCTTAAGTAGATGAGAGCGCAGTTAACTATGTGCCTTTTGGCAGTCTCGCTCTTTGGAGCCGCGCTCAGTGGCTGCGCTAAAAAAGACGCGGATGAAGTCGCTGCGCCGCCCCCAAGCCAGGGAGCTCAGGCCGCAGGAAACGCAGCCGATCAAAAACCGATGATTCCAAATGGCAGCGGCGGTAAGAAAACACCGTCGAGAGCGCCGAGCGGCCCGCTGAGTATGCAGTAGTATTTATCAGTTAACTCAAGCAAAATGACCTCTTCAATTTCATTTGAAGAGGTCATTTTTGTATTTTATAAGATTTCACAGAAACAAAATCGGGAAATATGTGTTAATATGTTATAGTTAGTTCTTCATAATTGCTTTTTTTTTATTTATTTTTTTGGGAGGGCATCACGTTGAGACTCAAGCACAAGTTCACATCTTTTGTTTGGGAGGATCATAATGCCTATCATCAATCGCCGAGCGTTTACGCTCATCGAACTACTTGTCGTGATAGCAATCATTGCTATACTCGCCGCTATTCTCTTCCCCGTTTTTGCCCAGGCTCGTGAAAAAGCGCGCCAAACTTCATGCTTATCCAACACAAAACAGTTGGGATTAGGCGTGATTATGTACATTGAAGACTACGATGAAACATATCCTCTGTCTTATGGTTCTACAAAAGATATAGGATGGCTTTCGCTCTACAATCAAGATGTTCCTGCAAACTGGGCACCGAACTCCGACCCGGCATTTGTCGAGGGCTTCAAGCAGTTCTGGGCGAACTCCACTTATCCGTACGTCAAAAACCTGGCGATTCTAGCCTGCCCTTCGAGTACACTCTATCCAGATCCTTTTCATGTACAACAGGGCGATTTCGCTCATCCGCTTCAGACACCTGCAAACGTGACATATACTTATAACGGCTTGCTTCACGGTCTAGGTCAGGCTGAAATTAATACTCCCACAGGCCTTATTATGATGTGGGAAGGCTACGGTAAAGTACAGCAGTCGGGTTCCGCGTTCAGCTATCCTGTATTGGACTGTACCATTGATCCTGCAGGAGCATGCAAATACATATCCAATACTTCGGCGCAAAAAAACTGCTACGGTGGTGACAGCTATCCGAACGGTGGAGCGAGCTTTTTCTATTCCCTTGGTCCGAACGGGGAGGCTACTTTCGCGACCTCGTGGATTCACACTCAGGGAACTACAATGACTTTTGCGGATGGCCATTCCAAGTGGCGTCATCTAAGTTCAACATCCAGTGATGATCCAAATGCACCGCTTTCAACAGATGGCAACAGCGATCCTTTCTACCTGTATAGCAAGGCTGGTTTTGGCTGGGGACCATGGACGGATGGCTGCCATGTGTGGCTCTTCCGCCCGGATGGAAATTTCTAGGAGAAATCAGCAATGAATAAAAAGATTGGACCAGCGGCCTCCGTCGTGGTGGTCGTCCTCATGCTGATGGTGGTAATCGGAGTTGGGTGGTATTTCATTAATCCGCCTCCTGGTCCAATTGGCCCTAAACCCGGTGCCGATACTGGTATGCGGCACCCGGGGGATGGAAAAACTGGACCAGGTGGCTTTAAACATGCACCAGGCAGAAACGAACCACCACATTAGCACAACTTAATTATAAAGCCCATACTTCGTAAAATGAATACGGACTTTATAATGTTCATATCAGCTGCAGAGTTTGCGCATTTAAAAGGAAAAGCATACCGGCGACATAACTCAAACATGATAAAACGATGGAATTTAAAAATATTAATCGCTGTAATAGTCCTGATTCCAATCGTGCTGCTCACACGATGGGGAATAGACTTCGGTTTAGGACAGAGTGCTTTCGAAGGCGAGCCGGCCGAAATTAAATTTTATTTAATGTTAGGAGCCAATATAAATTCTAAAGCTTATAAAGGGTTGCGCCATATTTCCGGGGCTATAAATGCAAATAATCCCAATAATATCATCATTTTGATAAACCATGGGGCATCCTCCGATGATGCAATGGAGACTGCACTTAATTTTAAAAAAGCTGATAAGGTTAATATACTTCTGCAGCATGGGATTAAAGTATCTCAGTCGAGTTATCAATCTCTAAAAAAAAGCACAGCGGAACATGATAAAAAATTAGTGCAGATTATCGACTCGTACTCCAACGGGATTCAAAATTGAGCAGCGTGAGTCGGTCTGATTGCGTACCCATTTCCCGCTTAACCAACTGTACATTTTTTAAATATCAATCCGATTCTGTCCCCAAATTTCTCCTAAGCTGAACTCGCACGAAACTAAATCTTCGTAATTACGGTATACTATAAAGATTCGCACTACGCGGAATTGCAGATATAGTGAAGGGTGTGTTATGCTGCGATATCTAAATATGTTCGTTTTGATCGGCATCGCCCTGATTATTGTAAGTATTCTGGGATTTGCCACTGGCAATAAATTTCTTACAGAGCCCGGCCATCCAATGGATCAGTCGAGTTCGTTTGTATATCTCGGTGCAGGAATTATAATGATAATTAATGGCGTCGTTTCAGTGCGCACTGCCGTTGCAGCGCCTGAAAAACAGAAGCAGGACGCTGCCTGAAAACCTGTATTGACCGGGCCATTTTAAGTTAACAGTAACATTTTTTGGGAGTGATAAAGAGAATGCGGAAGCCAGATTTGGATGTTCGTGAAGTAGTCTGTTCAACGACCGGTAAGCCTATGGCTAAGATCCCCTTGTGGATGTCGGACGTGAATGTGAAATTTGTGAGCGAAGAGAGTAAGCAGAAAAGTTCGGCAGCTCCGGCCGCGCTCAATCTGGAGCAGATACGCCCTGTCAAAGTGATCTCTTCACAAAGCGACGATCTCAAAGGTATCGATGCTGTGGAGCCTCTGTTGGACGATCCGGATGAGGAGTTCGAGGATGTAGATGTAGACCTCGATGATGCGGAAGATCCCGAAGAAGAAGTCGAAGCGCTCTAGCTTGTAAATTTTGGCAGGCTAAATCCGAAAGTACTGCCTTTTCCGTATTCGCTCTCCACCGTAACTTTTCCGCCGTGCGTTTCCACGATGTGTTTCACGATGGAGAGCCCAAGCCCTGTTCCCCCAGACTGTCGTGACCTCGCTTTATCCACACGGTAGAACCTTTCAAAAATACGTGGAAGATCCGCGTACAGTATTCCAATGCCTGTATCTTTTACCTCGATATAGACAGAATCTTCTGTTTCCCACACTCGTAATGATACGGTTCCATCCTGCCCAGTATATTTTATAGCATTGTCGATTAGATTAATGAGGACCTGTTCAAGCTGATCACGATTACCATAAATCATCAGGTCATCAGAAAAATTGCCAGTGAGCGCTATCCGTGCCGATGCAGCTTGAAGCTGAAATCTTTCCAATACATCCTTGAGCAGATAATGAAACAGGAAATGAGATTTTTCCGGTACCGAAGATTCTGCCTGCGCAAGTGTTAGAAGATCTTCCAACAGCCGGGTCAGCCTCTCCACCTCCCCAACGATTAGATTTAAAAAGCGTAAAGAGATATTAAGATCGTGTACACCACCATCCTGCAGAGTTTCGGCCATGGCTCGGATAGAAGCCAGGGGCGTCCTCAATTCATGAGATACATTTGCCACAAAATCTCGCCGAACTGTTTCGAGCTGACGAAGGCGAGTGAAATCCTCCATAAGTATCAGAAAACGGTAATCTCCTGCACTATTCTTTATTGGCGGAACGGGAAATGGAAGGACACGCACCTGAATAATCTTTTTTGCGGCATCGCCAATCTGTATCTCTTGCTGCTGAGGTTCTCCGCTGTGCGCTGCGAGAATAAGCAGACCTAGCATATCGTAAGACAGAGTAGCCCCGAGCAGTGATTTTCCAACGATCTTTTCTTCGCTGCCGTTGAGGATTTTCATGGCAGCAGCATTACAATCGAGCACGGTTCTGCGGCTGTCTACGACCATGATGCCTATTTCAATTAGATCCCAAACCAGTTCGAAAGGAGTTTCTAACATATAACTGCCCGACGTAAAATTATTTGAACATTTGAGAATTGGAGATCAATTATCAGGACTGAAATTTATAACCAACTCCACGAACGGTGAGCAGCCGAACAGGATGCGACGGACTGGATTCGACTTTTTCTCTCAGCCAGCGCATATGCACATCCACTGTGCGCTCCTCGACATAAGCTTCCGCACCCCATACCCTGTCTAATAGAACCTGGCGGGTAAAAACCTGCCCCGGATGGGCCATGAGAAATCGAAGCAGATCGAACTCTTTTGGCGCCAGTGACAGCATTACATTATTTAAACTTACCTCATGCCGCACCGGATCGATAGAGAGATTACCAGACAGAAGCGTCATATCATCCTGGGCTGGTTCCGAAGTGGCTCTGCGAAGAACACTTTTGACACGTGCCATCAGTTCCCGCATATTGAAAGGTTTAACCACGTAGTCGTCTGCGCCTAATTCGAGTCCGACCACTCTATCCGTTTCATCTGCCCGTGCGGTCAGCATAATAATGGGGATACTGCCCTGTTTTCGCAGCATTTTACATATCTCAAACCCACTCGCTGAAGGAAGCATTACATCCAAAAGGATGAGATCGGGAGCTTCTCTCCGCACTAAGGCCAGGCACTGCTCTGCATCGGCCGCAGTCTCCACCAAATAACCTTCTTTTTTAAGATTGTACGCAACCGCCTCAACAATTGGCTGTTCATCATCAACCACTAAAACTTTAGTCACAAAGGAGCCTTTCGCTAGAGATTCAGCAGCACTGATAATTAATGCTGTTTATGACGTATTTTGGGTCAGCTGCATCAGACGGTCAAGAATAATATCCGCAGACGCCACGTTGGTAGCCAGGGGAATATTGTGAATATCACAGACTTTGAGCAATGCGGCAATATCAGGCTCGTGGGGATGGGCAGTCAGTGGGTCACGCAGGAAAATCATTGCGCTTACCTGCTCGGTAGCAACCAGGGCTCCGATCTGTAGATCTCCGCCCTGTGGACCAGACAGCATCGTATGCACAGTCAGGCCAGTTTTTTCCGCAATGAGACTGCCGGTAGTTCTAGTAGCAGTCAATTTTCCCTTGCTCAGAAAGTTGAAATGCCGCTCTACCAAAGAAACCATATCTTTTTTTTTGGCATCATGGGCTATGAGAGCTATATAGATATGAGCACTATTCAAATAATATTTCCGCATTGCCAGATTTATTCACAAGATGATCGAATATTAAAATATTATAGCATGCCGGGTGCAGGCTTAATGAAAACTTAATCTAGCTTGCGGTATAATAGACATCCGTATCAATCATCCGCCGTATCTTTTCCAAACTGACTCTGTTCGGTTTCATTTAGATTATTGCATCGCCATCTTTTCGGAAATTTCAATTAATGACTACCAGCTCGATTTCAAAACTTAAATTCCTGAGGATTTTGTTCAGCCGCATAGCTGGTATTTGGTCGGTTTTGACTCTCTGCTTTCTTCCTGCACCATCTGCCCTTGCAGCATCTACCAATGAAATGCTTTCAAAACGCACCGTGCCTGCTATGAAGCTGGGCGCCGAATTCAAACCGCCTGTAATTGATGGCGATCTGAACGATGCTGTGTGGAAAGTTGCTTCGGTGGCATCCAGTTTTGTAGACAGTGATTCTGGACAGCCCGTAGAGGATCAGACAGAAGCTCTGCTGGCGTACGATAGCGACTACATATATGTTGGATTTCGATGCCACGATGCCATGCCAAACTCAATACTTGCGAGAGAGACAGTGCGTGATGCCGATATGGGAAATGACGATAATGTCCGCTTTTTCCTGGAACCATTTCACTCTCAAAAATGGAACGACCTCAGTACTTTCATTGTCAATGCGAGAGGAACACGGCGCACTTCATTTGCCGGTGGAAGAGCCAATAAGCTGGAATGGCAGGGCGATTGGGCCGCAGCTGCAAAAAGAACTCCTGAAGGATGGACTGCGGAAATGCGTATTCCCTGGGGCATACTCACTTATCCCCATTCAAAAGATCCGCAGGCAATGGGAATCAACTTCAGAAGATACCAGACCCGCACACAGCGTACGTCTATCTGGAGCTGGCTGGGACCGCAGGGTTTTCTGGAGTATGAAGGAATTTGGAAAGATGTGCATCCTTCTGAAAAAGGGTGGAAACCGCGCTTTTCGATGCTGCCTTACCTTATGCCAAGTTCCCAAATTGGAGGGGGTCGAAGTCAGACCAGAATAGGTTTAGACACACGATTTCAGCCCACCCCGGAGTTTACGGGCGTCGCAACCATCAATCCTGATTTTGCAAGTGTGGAAGGAGCAGTAGAAGGCATCGGGTTCACCCGGTCTGAACGGTATGTTCCTGAAAAACGCCCCTTCTTTCTGGAAGGCAGAAACTATCTCTCTCTGGGAGAGGACTACTCATTAGGCTACTATTTTGACCCATCAACTATCACTCATGTCGATACTGGCTTGAAAGCCTATGGCAAAATTAATCCACAAACGACACTGGGGGTGATGGGAACCGTTGGTTTCGGGCATGAAGCAGACTATGTTACCCATGTGCGCCGGGAATTCGGCCCGCTGGCGAGTGCATCGGTCATGATGCTGCAGCATCTTGCTCCCGGTGAAGATAACACCGTGCTGGCTTTTTCCCCTGAAGTTCGAAGAGGGAAGTGGTCGAACAATGCCGAGTTTTCGAAAACTCTGGGAGTTGGCGCCGGAGGTAATGGCTTCTCCGATGCGTTCAATCTGGAAGACAAAAATATGTTCAGTACGGTTCGTTACCGGTACGTGGAAAACAACTTTATAGACCGGCTAGGCTATATTCCATTCACCGATTATAAAGGTTGGTCCACCTATTCAAACTGGCAGACGAACTGGCATCATGGCAATCTACGTGGATTCTTTTCCGATTTTTCAACGAACTATGACTGGCATATCGATGGAACTCCCTTTCGGCGCCAGGCTTCCCTAGACTTTGGTTTTACTACGAAAAATGATAATAGATACGGAGTTTTCTTTAACGGCGGAAAATTCGATCAGGATAACGATTTTACGTACGGAATTAGTGTCGGCGGGGGTCTCTCAAACCGGTTCAAGCAATGGGGGCTGGATCTGACAACAGGGCGGCTTGGCAGCCGGCCATTCACTTCATTTGGCCCCTCTTTCCGAGCACGATTATTCAGAAAGCTGGATGTTGCCTTTTCTACTTATGGCGAAACTCATGACGGCTTCGTTCAGCAGCACATTCTCACGATGAACTACGAACTCAGCCCGTTTCGCTCGTGGGGAGGACGCATGGTGATTGATAATGGAAATCTGAATGCGTATCTTTCTTATCACAATGCGGGCCAGGCAGGAACAGACACCTATTTTATCATCGGCGACCCCAATGCGCTCCGTTTCGTAAAGAGGGTAATGGTAAAATTTGTTTTCGCATTATGATGGAATGAACTGGTTAAATCCTCTGTCTGTGAAGTATGCAGTAAAACCTGCCTGGTTGGGATTTCGTAAACATGCAGTAAAACCTTCCTGGTTGGGATTACATGAAACATGCAGCACATGCCTGGATTGACCGCATCACAACTACTGACTATGCGTCTTAATCTCCACGCTTACAGGCCTGTTTGCGGACAGCGGTAGACTGATACTCACTACCGAACCACGCATCATCCAATGTCCGACCTCCAGCGTTGCGCTGTCAATAGTTTGCGGCAGTACTATCCCATCCTGTGAAACCTGCGGTCCTGTAAAAAGCGGCCATGGAGCCGCTGCTGAAAAGGTGAGAATATCGGTGTCGAATGGGCATTGAACTGTTATAGAGATGCTATCTATGTTGGCGGAAGCAGTGAACTGCACCGTCTGCGCCGCCAGGAATCTCTCAGTCAATTCCGATATTTTGCACCACTGCACTTTTTCGCCGTAGACTGATTTCACACGGGAAATGGTCTCCTGGTATACTTCCAGCCCCTGGCGGGATCCGTTGGAATAGAGCGATTGCCAGTGCGTAACCAGAACCATCGGGCCGCCGCCACGGAACAATACGGGCAGACGGCCTCCTTCGCCGTTTTCTGTCAGGAACCTATCCGCAATCACCTGTGGTGAGAGTGAACGATCGGAATGTTCCCTGTCCTGCGTATTCCAGATGAAATCATCCGTGCCGCACCATACACTGACTACTGCTTCACCTGCTGCTTCCTCCAGCACCGTAATCCGAGGCGGAACCCTGTGTGAAACGGAGTCCATGTGAACAAAGTTATGGGTTACTTTTCTGCCATTCACTCTTTTTTCCGCAGCCAGAAGCGCGCGCGCATATAGTGATTCGTCTCCGGTATAAGTGCACGGCTGAGTCATACCATAATTTGGAAGCCCTGCGTCTTTTAATATCGACATAGCTGCCGCAAAATATTCCGTCAGAGTGGCTTCATCCTGCTGATCGCTCCACTGATGCTCGCTGATCGGGAGCAGGCTCAAAGTTTTCAGATCGAGCGCCATCGTGTGTGTAAGAATTTCGCAGTGGATATCAAACTGAGGCATAATCCACTGTTTGGCCAGGTCAAGCCAGGCATCCACCTCATTTTTATCGCAGCCTTCCAGTCCCTGATCGATCCTCCCCAGGCCTGCGGGATAAGGAAGTACCGTAAAATCACCTCGAATTCCAGAATCAGCCACAAAGCTGCACCACTGCTCCATAAAATCAAGAGGAATAGTCCGGACATCTTTTGGCTCAGACTGCCCGTCTACCTGGTGGCGGAAATACCAGACTGGATTGATGCACGGAGCTGGATCATCGACGATGAGCGCTATCGGCACGCGTAACCCGGGCTGCTCGACATAGGGTTTTATTGGAAATATCATAATGGTAGCTCCTCCTGTATTTGCCTCTTGACAACCAGAGCAATATTTGTTATCATTCATGCAGGTGAACCGATTTACCTGCAGTTAATTCGAATTTCATCCACTATTTTAGATATCGATGGAGATATGCCGT
>JBBRDM010000077.1:0-22651 GCA_038203935.1 Chthonomonadales bacterium
ATCTCGTAAAAAAATATCATATGGAGAAAAACGTACTCGTATACAATGGTACAGACGGGCTTTTAGAATGGAAAAAAATAGCTCCGAACATTCCAGTCATGCCATCACTGCCAAATGAGTACCGTAAAGATGGCGGCATAGCAATCTACGAAAAAATTCTGCCTGCGGAAGTTCTCGATGGCAACATCTTAGAGTGGACAAAAGAGCTGGTTGATCAGGCGCATGCCAGTGGTATCAAGGTCTATGCAGATAATCTTGGCCCATACGATAATCCACCCGGCTTCCGAAAAGCCATCGAAATGGGTGTCGATGGCATCCAGACGGATCATCTCGACCAGCTCATAGACACACTGAAGCAGTTGGATGCAGGTAACAAACATGCAGCCGATTATCGAGGAAAAGCGTACATTGAAGTCCCCGGTTTCAACGAATCCGAGGATGCAGCGGCAGGAACCAGAACGCTCACCTCGCCGATGCTCTTTACGGCAATTCCATCTCGTGAACTGATCGTTTCCTGGAATGCTGAAGCGGAAGAAGGCGCTGGAATTAAAGTCGAGCTCCGAGCCGCTTGCGATGGAAAACAGACAGATTACTACACGATGGGTTTATGGTCGAAAGATGGAAAGACATTTCCTCGAACCAGCGTATCCGGCCAGAAAGATAGTAATGGCGAAGTCGATACTGATACTTTAATTTTGTACAAACCAGCATCTGAATTTCAAATCAAAGTTACGCTTACTCCTTCTTCCACTGGCGCATTTCCTAATCTCAAATATGTGGGACTATCCATGACGGATACCACCATGAATACTATCTCGCTGGAGCCAAACAAAGCAGCATGGGGTAAGGAGATAGTGGTACCCTCACGTACACAACTTGGTTATTCAGATGCTGCAGGTTGGTGCAGCCCCACCAGCACAACCATGACGCTGGCGTACTGGGCAGGAAAACTGCATCGCCCAGAACTGGATATTCCTGTTCCTGATGTCGCGCATGCGATCTATGATAAGCAGTATGACGGCACCGGAAACTGGCCTTTCAACACAGCATTTGCAGGTTCGAAGCCAGGCATGGTAGCCTATGTAACTAGATTTTCAGATGTACGCGAACTTGAAAACTGGATCGAGGCAGGATTTCCTGTCGTCGTTTCCTGTTCCTACGATATGCTGCTGGGGAAAAAGAGAGAGTCCGATCCGGGTCATCTTCTGGTTTGTGTCGGATTCACAAAAGAAGGTGATGTCGTGCTCAACGATCCCGCTCATCATCCAGAACGAGGAGAAACAGCGCGCAGAGTGTTCCCCAGGGCAAATTTTTTAAAGGGCTGGGAGCGATCGAAGAAACTAGTCTATCTTATATATCCCGAAAATTCGAAAATACCTGCGAATCTCTTCGGGCATTGGGATGCAGGCTAAAATATATTTTCTTTAAGCGAGCGGTGCTTCGTGATAATTAACGAATTCTTAATTTGAAGCGGAAGTTTTCTTAACGAGTTTCTGTCATACTTTAAATGTATCCTGTTAATATTATAGGCAGGATACATTTTCAGAAGGGAGAAATAATGAGAAAACTAGGTTTCACTCTAATCGAACTGCTCGTGGTGATCGCTATTATTGCTATCCTCGCTGCAATTCTGTTCCCGGTATTCGCGCAGGCACGAGGGAAAGCACGACAGATCTCTTGTCTGAGCAATACAAAACAGATGAGTCTGTCTGTGATGATGTATCTCCAGGACTATGATGAAATGCTTCCAGGCTATCGATTCAGCAAGGCGGGATCGAAGCAAAATCCGTTTGCAGGTGATATCAATCTTGGCGCATCAGCAAAAGATGCTATTTTCATCAATCAATTGCTGAACCCATATATCAAAAACGATGGGGTTTGGCGATGCCCCTCCGCAATCTCTTCATGGGTTAATATCGATCCAGGCGGTGTCAAAGATGCATTCCAAAGTTATGGCGGACAGAACTCCTACGCGGTCAGCAACTACACCTTCCGATCCAATAACGGAATCGCACTGGCTGCAATCGTCGAGCCTGCAGACACGGTAGGTATGGTGGATGGAACTTATTACAATGCGCTTCCATATGGCCCCAAGGATGGTGACGGCCCATGCAAATTGGCTGGTGAAGGCGCTTATGGACAGGTTGGCGGACCAGTGAATCCAACTGGCAGCAGCTATCCCTGGTACTGGAAGAATATCGGCAATTCCGTTCTCGATTTCAATAATGTTGGCACCAAATCGCCGCTTGATACCGCAAATGCCTCCTTCATCACTGCAGGAAAAGCACGTCACAGCGGGCAAATCAACACTATGCTGCTCGACGGTCATTCAAAAGCAATGAACTACGATACGATAGTTTTCGATGCGAAGTTAGTTACAGGAAGCACATCCAGCATGTGGGATCCATACAAAGCTGGATGCCAGTAGACAGCCCTGCTTCAAACTCCACCTTCTTGTTCTGCCACTACCAACTCCCCACTGTCCCCTTCCCTGTCTTCACACAGAGTTGTGCGAAGAAAATTCATCCAATCCATCGATTGGGTGACACTGGGCGAATTTATATTAAGATCATATTATGATGAGTTTTAATTTAAGAAATGTAGTTTATTTGTATCGATGGTAAACGCGTTTTGAAGATGAGAAATGAAATTTTTTTTGGATTCACCATCTTGCGTGGAGAGATGTAGAGTGGCGAGGAGCTGCTCTGGTCTTACTCGAAAAAAAGTTTTCACATGCAGTTCAATTCCAACGGAATGATCGATCACATCTGTCTTCTCAAGCCGCCCTGCCCCAATACTGCAGGCAAGCCGACCTATGGTTTCTGCATTTATCGATGTAATTTCTCCGTCTTGATCCGAACGTAATTCGATCTGATAAGGGGCTTTGGTGAGTGAATCTCGAATAGACTTACAGTTATTCGGGCCGCCTTGCGCCCCAACAATCTCTGCGAACTTTATTGCTGCCGCCCCACTTGTCAACGATTTCTCGGCGAGATCAAAGCCCGCTTTATCTGAACTGCATCGCCGTGTGGCCTTCAGCGCATGTGTAGTGAGATCAAGGCATAACTTACGAAACTTCGGTTCAGTACGCGGTTGAGATTCCAGAACATCCAGTGCTTCTCGCACCTCCAACGCATTGCCTATGCACCATCCTAATGGCTCCTCCATCGGGCTTAAAATAGCTTCGGTATGAACGCCCGCACCGCGTCCGATAGCAGTCATTACACGTGCAAGCTCCTCAGCAGACTCCTGAGTTTTCATGAACGCGCCACCGCCCACTTTCACGTCAAGCAGGATATGCTTCGCACCGGAGGCTAACTTTTTACTCATGATACTGCTTGCAATGAGGGGGATACTTTCCACCGTTGCAGTGACGTCGCGGAGTGCATAGAGGATTTTATCAGCCGGAGCAAGTTCGGAGGATTGAGCGATAATTGCAGCTCCAATTTTCTTTACCTGCGCAATAGCTTCATCAACGGAAAGTTCAGTCCGAAACCCTGGAATTGATTCCAGCTTATCAATGGTGCCCCCCGAGAAACCCAGGCCTCGACCGCTCATTTTAAGCATCGGGACACCGAGCGATGCCAGCATCGGAACTACAACCAGCGATGTCTTGTCGCCCACTCCTCCGGTGCTGTGTTTATCCAGAGTTTCCGGGCCAAGTTCACTTAGATCGATACCCTTTCCGGAGTCACGCATAGCCAGCGTGAGATCCAGAGTCTCCCTGTCCGTCATCCCTCGGATGGTGATAGCCATCAGCCAGGCAGAAGTTTGGTAATCAGGAATTTTCCCCGTCGTCACTTCTCTTATAAAGAAATTAATCTCTTCCTTGGTGAGATCAAATCCATCGCGTTTCCTGGATATGACTTCTAATGCATTCATTTAGAGCTGACCGGTTTCCTGCAGCTTCCCCCGGAAATAAGCAACGGTTTTATCTAATCCCTCTTCCAGGCTGACTTTTGGCTCCCATCCGAGAAGCTCTTTGGCCTTGGTTATATCTGGCCTGCGCTGCTTGGGGTCATCTTCGGTGAGAAGTGGCTGGTAAATGATTTCACTCGAACTGTTGGTAGCGGCTTTGATGTTTTCCGCGAACTCAAGCATAGTTCTTTCGGTGGGGTTCCCAATATTTATAGGACCAGACTGATCGGAATTAACAAGCCTCCAGAATCCATCGATAAGATCGGAGCAGTAGCAGAATGAACGAGTCTGTTTGCCGCTGCCATACACTGTGATAGGCTCCCCGCGGAGGGCCTGCCCGATAAAGTTAGGCACAACCCGACCATCATTCAATCGCATTCGTGGGCCATAAGTATTGAAGATGCGGACGATTTTCACATTGAGATCGTGAAATCGATGATAGGCCATGGTGATGCTCTCAGCGAATCTTTTCGATTCGTCGTAGACACCACGCACTCCAATCGGATTGACATTCCCCAGATACTCCTCAACCTGCGGGTGTACAAGCGGGTCTCCGTATACTTCTGATGTTGAAGTCAGAAAGAATGTGGCGCCTTTTGCCCGCGCCAATCCCAGTGCTTTATGTGTACCCAGAGCATTCACTTTAAGGATCTGGATTGGTTTTGTAGAGAAATCAACCGGGCTGGCGGGCGATGCCAGATGAAAGATATAGTCCAGTGGACCATCTAGAAAAAGATATTCGGTGACATCGTAGTGGAGAAACTTAAAGTGAGGATGCCCAGCGAGATGTGCAATATTATCCGTACTGCCGGTGATGAGATTATCCATCACCACCACGTCAAGTCCTTCGGCAAGCAAACGATCACAAAGATGCGATCCTAAGAATCCAGCTCCGCCAGTTACTAACGCACGCGACATAAAATTCTCCTTAACAGCACCGTCGAGGCTTGCTGTAACGTTCTTCAAGTTTGGCTGCGTAGTCGCAGCCTTCAGGCGCATCCTTTGTTGACAACGAAAAAAGACCGCGAAATAGATCCCTAGCTGAGGATAGAAAAATACTTAATCTTATCATAGGGCTTCAGCCTCCGAAATCCCAACTGATTTAGGTCGTTTCCAAAGTATGATAATCTCTTTAATCGAAATGAACAGTACCATTATCACCAATAATATAAGCACGCTCGTGAAAAAGGCCGTGAGACGCGCATTCTGTACGGCAATAACTGCTTTGGCCGCTGGCATGGTAGCAATCGCTTTTCTTGCCGCGGCAAATGCTCCCACACGTGCGTCGGGTGATATAACGGTCTGAATACCAGCACAAAGAGTGGTTGCCCCTACTATAATCATCGGAAGTAAAGTCACCCATACATAGCGTCGATGTTTCTTTAACATAATAATCGTTGCCAGTGAAAGAGCGATTACGGCAAGCATCTGATTCGCTGTTCCAAACATTTTTATAAGAGCTTTAGTGCCGCCCTCTTTATCGATGATTCCCCAGGAAAGAATAGCTCCCCAGCCTGCAACAGCGAGCACACTGGTTACCCAAACCGGTATTTTAGCAAGTGGTGAGATGCTGGTGTCAGGCAGATTTGTATTCGATCTCCTCAGAGCGGACCAGTCCTGAAGCAGCTCATTTATTACAAATCTGATCACTCTAGTACCGGAATCCAGCACCGTCAGAATAAAAACTGCTTCAAACATGATTGCAAAATGGTACCAAAACGCCACCAGGCTGCCGCCCAAAGTGGAAGAAAAAATATTGGCCATCCCTACTGCTAGAGAAGGTCCTCCGCCTACTCTTCCGTAGAGCGATTTTTCCTGTACTTTAAATGCCAGCGCCTCCATTTCAGATGGAGTTATCTGGAATTCTTTGCCGTAACCAGTTATCTTCTGGGTAAACTTTGCGGCTATCGCAGGAGGGAGTGAACCATCTTTATTCGCGCCAGGGGGAGTGGGAATATTCATAGCGAAGTAGACACCGGGTATTAGTGTGACGGCTGCAATGAGCGCCATCACCCCAACAAAACTCTCAGTCAGCATCGCGCCGTAGGCAACCGTGCGAATATCACTCTCTTTATCGATGAATCTTGGAGTGACGCCGCTGCTGATAAGCGAATGAAAGCCCGAAATGGCTCCGCAGGCGATAACTATAAAACAGAATGGATAGACAGCTCCGCCGAATATCGGTCCGCTTCCATCAATAAATCGAGTAACCGGCGGCATGTTCACAGCTGGATGTGCAAAGAAAATTCCAAGCGCTAACAGCATTACCGTTCCGACTTTTAAGTAGGTGGAAATATTATCACGCGGGGCCAGCAGCATCCATGCGGGAAGGGCTGCCGCCATAAATCCGTAAATCACAATTGCTACTGCAAGCTGGCTGTCGGTGCGAGTAAAGAAACTACTCAAGGCAGGATTAGAGGCGACCCAATGCCCTGCTCCTGTTGCGATGATCAATAGAGTTACACCAATTGCAGTTGCCTGGCCTTCGTGACCCGGCCGAAACTTCGTCATGTACCATCCGGCGAAAAATGCAATCGGAATAGAGCTGAAGATCGTGAATGTTCCCCAGGGACTGCCTTTTAGCGCATTGACTACGAAAAGCGCCAGCACGCCAAGCAGAATCTCAAGAATAAAGAGAACGGCAATTGCAGCCAGCAGCCCACCCAGCGGACTGATTTCACTTTTTACCATTCTGGCCAGGCTCATACCATCGCGTCGTGTGGAAAAGGTGAGGATCACCATATCCTGAACGCATCCCATGAGTACTGCGCCAAGCACAATCCATAAAAATCCTGGCAGGAAGCCAAACTGCGCCGCCAATGTCGGCCCAATTAATGGACCCGGGCCAGCGATCCAGGCAAAATGCATTCCAAAAAGTGTCCAGCGCCGATAAGGTTGAAAGTCGTGATTATCACGCAGTCGATGCGCGGGAGTGCTGCGGGCGTCATCCAGTTTCAAAACGCGAGAAGCCAGAAAACTGCTGTAGGATCGACCTCCGAGATAGTAAAAGCAGAATGCGGCCACAAGCATTGCAGTGGCATCGAAGTGCTGATGTGTAAACCTGCTGAATGCCCAGGCAATCAACGATCCGGCTGCTGCGATGGAGAGAATCGCTACCTGACGTCTCATTTTAAACCCTTTCGTGAGGAGCAGTTCTCATGGAGAATCGGGATATCGAAATTCAAATCGATTCATTTTAAAATATTATAGGATAATCAGTGCCATACATGGACTATTTTATAGAAAGCAGGAATTTCTTCCTTCTCAATTTTCATATTCCAACACGTCACGGGATGTGTACTTGATTCATGAGAAGGAGTTTTGACATTTATTGAATAAAATGGAATAGTGCAAACCCCGTCTATTACTTTTGGCAATAACACAGGATTTATCGAATGGCACGAACAGGCATTCAGTTAAAAATTGAAGATCATGATAATATGCAGCCCGCTTTCGATAGCAAAGACAGCTATGCGAATCTGCTGCATATTATTAGTCTAATAAATCTGGCAGACAGCAGCACGGAAGCCGTGGAAGCGGTGTATCGATTCTTAAGCTCGACTTACGGCCTTCGTGCCATGGCCTTAGAATGCACGGTAGGTTCGATAACAAATGTACATCCCTTTGGCGAAGTAAGTGCACTGCATGATGCTGATGATGGCAAAATAAAACCGAATTCAATCTTGCTTCCGCTTTCCGATCAGTCATCCGATAAGGGGCACATAACCTATGTACTCAGTGCCGATTCACCTATCGAAGAGACCTTTCTCGGCGCTATTAATTCCCTGCTTTCAAATAAAATCCGTGAGTATCAGTTCGCTCAGCAATTGAAATCTGCAGAAAACCGCGATGAACAAAGGATAGATGAAGTAACTGCAATCTACGAGATTGGGCAGGCTATCGACCGTATAGAGATATCCGAGTTATTAAGACTTATTACACATCGTGCCGCACACCTCATGGACGCTCAGGCGTGTTCGCTTATGCTGCTGGATGACAGCACAGATTCCATACGAGTGGAAGCGCACCATGGCCTTCCGATCGATGCGCTGGCTCAAGAGCAGAAAATTGGAGAAGGTATCGCTGGTCGAGTCGCTCAGACAGGCCAGCCTATGCTGATCGTTGGAGATCTTCATAGGGATTCCAGGCTGACCGGCGTAAACCTCAATCCATTGATCGGTTCTTCGATGCTTGTCCCAATGAAAAGCCAGGATGGCCGAGTACTCGGTGTATTATCCATTCGACGAAAAATTCCCTCTCCGGATTTCAACAACAACGATTTAAAACTTTTCTCTGTTTTTGCTACCCAGGCTTCCCTGGCAATTACGAATATTCGCCTCTATGCAGATCTAAGAATCCGCGCGAACGAGCTTCTGAAACTCTCGACCATGTCGAGAGTACTCATTTCAACCCTTAATTTAGAAGAGCTGCTGACACGAGTTGCGGATGATGTTCGAAGCACGGTTGGATTTGCTCGCTGCTGCCTCTACATGCGAGACAATATCAAAAAAGTGTATGTTCCCCGAGTGTGGCCAGGTTACTCCGATACAATCAGTAAAAATCCTGTCCGGGACGGGGAAGGAGCTGTGGGGGCAGCCGGTAAAAATAAACAAATCGTTGTTTTTGATTCACATCAGGCACCGCCTGAAGAGAGTAATCGACACAAAATTTACCTGCAAATGAAGGGGTTTGCCCGTTCTATCGGGGCAGATTCATACGTAGCATGTCCTATTTTAACTTCTCAAAATCGGTGCATCGGAGTGCTCATAGCAGATAACAAAAACAAGCAGAGCCGCATCACTAACGATCAAGTAAGCCTGCTCTCCGCATTCGTGAGTCAGGCAGGAATAGCGATTGAAAATGCGCGCTTATACGAAGAGATGCAGGAAAACTATCGGAATATAAACAGATTAAAGAACTATAATGAAAATGTGCTGCAGTCGATTGGCGCGGGCATTATATCCACAGATGTACTTGGCAAAATCGCGAGATGGAATCGTGCCGCAGAAGACACACTGCAGCAGACTGCAGAATTTTTTCAGGACTGCTCACTTATTGAAGTAATACAAAGGCTGGGGCTTCCAGAAACGGAAAGCCGGCATCTCGTTGATATTATAGATCGAGTCAGCACAACCGATGAACGGGTACATCTGCATAAAATTAGCCTGCATCCGGCTGGAAAGCATCCTATTACTCTAAATCTGCTTCTCTCACGCATGGTAGATCACAATCAGGAGCGATCTGGAATCGTGCTCATTTTTGAGGATGTAACACAGGAAGTGAGGCTGGAAGCGGAAGTAGAAAAAATGCGCCGGCTGGCCGATATCGGGCAGCTCGCTGCAAAAATGGCCCACGAGGTGCGCAATGCCCTGTCACCGATCAAAGGCGCCGCGCAAATTATTCGAGCGGAACTAGAATCACAGGGGTCTTCCTCCGAATGGCCTGATATCATAGTCGCGGAAGTCGATGGGCTGAGCAGCCTGACCAGTGAAATGCTCGATTTTGCCCGCCCTACCCCCCTGGTTCCGCGCCCCGTAGTTGTCGAAGATTTTCTCTCTTCCGCAGTTCAGGCCCTTTCCCCTTTTCTTCTGGAAAATCGAGTAAGTATTTTATGGTCGGTTGATGAAAATTTACCTGTCTTGATGGCCGACCCGATTCAGCTGGGTCAGGTAGTTCGCAATATAGTCATGAACGCTTCGCAGGCCATGCCGGATGGTGGAACTATAACCATCAGCGCAAGCTATGATTCCGGAAATAGAAATGTACATCTCGGATTCATAGATACAGGAACGGGAATTGCAGAATCGGAGATCGACAGAATTTTCCGGCCGTTTGTTACAACCAGAACAAAAGGGACCGGACTCGGACTCCCAATTGTTCAAAAAATCGTGGATCATCACGGCGGAAAAGTCCACATGACAAGTGAGCTGGGCATAGGCACTTCGTTTATCCTGATACTACCGCTGGAACCGCCGCGTGATATGGGCGATCTCTCTCATCGAGATGCTCCACTGATCAGCAGTCAGGAATCCGGCCGTTTCCCCGACAAATAATCGAATAGTGATTTTTTTTCGATAATTCTCGGCGAAGTTTATCTAGATTACTCCTTGAATCGCACAAATCATTAGAAAATATGGAATAGTTCTCAGGTGAATCAATTTATTTGAGCAAATTATTCTGACCAGCTTTTCACCTAATCGAGATCGGAGCATCGTCCGCGGTATGAGTCAACCCAGTGCAAACCCCTACACAATTCTAATTGCTGATGATGAAACGAATATCCGTCGTGTTTTGGAAGCGATGCTGACGGCAGATGGCTACAATGTCATCACTGCTGAAAATGGTAAACGAGCGCTCGATCTGGCAGCGGCTAATACAATCGATGTACTGATTTCAGATCTTATCATGCCGGATCTTACTGGAGTGGAACTGCTTCAGAAAGTGAAGGAAATTCATCCACAATGTTCCGCCATAATTATTACGGCGTATGGAACGATTAAATCTGCCGTCGAAGCGATGCGTTACGGGGCCTATAACTATTTACCAAAGCCGTTCGATCTGGATGAAGTGCGCATCGTGCTCAAAGGCGCTATAGAGCATCGTAAGCTGCTTGGAGAGAATCAGGCGCTTAAGCAGCAGCTTCAGACTGCGGTGAAGCTGGATTCTTGCGATTGTATCAGCGGAAAAATGCAGGAAGTATACAGGATAGTGGAGCGTGTGGCAGAGAGCAAAGCGACCGTGCTGATCAGAGGCGAGAGCGGCACGGGCAAAGAGCTGGTCGCGCGTGCATTACACATGAACAGCCCTCGATCCGCGAAGCCTTTTGTAGCGGTTTCCTGCGCTGCCCTTCCGGAAACACTGCTTGAAAGCGAACTATTCGGATATGAGAAAAACGCCTTTACCGGGGCTGTCACGGCCAAACCGGGCCGCTTCGAACTCTCCAATCATGGCACGCTATTCCTGGATGAAATTGGCGATATTCCGCCAACCATACAGATCAAGCTTCTAAGAGTGCTGCAGGAGTGGGAGTTCGAGCGAATCGGAGGCACCAAATCGATCAAAGTGGACGTACGGCTCATTGCTGCTACCAATAAGGATCTCGAAAAGGCGGTTGCTGAAGAAAAATTCCGTTCCGATCTCTACTATCGACTAAATATTGTTACCATTTTCCTACCGCCCTTGCGCGAACGCCCGGAAGATATCATGACTCTAGTCGAGAACTTTCTGAATAAATACAATAAACAGAATGGACGCAAGCTCGCCCGCGTTGATCCGGATGTACAGGCTATGCTGATGGCGCATTCATGGCCGGGCAATGTAAGGGAACTCGAGAATCTGGTCGAACGCAGTGTGGTACTATCCGACAAGAACGCCGTCGTCCTAACCCCCGACCTGCTTCCTCTCACTATTCAGCAGATATCGAAAGCGGTGCCTGCTTCAATCTCCTAAAAACAGGACTCTTTTACAGCGATCCAGGCAGTTGGGGTATTATCTAACCAACAATTGCGCCAGGATGTTGCAAACTGATGCCAGAAACTAAACAGGAACAATTTACTGAGGATGAAAAATGGATTGCCTTCGGATCTGAAGTGCTTCAGATGGAGTCGGCGGCTATCATTACGGCTGCAAGCCACCTGAACGCAGAGTTTATAAAAGCGGTTCATCTGCTCCACAACTGTTCTGGTAAAATTGTAACTACCGGGGTTGGCAAATCTGGTATTGGTGCAAGAAAGCTGGCAGCAACATTAACTTCCACGAGCTGTCCTGCGGTATTTCTGCATCCTTCGGAAGCAATGCATGGTGACCTCGGTATCGTGCAGCCAGAGGATGTTGTCATTGCTATGAGCAACGGCGGTGAGAGCGAAGAGCTGCTTTCCATTCTTCCTACGTTGCTGCTGAGAAAAGCTATGATTATAGCAATAGTCGGTAATCCTGCCTCTACCCTTGCAAATAAAGCCGATATCATACTCGATGCCTCCATTGAACGCGAAGCCTGCCCGTTAAATCTAGCGCCCACTGCCAGCGTCATTGTAGCGATAGCGCTGGGTGATGCCCTCGCTATGACGCTTCAGAAAATGAGAGGATTGGGCCCTGAGGATTACGCACTGAATCATCCTGGCGGCAGGCTGGGCAGGCGTCTGACGCTACGTGTTCGAGATGTTATGTCGACAAGTGTTGAGGGTCCGCCAGCAGTGGGAGTTGAGACAACACTCATGGATACGCTGTGTGAAATGAGTCAAAAGGGCCTCGGAATAACTGGAGTTGTAGATGGTGAGCAGCGCCTGCTGGGAATTATCACAGATGGCGATTTGCGTCGCGCTGCACAGAAGTACGGTACAGATGCTTTCACCAAAACAGCAAAGGACCTGATGACCTCTAATCCAGCTGTAGTGCTGAATCCCGAGCAGTTTGCATTTGAAGCGATGGAACTTCTTGAAAATCGGCCCAGACAGCTCATGTGTGCGCCCGTGGTGGATGCTATGGGCAAATATGTGGGAGTATTACGAATTCATGATCTTATTCGTGCCGGCCTTTAGCTTCTAGTCTGCACAACACGTTAAATTTCACTCATGAAGGACTGCTGTAGGTATTATGAAATTGATTGTAGGTTTAGGTAATCCAGGAGCCGAATATGCTGGAACGCGCCACAATGTAGGTTTTGAAGTAATCGATGAGCTAAGCAGACGCCATAGCATTTCAGTTGCAAAGCGGCAGTTCAAAGCGGTGCTGGGTGAGGGAACTATTGACGGCGAGAGAGTAATTTTATCCCGCCCCATGACCTATATGAACCTTTCCGGCGATGCGGTTGCTGAGATAACACGTTACTATAAAATCGAACTCTCCGATATTATTGTTGTTCTGGATGATGTTGCTCTGCCTATAGGAAGGCTTCGCCTGCGACTTCAAGGATCTGCAGGCGGGCATAATGGACTGGCAAATATTCTGGATCGTCTGCAGTCAAAAGAGATTGCCAGAATAAGAATTGGTGTGGGCTCACCAAGGCCAGGCCAGCTTGTGAACCATGTACTATCGCGTTTTAGCTCCGATGATGTCCCACTCATAAAAGACGCTGTTCAGTTAGCGTCAGATTCTATAGAACTAGCTGTAAAATCTGGTTTCGAATTAGCTATGAATCGTTTTAATCTCTCCCCAAAGCCACCCTCAATTTCAGATCAAGATTGACCTGTTTCGCCTCCCTGCAATCTTCCCTATCCAATGTGTTCTTAATACTCACAATCAGATCATAAACCCGGCATTTATGGATGTTGAAAAAGCATGATATTGTGGCAAAAGTTAGTATGTACGAATAAGTCTTCGGACCTTCGTGCATATAACTACTCCACGAAAAGGCAATGCAAAATAAACCATGCAGCGCAAAGTTCCGGGCTATTTATACATGCAAGTTTTATATAAACAGTGGCCGAACTGCCGAAAGGATCTCAAGATTGAAAGTTCCAGGTTAACAGAACATGAAATATAGTATTCATTCATATAAAAGACTGCAGACAGGAATCGGCTCAGGAATGCTCATCGCCTTGATGGGAATGTCATCACTGAGCGCGAAGGCGGTAAATATTCAGACTTTTCACTTCCTAAACGATTCCTCTGAGACTGCAAGTGTAAATTACACCAACAATGGAGGTACGTCATTCTCAAGTGTATCCGCAGGCCGTTATAAAGCAACCCTGAATGGAGGATCCAGCTTCTATGTCATGTGTGTAGATCTGACACACCACATTGGCTGGGGAGATTCGTATCAGGCAGATGCCGACCAGAAACTGACGGATGCGAAAGGAACTCTTACAGGCTCGTACTATAACGGCGGTATTAGTTCTGCGCTGATGAACCATTCCGATTATGGATTGACTATATCAGCGACGGAGGCACAAAGACGTGCCGATATGTCCGCTTACTTAATAGATAATTATCTAAATACTACTACATTCACAGGAGCATCTGGCAGTACCAACCTGATATATAATCTGGTTGCTATTCAGCTCGCCGAATGGGATATCCTGCAGGATGGCGGCAATGGCGTCGGTACGGGCTCTTTCCAAATCGACGCGGGAGGAATAACGAACTACGGCAGCCTCATAAATTATTATGAAGGACTTGCTTCAGCGAACACCAACTATGTATCACTTCATGATACATGGATTCAGGCGCCCGTCTCAAATGATGGCAGCCACACGCAGAACTTCGCAACAAACCAGGCGAATGTTCCCGAACCAAGTGCCATTGCATCTTTCATAGGGCTGCTTGTCACCGGAGGAACCATACTGATTAAGCAAAGACGAAAATAGCAGTAACAAGAACCAGAATTCACAATTCTGGTTCTTGTCTCTTAACATCACCCTTCAGGTTTCATCCCTCTAAATTCCCTTTCCCAACAAATTTCCAGCACAAATGCTAAATCTCATGCAGCGGCATAAGAATTTTATCAGTCTAAATCATGCCTGTTTAACCCCGTGTGAATGCGGAACCAGTCTTAGTGCTGAAGCGTCTATTTGACAGATTAGGTACCACTTTACACGAATTTCGCCGGGAGGTTCTTATGAATAAGCGAGCACAGGCAGGGTTGGCGATAAGTATAGGCTTTGGGGCTGCTCTGGCTGCTCGTGCTCTTTTACAAAAAAGACGACATATCGATTTCCTCGGCAAAACGGTTCTCATTACCGGCGGTTCGCGAGGCCTGGGCCTGGTTATGGCACGTGCGTTTGCTGCAGAAGGGGCACGGATTGCACTTTGCGCGCGAGATAAGGATGAACTCGAGCAGGCCGCAGTTGAACTTGATGATAGGGGCGCAGAAGTCTTCACCGTTGTTTGTGATATGTCTGAAGAACGCGAAATAACACGTCTGATCAAAAAAGTTCAGGACCATTATGGATTTATTGATATTCTAATTAATAATGCAGGTGTCATTGAAGTCGGCCCGATGGAGACGATGACAATCGCTGATTATGAAGAAGCCATGCGCGTTCATTTCTGGGCTCCACTGCATGCATCGTTAGCAGTTCTGCCCTCAATGAAGAATAGAAAGGAGGGCCGCATAGTAAACATCTCCTCTATTGGCGGAAAAGTGAGTGTTCCCCACCTGCTGCCCTATTGTGCTAGCAAATTCGCACTGGTTGGACTCTCAGAAGGGCTGCGCGCCGAACTGCTGAAATATGGGATATACGTTACTACCGTTTGCCCGGGGCTTATGCGGACAGGAAGCCATTTAAATGCAAAATTTAAAGGTTGGAATCGAGCCGAGTATGCCCTGTTTACGGTGATGGATGCCGCCCCATTCTCGTCTATGAATGTTGAAAATGCTGCATCTCAAATATTAGAGGCGTGCAGGCGCGGAGACGCGGAAGTTCTGCTGTCGGTACCGGCAAAAATACTAGGTACCTTCCATGCACTGTACCCTGGCCTCACTTCAGATTTATTAGGTTTGGCCGCTAAACTGCTTCCTGGAGTCGGTGGTATTGGGAGTAACTATGAGTCTGGTTCGAAGAGCCAGAGTTGGGTGTCGCCATCGCTGTTGACTGCTTCCATCGAAGGGGCAGCTATGCGAAACAATGAAAAATCTTCTAAGTAAGAAGCCTGGGAAGAAATCTTGACGCTCTTTCCGGATGGTTTGGATTGTAAAGAGAAATATGGGAGTAAGGGATATGAATTCGCTAAGTATGGATCAAAAAGGGCAGAGCTATCTGCAGGATAGAACATCAAAAGCACATTCTAAAACAAGTGTCAATGTAGGAGAAGCAGAACGCTGGGGTTCGATTGCAGCCGGCGGTATGATGCTCTGGCATCTGCTTCGCCATGGCAAAGTCGGCAGTGTGGCGCTCGCTTTGATAGGAGGCAGCTTGATACAGCGAGGGCTTACAGGGCATTGTCATCTCTACAACGCTTTGGAGATTTCCTCCAATGATAACCAGCATGCTGTGAAGCATGGGATTAAAATTACGAAATCAGTAACAATCAATAAATCTCCAGAAGATCTTTTTCAATTCTGGCGAAATCTTGAGAATCTGCCCACATTCATGGACCATCTTATTGATGTGCGGCAGCTCGATGGAAATCGATCCCACTGGATAGCGAAAGCTCCCGCGGGTGCTAAAGTTGAATGGGATGCGGAGATTATTAACGAAAAAGAGAATGAATTGTTAGCATGGCAGTCCGTTGAAGATTCAGATATCGAAAATGTAGGTTCCGTTCGCTTCAGTCCCGCTCCAGGCGGACGCGGCACGGAAGTTCGTGTTGAAATGCAGTATGCGCCCCCCGCTGGAAAACTCGGAGTTGCGATCGGGAAATTGCTGCATGAAGAGCCTTCAATTCAAATTGATGAAGATTTGCAGAGATTTAAGCAGCTTATGGAGGCGGGTGAGATTTCTACCACCAATGGTCAGCCAACAGGTAAATTCTCTCGACAGGACGGTATAGCATGAAAGCAGTATGCTGGTTCGGCAAGCAGGATATGCGGGTGGAGTCAGTTCCAGATCCCAAAATTTTGAATCCACGAGATGCGATAATCAAGGTGACGACCACCGCCATTTGCGGCTCTGATCTTCATCTATACGACGGCGTTATTCCAACAGTGAAAGAGGGCGATATCCTCGGTCACGAGTTTATGGGCGAAGTAGTAGAGTTGGGACCGGAAGTTAAAAATCTGAAAAAAGGAGACCGGGTTGTCATCCCGTTTACTATTGCATGCGGGAACTGTTTCTACTGCCAGAGGACAATGTGGTCTCTTTGCGATAACTCCAATCCTAACGGCTGGATGGCGGAGAAATTGTATGGATTTACACCTTCCGGGCTGTTCGGTTATTCCCACATGCTGGGAGGATACGCAGGCGGCCAGGCAGAGTATGTACGTGTACCATTTGCGGATGTCGGCCCGTATAAAGTTCCTGAGGGGATGTCTGATGAGCAGGTACTTTTTCTGACGGATATCTTTCCTACTGGGTATCAGGCTATTGAAAACTGTGGCCTTCAGCCAGGAGATACGGTCGCTATATGGGGATGCGGCCCGGTGGGTCAGTTTGCCATTCGCAGCGCTTATCTGCTCGGAGCAGAACGTGTCATCGCGATAGATCATATCCCTGAAAGATTGGCTATGGCTGCTTCGGATAATCGAACGGAAACCATTAACTATTCCGATGTGGATAATATGGTGGATGAGCTTAAAAGCCGTACTGGGGGCAGAGGGCCGGATGCCTGCATCGATGCAGTAGGAATGGAGGCACACGGCCTCAGTATCGATAACATTTATGATAAAACGATGCAGCTGGCACACCTGGGCACAGATCGAGCGCATGTATTACGCCAGGCAATTCAAGCGTGCCGCAAAGGCGGCACGGTTTCTCTTCCTGGCGTATATGGCGGACTGCTGGATAAAATCCCATTCGGCGCTGCACATGCAAAGAGCTTAACCTTCAAAATGGGCCAAACTCATGTGCATCGATACTTCGACCCATTAATAAAACATATACAGGATGGGAATATCGATCCCGCTTTCGTGATCACGCACAGGCTCAAACTGGATGACGCACCACAGGCTTACAAGACTTTCAAAGAAAAACAGGATAACTGTATTAAAGTTGTCCTGAAGCCGTAACTGGAATTCAATTTGAAAACGATCAAAGGGCTCCAAAAATCTGGAAAGATTTTTGGAGCCCTTGGATACTCCCCGTGATGGGCTCGAACCATCAACATTTCGGTTAACAGCCGAACGCTCTACCATTGAGCTAACGGGGAACATGAAAACACGCACCGTATATCTGCCCGACGCGCGTTTCTATAATAGCATGCTCTATTCGATTTGTCAAGTAGAATTTGCGAATCAACATATAATTTGTTCGGCAGCTTTTACTTCATCCTGGATTGAAGCGATAGACGGTTTTTAGATATCTGAATTCCCTCAGGCGCGACGAACCAGTTATCAATCAGCCGTGTCTTTCCTATACGTACTGCAAGAGCGGCCAGAGTAACGGTGTCTGCTAAAGTGTGTGCCCTTTGCAGGGTATCCGGATTTACAAGAACTGCATAATCCAGCAATGCGAGAGGTTCGGCAGTAATAAGGCGCTGCATATCCCTCTCCACTTCGTCTACACTGGTAACACCACGTTTTACCATCTCATCAGCCAGCATTAACGCCCGATATAAGACCGAAGCTGCTTCACGTTCTTCCGGACTGAGATACATGTTTCGAGAAGAGAGAGCAAGGCCATCAGGCTCTCGTACAGTAGGTACCAGTATGACAGCGCTTTGGATATTAAGGTCACGGACAAGATGCTCGATGATTATTAACTGTTGATAGTCCTTCTGGCCAAAGTATATTCGGTCTGGCTGCACAATGTTCAGTAGCTTGGTAACGATAGTTACCACGCCTCTGAAATGTGTCGGCCGATGTGCCCCTTCCAGTAATGCGCCAAGCTCAGGAACATCAACAACAGACTGAAACCCTGGAGGATAGATCTCCTCCGTTTCAGGCATAAAAAATGCGTCTGCGCCTGCTTTCGATGCGACCGCTTGATCCAGCGTAATATTACGAGGATATTTAGTGAAATCTTCGCTCGGCGCGAATTGAGTAGGATTAACAAAAGCGGACACTACCACTATGTCGCAATCGCCTTTAGCACGCTGAATCAGGCTGACGTGGCCTTCGTGTAGCGCCCCTAACGTGGGGACAAATCCTACCGTTTTTGCTTCCGAACGTATGCCCTTTAGATAGGTGCGAAGTGGACCAATCTGATGAAACGTACGCATATTTAAAGACTGTGCTCCTTTGCGGGGAAACTGTTTCCGCGAACTTCTTCCGAATATTCTCGGATAGCAGCGTCGATCAACAGCCCTAACTCAGCATACTGTTTTACATGCCGATATTTTTTTCCGGGATAGATACCTAGTATGTCATTCCAAACTTGAACCTGGCCATCGCAGCCCGGTCCAGCTCCAATTCCGATGGTAGGGATTTCTAACTCTTCAGAGATTTCCTTGGACAAATCCGCAGGAATTGCTTCCAATACAACCGCAAATGCGCCTGCTGATTGTAGTAGAAGTGCATGCTCTTTGAGTTTTTGTGCACTCGCATCATCTCTGCCCTGAACTTTGTTGCCTCCGTAAGCATTCACAGACTGAGGCTGTAATCCAAGATGCCCCATAACTGGGATTCCAGATTCTGTCAATTTGAGAACTGTATCGCAAACCGAGGCTCCGCCTTCGAGCTTAACTGCCTGCGCCCCACCCTCTTTTATTAATATCGCAGCATTTCTCACCGCATCTTCGACGCTTACCTGATAAGATCCAAATGGCATATCAGCAACAAGCAGTGCATATCTTACACCTTGCCGGCAGGCTTTGACATGATGAAGCATTTGATCCATGGTAACCGGAATAGTGGTAGCATATCCGAGCTCCATTATTCCAAGGGTATCACCTACTAATACGATGTCCACGCCCGCTTTATCAGCAAGTCTTGCAGCAGAATAGTTATAAGCTGTAATTACAACAATTTTTTTTTGATCCTTTTTATACTGTAAAAGATCTGGTACCGTAAATTTTCGCGGCCGTTCGTCCGTCATTTTAGTTTGGACCCGATGATTCCCGTTCTTCAATTGCTCGGTGTATCGATCGGCCTTTCCACTTCATTCTACTTTGGATAGACTTAAAACGTCAATAAGCCCCATGGTTCCGTATTGTATTACTTTGCAGATAACCAATCATATCCAAGTCCGGCTGAGCATCGGAGAGGAACTTTCAACGACATTGCGTTTTCCATCTCCTCCTGGATAATTTTTGAACAGCTGACCGCACTCTCATCGGGCGATTCAAATACAAGTTCATCGTGAATCTGCAGCAGGAGCTTAATTGGCAGCGAATCTTTAACTATACGGCGATGCACATTCACCATAGCTAATTTAATCAGGTCAGCAGCGCTGCCCTGAACCACTGAATTGATAGCAAGCCGTTCGCCCAGGCTCCGAGTATGCGTGTTGGTGGATATAATCTCGGGAATAGCTCGCCTGCGCCCCAGAAGCGTGGTAACATATCCTTCTTGAGAAGCTTGTTGTATACACTCCTGTAAAAATCTGTCTATGCCTGGAAACTGCATTTTATAGTCCGATATCAGCCTTGTCGCCGACGATACATCCAATCCTTCTACCCGCCTTGCCAATCCGAATGCAGTTACGCCATAAATAATTCCAAAATTTATGGTCTTCGCCTGGCTTCTCTGCTCTCGTGAAACTAAATCCAGAGGAACTCCGAATACTTGGGAAGCCACTGCGGTATGGATGTCAAGATCGTTAGCAAATGCATCCAAAAGTGCAGCATCTTCTGAAAGGTGGGCAAGAATTCGAAGTTCAATCTGTGAGTAATCGGCGCATATAAGAAGGCTGCCTTCGGGCGCATGAAAAGCTTTTCTAATCTGTCTTCCTATATCGGTTCGAATTGGGATATTCTGAAGATTGGGGCCGCTGGAAGCCAATCGGCCAGTTGCGGTATAGAGCTGATGAAAAGTCGTGTGGATCCTGCCATCCACAGGATCGATACTTTCACGCAGATTGCCGAGATAGGTACTGATCAATTTTGTAAGCTGTCGGTACTCAATAATGAGACGCGGCACTGCAGTTTCATGACGGCTTCGATCTTCCAGCGCAGCTAATCGTTCCAGTTCTTGAATATCTGTAGAGTAACCTGTTTTCGTTTTTTTACCGGGTTTCATTCCTAGTTTGTCGAATAGAACCGTGGCCAGCTGGGAGGGTGAGTTCAGGTCAAATTCAAATCCTGCAGCTTTTACGATTTCCAACCGAAGCTCTTCAACGCGGACTCCAAGCGCTGCCCCTTGCTTTAGCAGTTCTTCAGGATCACAGAGAATTCCATTGATCTCCATCTCCGCAATGACGGAAACCAGCGGAGCCTCTGCATCCTCCATGAGCTTTTCCATGCCCATGTTTTTCAACTCGGGAATCATTTTCTGATATAGTCTAAGTGCAATGTCCGCATCTTCGGCTGCATAGGGCACTACTTGGTCCAGCGAAACTTCATCTATTCGAATCTGTTCTGATCCAGTTCCAATCAGAGATTCTATAGGGATCATCTCATAATTCAGCAGGGTTACAGCCAGATGATCTAGTTTATGGGTAGGACGGTTTGGACTCATAAGGGTGCTGGCCAAAAACGAATCGAACACAACTCCATAGACCTGCATTCCATGCCTGATTAGCACATTGGCATCGAATTTCAGGTTATGGCCGCATTTTTTTATGGCAGCGCTTTCGAATATCGGCCTGAGGATATCTAGTACAGTTTTGATATCGAGGTGTTTTTCTGTCTGAGGCGATCGAACAGGGATATATACTCCCGATCCTTTCTGCCATGCGAAGCTTAACCCGCATAATTCAGAATTTTTTTCAAGACCGGAAGTTTCTGTATCGAAACTTTTTATTTTCTGTTTTGAGAGCACTTTTAACAGGGTTTGAAGGCCATGCAGTGTTGTAATAGCATGATAACTGCCCGCTGCTGCAGTTTCGAGAGGCTCTTTATCCGCATCCGTGAATAGCGTAAGCTCAGATTCCACAGTGGGCATAATAAGCGAAGATTTAACCGATGTTACAGCATCAGGATTGCCGCTCATCATCGCGGCTACTTTTTTTATCTCTTCCTGATATCTGTTGAATCCCAGTTCCTGAAAAAATGCTGTGAGAGGGCCTACGTTGGGCACTACAACACGTGCCGATTCTAGTTCGAAATGAAAATCCGCATCTCGCTTAAGACTGACAAGCGACCGTGCAAGAGGCATTCTATCTCTGCCTTTTTCAAGATTTTCTCTTCTTTTACCCTTTATCTGTTCAATATTTTCATAGATACCATCGAGTGAGCCATATTCCTGCAGCAGCAAGGCTGCCGTCTTCGTTCCAATCCCCTCAATGCCAGCTACATTATCGACGGTATCTCCGGTAAGCGAGAGCAGATCGATAACTTGTTCTGGAGTGATTCCTTTATTCCGCTTCAGCGCATCGGCGTCCAGTATAGTATCTGTATGTACATCGAACATACAAACTCGATCACAAAGAAGCTGCTCCAAATCTTTATCCTTGGATATAATTCTAATCTGAATATCAGGATGGGCTGGATCATGCAGGATTCTGTCCACGATAGTTGCGATGACATCATCAGCTTCAAGCCCAGGTACTCCAACCACGGGGATACCAAATAATCCAATAAGATGAAACACTCTGGGAATCTGTGAAGTTAGATCTTCCGGGGTCGCCTGTCGCGTCGCTTTATAATCGCCAACGAGTTCATCACGAAACGTTTTACCAGGCATATCTACTGCGGCAACGATATAGGCAGGATTTAGCTGCGACAGCAGTTTGATAAGCATTCCGGCAAACCCAAAAATTGCCTGGGTTGGCTCGCCAGTATGCGGGCTTTTCATGCCTCCACGGATGGCGTAATAGGCTCTAAATATCTGAGCAAAACCGTCTATGATATAGAATGTCTCAGGCATTCAATGTCCTTTTGATCTCGTTATATCGGAAACAGTCCGTAGTATGATCATTCACCATACCTGCCGCCTGCATGAATGCATAACAGATGGTGGAACCAACAAATTTAAAACCACGCTTCAGTAAATCTTTGCTCATAGCATCCGATTCCGACGAAGTTGCAGGAATGATATCACTATGATTTCGAGCATAGTCAATCGTATTGCCACCTACGAAACTCCAGATATACGGCGCAA
>JBBRDM010000078.1:0-22571 GCA_038203935.1 Chthonomonadales bacterium
CGATCTTATCAGCTCTGGCGTATGCGAATTTCTCTAAGACAGCATTGAGCCGGGTATAGACACTTTGATAGATACTTTTGAGGCTTTTCACGACGTGTACATTTTTTGTGGTATTTACCCAGGTGCTGTGTACGAGATGGGCAGTATTAATATCGCTATTTGCCCAGGTAATAAATCCATTCACCATCAATTTATCAATTTCATTGCGGTGGCGTTTTATCCATAGTCCACTTTTAAGGGCAAAAATCTGATGTCTGATCAGGTCACTTGGCCATCCCTGAACAGATATTTTGGTCCAGCGCACGGCGCGATGTGATTCCAGTTCGGGCGCAATTTTTGTAGCTATTAAACATACCGTATGGCCAGCTTCGAGCGCTGCCATAGCGATCTCATAATTTACTCTCCCCTGGCCATCTCCCCGCATTACTTTGTGCGTTACAATGGCAATGTTCACACCCGAAACCCTCGGTGCAAGTTGGGTGAAAATGAAGTTGGCTTAGGACTCACCTTGGCTTCTGGCGGTTTTGCAAAGCCAAGGCCAACCAGGAACCATAAAAATACCGCTGTAACTCCCTGGAGAGAGTTACCGAATGGCAGGGAAGCAAAGTAGTAGAGAAAAGCAGCGAGCCCTAGCTTGGTGTAGTCGCGGTATTGAGGATGATCAAAATTTGATTTTCGCATCGTTTTAAAGAGCATGCCAAGCCCCAGAAAAAGAGCGGCAGTGCCCAGAAGGCCGAACGTATTCATGATTACGATAAATCCATTGTCGACGAAATTCAAAGAGGTATTTTCTGTGGTGTCGGAAGCAAGTTTACTGGATTCTCCCAGGCTGCCAAGTCCTTTACCCATCGGCTCCTTGAAAAAATCTTCCAGTGCGTTGAACGTGCCAAGCATGCGAATTTGATAGGATTGGTCATGCTTGATATCTGTGATCGTATCCGCGCGTTTTGATATGGTTTTGAGGCCGGGAATAAAAGGGAATAATATTGCAATTATTCCCACCGTTAGCGCTAAACGAACCGCACTGGTCCATCGCTGTTTGCCATTACCAGTTAGAATAAAAGTAAACATACCCACAGCCAAAAATATCCATACAGATCGAACCAGAGTAAATGCGAGAGCGCCTGCAACCACTACAATGCCGAACAAGCCGAAAATTCCTCTCCATCTCGGAACCAAAAGCATGGGAACAAGCGCAAGCCCAAGAAGACAGGCCACAGACGACGGCGCATTCATTGTGGAAAAAACCTTTAAAGTTAAAGAATGAGCAATACCTAGTGATTTCATATGGGCATGATTGACCCAGTAGGCATCCCAAACAGGAACAAATAGGAACTGAATCCAGCCGTATGCTGCTACTAAAACCGCCATATTAACAAAACTTCGAATCAGTGAATCACGTGCATGAGTGTCCAGTTTCTGGATGGACATGTAGATGAGTATGAGGATAGGGATACAGAAATTCGCGATATCATAGATGGCAGGTGTTCCATTTCTAAGCAGGCCAAGAATGCTGGCATAAAGTATTGCAATGGCTACCAGGCCGAGAGCCCTTATAATGCCCGAATCCAGCTTTATACGTCTGCGAAGAATAGGGATGAGCGTTGTCAGAGTCGTGGCAAGTGCTACAACGACTAGTGGCGAGACTGCCTGAAAGGTGTCCTGCAGATAGTCGAGCATGCGCCGGAGGCCAGGAGCGGCGACCCAAATATACAACAAGTACTGGATGAGGTAGGGGGAATCCGTGAAGGCAAGCACGACACTCAGTGTGCAGATCAATATAAATGTGATTAAGGAGCTATTGCCACCGGGCACGGCGGAAAGATAGATAAACAGGCTGAATGTTATTAAAATTAAAAGAATCAAGGGGACAATGCCGCTGGATTCTTTCGCAGATACCGGTTGTAAAAGGTCTCTTCTCATTTTAGTCTTTTGTATTTGTGATACGCAGCCATTCCGCAATAGCGTGCGTTAAGTGTGGATTTAAAGCGCTCTAAGGCGCGGTCGTCTCGCTTTAAAAGTTTTATGATCAACTGCAGAAAGCCTGGATTTACGCTCGTGCCTACCAGAACGCACCAGAGCAGAAATACAGTCTTTCGTATGCCTGGAAGATACTCCAGAAGTATCAGTGTTTCATTATAAGCCGCATTAAAATGTGCTTCCCGATTAAAAATTACCCGGTCTTCATGAGATTCTCTCGGGGCAATAAAATGATTTATAGCAACTTCCGGATCGTAAATTAATCTCCATCCTGCTTTTTTTACTTTCAAACTAAACGCGAGGTCATTATGTACCTGCGCGCCTTTACCTAGCAGGCGGTCATCAAATTGAATTGATTTGACAGCGACACTGCGGTAGCTCATGTTGGCGCCTTTTAGAATCTCCACATCACGTGTCTTTCCAACACCGTAATGATGACCGCCAATACACTTTCCGAACCATTTAACAATTCCAACGACTTCCTGACTGTCGTTCAATACTCTGCCTTCGGTATTAACCCAGTCTCGACCGCCGACTCCACCAATACTTTCATCACTTATAAAATACTGTTCGATGCGCTGTATCCAGTCTGGAAATGGCGCGCCGTCATCATCTGTAATACAAATAATATCACCACTGGCTGCTGATTTACCCGAATTCAACGCATATATTTGACCTGGTTTTTCTGCCGAAACAACTTTTATTGGCAGTCTGGGATTTTTGTAGTCGGCCAGATAGTCTCCTGTCTCTTTATCCGTCGAGCGAATTACTACGACTACTTCGTCCGGCAGCCTGGACTGATTATTCAGTGATTCCAGACATCGCTTGAGATCATCTGGCCGGCAGTAACTGGGAACAACCACACTTATCTTCATACTGAAATTCTCTTGAAACGCAGACGCGATATATTCATTGTTGCCCGTCTGTAGTTGATCTATATACTAGGCGGCTTTAGTCATGAAACGGCGTTCAAACAGGATGTGAAAAATATAAGCTAATACAATGCACATCGGTGCTCCCAGCCCAATCATTACGGATAGTCCAGCCGCAAAATTCAGTTGGAACTCACGGATAAAAGCATGCAGCAGCGCCAATATAGGCGCATGAATAAGATACAGGCTGTAGGAGAATACTCCAAGCTGAACTACCCACTTATTCTCAAGCAGGTTCAATACAACTGGTCTGCGAACCGTTTCCAGTTGGGTGAGATGGCTGGTGCAGTTCATGATGAGTATTGCAGTGATCACGCCAACAAAAGTATCCATCACATAATAATGTTTGAGAAGCCAGTTCCCTGCAAACTCGGTGCCGCACCAAAAAATTAAAATTAACAAAAGACCAATTTTATTCCAATCTACAAAATTCTGTTTTAATTTGTATGTGGATGAAAAATTCTTATTTGCTGCCGCCATTCCTAAGGCAAAAAGACCGATGAACCAGGGACATACACCATCGCCTTTTTTTAAAATGAAGTAAGGCATAAGGCCGATAATGAATGCACCTATAACCAGTGCAGATAAACCATATTTCTTCCATACGGGCAATAGCAGCAGCGGAAATAAAAAATAGATCTGCCATTCAGTCGCAACGCTCCACATAGGATAGTCGATAGCATGTACCCAGTGCGAGTTCAGATTTTGTATCATCAACAGATGAGAACCAATAGCAGATGCAGTAAATGCTGGCATCGAAACATCCCAGAAGAGTCCGGATGGATGTTTCAAGACTGGAACCACCGCTATGACCGCCAGGCAGATAAAGAGCGCGGCATAATAGGGAGGCAGCAGACGCCTGGCTCGCCGCAGCATAAACTGTTTGAAGCCGCCTCGCAAGGATCCATTTTCATTTTTAGCCACCGGTATCATCAGGCAATAACCAGACAGCACAATAAATATATCCACAGCTATCTGTCCGAATTTCAGCCAGTTCGTTGCGTGAGCCATCGCAGGAGAAATTGACTGGATACTTTTGTCAGAACAAGCTTCCAAGTAAGCATGATGTATCACGACATAGAGAGCAGCCAAACCTCTTAAGCCATCCAGATATTTTAAGTGTACCGATGGCGTCTTCACGGGCGCTATTGAGTTAATCGCAGCAGATTCATCTGCCGATGGTTTGATCATTCAGGGTTGCTTCAATCTTTATTGCACTAGTGATTTTTTGTAAGTCCTGATCGCACTGCTGCAATAAAATTTTGTGCATACTTTTTTGTTGAAAAATCCTGTGCGCGTATGCGTGCTCGTTTTCCTGCTTCGCAGGCAAACTCTGGATCATCCAGATAACGGTTCACTGCTCTGCTCAAAGCAAGGGGATCCTCATACGGAGTTAACAGACCCTGTACTCCATCGGTAATAATTTCTGTCGGCCCTCCCGCATCCCCAGCAATTACCGGTTTACCCAGCGCCATTGCCTCTATAATCACTATGCCAAACGGCTCTCTGTCTGAGGCGTGGACAACGACATCCATCGCCTGCATCCACTCCTGGACATTACTTTGCATTCCTGTGAGAATGACACTTGCTTTAATCCCATGCGCTTCAATTCTGCTGTCTACCAGGGAGGGATAGTCTGGCTCTAAATCGTGCTTTCCACCTACTACCACACAAACAGCATCCGGATGCTTCTTGAGTATGGCAGGCATTGCATCTATCAGGACATGAATGCCTTTCCATCTCTGAAAGCGGCCTGCGAGCCCCACGAGCGGGCCAGTCAAAGGCAGTCCGAGTTTTTTGCGGGTATCTGTAGGTGACTGGAGTTTTGAGGAATCGAATCTTTCCAGTTCCACCCCGGGATAGACTACCTGCATTGGCCTTCGAGGAGACAAAGCAGCCTGTGCGTTGGCTGAGGTTTGCGAGCAGGCGAAAATACATTTTGCTGGGAGCCAGGTCGCTATGCGATCTATCCGGCTGCTGTTGGCAGGGAGCCCTAACTGGTACCACATGGCTGGCTTTTTTGCTAATATGGCAGCCGGGCTGCTGTACAGATGCGCTTTTGCCATCCACGAAAAAACAACATCGACATTTTCATTGCGCAGTATCGAAGCTATCTTTGTGACGGCGCTTACTACCTGATTAAAGTATCGAAATCTTCCGCCCGGAACCAGGCGGACTTCTGCACCTAAATCACTAATCTGAGTTACCAACGGGCCGTCTTCTAAAAAAATAACCAGCCAATCCACACCAGAGTCGCGTCCCTGCTGTATTAAGTGAAGCAGCATCAACTCTCCACCACCACGCTGCTCACCTAAAGGCATTACAATCGCGATCTTCATAAAATTCTCCCCGAATGCAGAGCGGATAATTCCGCTGTAACTCTGGAACTCATCATCGTGAATCTATTCCGGAGTGGTCAATGGAACCGAAGCTACCAAATCCATATTATCGGTATTTTTCATTGCATATAATCCATATATTCCCGCAGCCATATGCACCAGCAGTACACTCAAATCGGCATAAAATGAGAATAGAATTACTCCATGTGTCGTCCGAATGTCGAGCAGGAAAATGGATAGAATCTGAGTGATGATGACCGCTACTATAGTCATCATCGTATAGCTCCAGTAGACCCATTTTCTTGCTCTATTCATCGAACTTAATGCGCCTGCGATATATCCCCTCGAGGAATAGAGCACGATCCATCCGATCTCTGCCTGGAGATGGTGATATTTAGGTCCCAACAGCCACAGATATAGTTTGGGATAGACAAAAGCCAGGAAAGTAAAAAGTGTACCAAAGCCGAATGAAGTGAGCGCGATCTGGCAGTATCTCAGCTTTAACTGATTCAGGTCGACGCGGGCAATATAAGGCTCTACGATTACCGTGTAATAGGCTGTAAAAACGCTGAAAATTACTCCGAGTCGTCCAAGTGCAGCCACTTCTGCAATATTTTTGGTGTGTCCGAAAATCGTGATTAAAACAATGCTTATCTGTCCCTGTAATGCGGTGAAAACAATTCCTGGGACCAGCGGATACACATACTGGAGCATTTCCCGATTGTGTTCTGGCTCGCTCTGGTCAGGTTCATTAATAAATTGCTGTGCGCTTTTATGGTATTGAAAGCCTGTGAGAAAAATCCAGAATGTACTGGCCCATACAGCAACAACTCCGGAAAGCAGCCCGATTTTATGCAGCACCAGGCAGATAATCAAGCGTCCGACAGCTGCCGACAGCTGCGCATTGTAATAAGATTTCAACTGGCGCTTGATAAGAAGTGAGGCGCCATACATCATATTTCCCTGCAGGAATACCGAGAGAATGATAGCGGCAAAAAGAATAGCTTTTGTCTGGAAGCCCCACGCCTGATGCTTTGTCATGAGTGGAAAGGCAACTGCAGACCCGAGGCACATCACCAGAAACATTCTGAATCGGTAAAACTGCGCACTGCGTATATAGCTGCCAACCAGGCCGCCATCTTCACCACGATTGCCCACCAGAGCGACGATAGAGTTAGAAAAGCCTACATCTATCAGCATATTGAGCGTGCATTGAAAAGCAAATGCTACGCTGAACTGAGCGTATTGTTCGACACTCAGCCAGCGCAGCAGCAGGAAACCAGTAATAAATGTTAGGCCCTGAACGCTTATCTGACCAGTCAAAAAGTGAAGCAGATGGCGCCATATACGTTTGTATCTTGTTGAATCCATATTTAAAAGTTAATGCAAGCCGTATCGATCACTCTGTCCTGAACGAACCTAGAATTTTGATTGTAAATATTTATAAAGAACCCTGTAGATGCTTTTCATATAGCGCAGCCGTCTGAGCCGCAAATTTATCCCAGGTGAGTTCTTTAGCTGTTCTTTGCCCGTTTATACTAAGCTTTTGGCGCAGTGCTTGATCTCTCGCTAAAGCTACAATACATTTTGAAGCAGCGGTGGGGCCGCTCATTGGAATTATTGACGCATTATAGTTGTGTTCCAACTGGTCATACGCAATACCTGTATGGGTAGTTATACAAGGCAGGCCGGCTGCCATCGCTTCCAACAGCGCTAAACCATATCCTTCGGATAGCGATGGAAAAAGAAATATATCGCTTTTTCTAAGCTGCTCTATGTGTTCCTCTCTAGAAACAAATGGAAGCACCGTGATTCTGGAACGTATCGATTCAGGAAAAAGCGGCAAAAGAAAATCGGGCTGCTTACCTGTCCCACCCAATGTCAGGCGCAGTCCGGGCATTTCTCGCATTGCCAATTCCATAGTATGCGGTAAATAGTAGATTCCCTTGCGATCGACCCACGATCCCCACCAGAGCAAATTCAGTCCCTCAGCAGAAGCCGTGAAATCACCAAAAAATCTTTCTTCCACTCCCGCCGGTATGTACGCAACTCTATCCTCAGATTTTAACCCAGCAGTGACAATTGCGTCTGCATCTCTGGAGGTATAGCACAGCACCAGGTCAGACTGTTTTATACTTTCGAACTCCTGCCAGTTTATCCAATGCCTCGAAAACATACGATACTTGATTGGCAGTTTTTCGAGCTGAGCAATCTCTTCCGTAATGCGGGCCTGTTCATCTTTAAACTCCAGGCCATGCAGGCGTGTTACCAAAAGAGGTTTCTTCGCAGGATTCTGTTTTCTAAACTCTTTGTAGATTACCCAGCCCAGACCGCCGGCAATTTCTACGACATCCGAATGGGAAATATGATCTTTAAGTTTGCTTTTAACCGCAAAAGCGTTCAGATACTTGCCTAAAGAGCGGGGGACTTTGCTATTATCATAATCTGCTGCATGAAAAAGGGTAGTATCGTGTCCCTGTTGAGATAAATATTGCTCCAGATGCAAAAAGACTGTAGACGCGCCAGCATCCCAATTCTTTTTATGACCAGATACGAGATCGATTTTCATCGACACTCCATTAGCAATAGAAAAATGTTTTTGATTGACGGGCGCTTAATGTCGATGTATTCCGTTTCGAGTGTATTTCCGATGTATTAAATTAATACTGCCCAATAGGCGAATCAGTGATAATCTTAATGCGATAGCTGTTCGAATTCTCAGCAATTGCCGATCTGGCATAGAATTATCGGACTTCCAGCATTCCAGAATTATCTCAGAATTCGGTAAATCGGCAATGAGATCCTCAATTAAGACTTCCGGCAGCCATTTTTTAACTCTGGGTATCTGCTCACGAAGCGCAAGTTTCAGTTGTCTTCTTTTAAGAACTGGGATCAGATATTGCATGCCAGAAACTAGCTGCAGGTGTTCCCTGGCAAATATTTGCGCATACTTGCCGGAAATTTCGTGCACCCGCCAGTCCCCAAAATGTGATCCTGTATAGTATACCTCTCCATAAGCGAGTAACCTTATCCAAAGATCCCAATCCTGTACCAATTCAAATTTCTCGTCAAGTCCGCCAATCTGCTCATACGTGCTTCTTAGCATCACCTGAAAGGGAACAAACGGGCAGTATCTGCATAGAATCTGCCTTCTTATTTGCTCGCCCGGTATTAACGCAGGCAATGTCCAACGCGGATACAATTTCGCGTGCTGCTGTTGATCTCGGAATATTCTATGTCTTCCAGATATCATCACTATTTGCGAATGCGGCATCGATCGCAGTGCTTGCAGGATATTAGAAATCCCATTTTCAGCCATTCTATCATCGCAATGGATCATCATCATCCATTTGCCGTGAGCATTTGTAAGTCCATGATGCCAGTTTAACGTTCGATTTTCAAAATGTTCCTCTGGCTGTATTACGCGAATGGCTGCATCACATTCAAAAGATTTTGCAGCCTCAAATGTTCCATCGTCGGAATGATTGTCGCATATGATTATTTCAATTTGTTCGCGTTCTTCTTTCTTCAGCGACTGCACAGAACGCTTGATAGATGCCAGACAAACGGGCATGAAAGAACCCCCATTGAATACAGGTACGACAACAGAAAGAATCAAATTGGGAGGATGTTCAGCCATATTGCGAGACACTGCCAGGATACTTTATTATTTGCTAACTATCGTCTGAGAAAGTATTATTTTGCCTGTCGAGCTCTTTCTTTTCTCTCAAAATCTGTTCTGCTTTTTCAAGGTCGGCTATAACGTGGCCCTGTACCCATTGTCTTAAATCTATAACGATCGCCAGCATTCGGTCGACGTCTGTTCTGGGACTATCTGGATCGTCCTGCCAGTTTTGTAATGTTTTTTCCAAACGGCGCAGGACTCTGGCTGCACGCACAGAAGGCGTGAGAATTGGCATATAAATCTACTCCAGTAATTGTGGATATTGTTTCGAGGAACTGTATATATGACTGCTAAATTCAATTTTGTGTTCGTAAAAACCTTCAAAACCAGCTTTACCACTCTCGGAATTTAGCATTCCTAGAGGAATTTAGCAGCTTGAAGTGGAATCAAAATAAGGTGGGAAGGGGAGTATATGGCGTTCATAATTGCGATTGATGGGCCTGCTGGGGCAGGTAAGAGCAGTGTTTCGAGGCGCGCGGCGCGCGCTGTCGGACTAACCTACATCGATACGGGAGCTATGTATAGGGCAGTAGCTTACAAAGCCCGTAAGGCGAACATCACTTCGATGGAAAATGAAACCCTCTCCGAATTAGTTTCGAAATTAACCATCAATTTCTCGATGCTGAACGATCAGTTTGAACAGAGGACGCTGGTAAATAATGAAGATGTTACAAAGGAGATTCGGACTCCCGAAATTTCACAATTAACGTCGACAATATCAGCCTTGCCCGATATTCGCCGTGCGATTGTAACCATGCAGCGAAAGATGGCTGCAGAATATACAAACGGAGCGCTTTTGGAAGGGAGAGATATTGGAACCGTGGTATTCCCCTGTGCTGATTTAAAGATTTTTCTTACAGCCAGCCCGGAAGTGCGCGCAAAAAGACGTTTTGACGAACTTTTGAAATCAGGGTTAAATCCGAAGTTTGAAGAAGTGCTTTTCGAACAGACCGAACGTGATGCACGCGATTCCAGCAGAATAGATTCTCCGCTTAAAGCTGCCGAAGATTCAGTGATAATCAATACGGATGGAATGGAAATTGATCAGGTCGTTCAGGAGATTGTACAGTTGGCTAATCAGCGAAAATCGGCCGCCGGCGTATGAAATCTGAAATCCAATCGGAATATCGCCAGCGTCTTGATCTTCTTATCGTCCATCATATTCTGGCCTGGCTCTGCAGGGTGCTATTCAAAGTATATGGCAGATGGAAAGTTTTAGGATTAGAAAATGTACCGCGCACTGGAAGCATTGTATTTGCCGCCAATCATGCCAGTTATATTGACCCTATTTTAGGATGGGCGGCAATATACGGCACCAGGCGGATGTGGGGAGTGGCGAGAAGCGAACTTTGGGATAATAAAATATTAGCTTATCTGCTGGAAGCGATTAGAGTTTTTCCTGTACGAAGAAATACTGCTGACCGAGGGATGCTTCGCAAGGCGTTCGCAGTTCTGGAGCGAGGGGACACAATCGGAATTTTTCCTGAGGGCACTCGCACATTTGATGGCAAACTAAACCCGGCGCAGCCCGGTCTCGCGTTAATGGTGCAAAAATACCATTGCCCGGTCGTACCTTCGGCGCTTATAGGTACTTTTGAAATGCTTCCTAGAAAGCAGAAACGCTTGAAACGTGTTCCTCTGCGAGTTATTTTTGGTAAACCCATCTATTTTGATGAAAATGCGACACGGGAAGATATTACGACAAGAACCATGGCTGAGATTGCAGCGCTGCTCACTGCAAATGGATATCCCACAGAGCCGCCTGGTCCAGAACGCACTGCGCTGCTTGCTGCCAGAAACGAACAGGAGCGCTAATTGCCAATTTGCTTAATGAAAAATGCACTGGGAAGCCATCTGCTTGCTGAACTTCGTGATGAACGAACGCCTCCGCAGCAGTTTCGGCGGCTGGCAAAATCCATATCTCAGCTTCTAGTTGCATTAGCTGCCCAAAACCTTCCTGCAGAGAGCATAACAGTCAATACCCCCATGGAATCGACCATTTGTGAAAAGCTTTCCGATGATATTGTATTAGTCCCAATACTCAGGGCTGGGCTGGGAATGCTTGATGCCGCATTAGAGCTGCTTCCCTGTGTCCGTGTTGGTTATTTGGGATTGGAAAGAGATGAATTAACTGCGAATGCTGCCCCTTACTATAGCAAACTGCCTGATGTTGAAGAAAAAATAGTGTTTGTGCTCGACCCGATGCTTGCTACAGGGGGATCTGCAGCGCATGCACTCCAAATGATTTATGCGAAAAAACCGAAAATGGTAAAACTGGTCTGTATTGTGGCAGCGCCGGAAGGAGTGAACCATTTAACGGCAGAGTTTCCTGAACTCGAAATTATATGCGCTTCGCTGGATCGTGAATTGAATCACAAAAAATATATTATGCCAGGACTTGGTGATTTTGGAGACAGGCTGTACGGTACCTGACCACTCATGATTTTTAGCAGGATTTCAGAGCGATTATGCTATAATCGACTATCGATCTCGTATCCAAGGAGCTGCGATGAGTGTTTTCGATGGAACGCGGCTGCCAATCAACACATTTAAGCTCGACATTCATCGAATGCGGCAGGGCTGGTATTCCGATAAGTATTTTAACAACATTGTTTCCGTGCTTGCGAATCTCGCCCGCCAGGGATATCGTTTCGGAGGCACCTCCCCTGATCTTTCTGATATCGGCGTTGATTTAGCGAATATTTCCATCGGGGATATTGAAGTTGAGATGCAGTGGTTTACCCGCCGAAAGCCTTTCTCCGTCGTTGTGGGCGTAGATAAGGCGCTGGCAATGCTCCAGACATGCACCGGATATTTTGCTGATGATGGTGAATGGGTAGACACTTTCGATCAGACGGAAGTATGGGCAGTGCATGATGGCGCCTTTGCTGTTTACGGGGGAGATGCAGCAAAAGTTACGCCTGTCTTGAGAGTGCGTGGGAAATATCGTGATTTTGCGATGCTGGAAACCCCAACTCTCGGCGCACTTACTCGCGGAACGCGCATTGCGACAAACGTTTATTATGTGCTTGATGCGGCGAGAGGAAAAGACGTATTGTTCTTCCCCGCTCGCTTTGATGCGCATGAAGTGCAGGCCTCCGATGGCTTCGCCTATCATATTGGGGTTCAGGCTTTCAATGCACGGACGGGGCGAAGCGCACACTCTCATGTGTCCACGGATGAGCAGGGGGACTGGTGGGGTGGAGCGGGTGGTGGAACGGTAGCGCATGCTGCCATTGCCTGTTTTCTGGGCGACACTGCCGAAACAATGCTTGCTTTCGCTTCCACGCTATCTGCGGAAGTGCCGCGTATCGCCCTGGTAGATTTTTATAACGATTGTATAGGTACTTCCCTGCAGGTTATGGAAAGAATGTTCCGCAAATATCGCGACTTGATGATCTCAGGAAACGAAGCGGAAGCCAAAAAATATATTCTTTATGGCGTTCGTCCGGACACAGGCGGTTCAATGCGCGATTTGAGTATCGTTCCGCTCGGTGATCCATCGCTCGATAACGGAGTTAATCCAAGACTATGTTTTCAGTTAAGAGAAGCAATTGATCATGTATATAAAGAATGGCAGCTTCCATCGGAATGGATAGAACCGGCGCGGCAGTGGTGTAAGAATGTGAAAATTACCGTAACTGGTGGTTTTAATCCTGCGAGAATAAAAAAGTTTGAAGCAATGGGTGTGCCCGTAGATGTATATGGTGTGGGGTCATCGCTCTTCTCCAACTGTACAGAGCACGGAACGAATAACGATTTTACCGCCGATATAGTACGTGTTAAGATAGATGGTCTGTGGTACGATCTAGCAAAAACTGGACGCGCTGCAAGTGACAATCCGGATCTGCAGCCGGTAGTAAATCTGTCCTGGGAATAAAATTGTTCTCTGAAACGCTTTAGAGAACAGTAAAGTTGAATTAGGAGTTTTTGAAACATGGCAGCTGTTGAATCGAGCGAACTGACAACGCAATCGCATGCACCTACTCTCTCTGAAAAACTAAATCGAAGCTCGCTGGAAGCAGCGATGAAAAGATATCTGAAACGGCTTTTTGAAAATGATTATCCCTGGGTAACACGCCCAGTATATGCAATCAATATGCAGGGAACTCGCGTAGAACTTTGGAGTTCCCATAGAAAACTGCCTATGCTGCTGCGTGCAGATGGAATTATAGTACCTGTAGGCACCGACTTAAAAATGAATTCTGGCGCTGCAAAAGTTGCGCGTGATTACACCGCCTCACAAATACAGTACGAGGCGAACCACGCCGCTCCCATGGAACCCGGCGAAGCATTTATTGGTACGGGTGGTAAATATCGATTTAAGAAGACTGCGCTCGCAGTAATCTACGATAAACAGAAGCGCACTAATCCTGGCATCATCAGGCAGGCAGTACGAAAAGCCGCCGAGCTGATCTGCCAATATGGCGGGAATTCGATCATCTTACCGGATTTTACTGATAATTTGATTCAACAGCCCAACTGGATCACCGATGAAGTTCGGCGCGAAGCTGCAGAGCAGACAGCGGCCATTATGATGGAAGCAGTTGTTGGCTGCAGGGGTACAGCGAAGACAATAAAGATTTGGGTTTGGGATAAAAATAGCATCCCAATTTTTATACGTGAACTCAAACGGCTCGAAAATTCACACTGATTTTGCTGGAGAGAGATGCAGATTAGAACGGCTTTGCTTCCTGAAATGGCAGGCGACATTTCAAACAGCATCTGTGTAGTGATAGATGTTCTGCGCGCAACCACTGTAGTTTCTACGCTCTTTGCCCAGGGATGCCCTCAGGTATATGCTGCTGGAGATCACACCGCTGCACTGGATTATGCTCGCTCGAAGGGATATCTCCTGTGCGGGGAAACAGGCGGTTGGAAAGCTCCCGGATTTGATTATGGCAATTCACCGGTGGAGTTATCCTCGCTCGATTACTCAGGCAAGCCAGTCGTTATCTCCACCACAAATGGAACAAAAGCGGTGCAGCAAGTCGCTGCTGCGCGATCCGTTCTGCTTGGGGCAGCTGTGAATCGAATGTCGGTTGCGAAGGCAGCCTGGAATTTAGCACGTGAAAATCAATGTGATATCGTACTCGTATGCTCGGGGACAGATGGACATTTTACGCTGGAAGATTCGGTTATCGCAGGCTTGTATGTGGAGGCCATCACCGGGTTTGCGGGAGCATGGGAGATGCCGGAACAGGACGATGCTTCCATCGCGGCGAGGCGATTGTGGCAGGCTGATTCCAACTTGCTGAGAAGTCTCATCGAAGGAAATCATGCGGTCACCCTGGCTGACAGAGGATTTGGCGAAGATATAGGGTATTGTGCTGGAATCGACACTATCGACAACGCCCCTTTACTTCAAAAACAGGATTCCAGCACCCAATATAAATGGCCGGTCTACTTGATCTAAAGCGGAATGGGGTCTACATTTTTTGCCGTGTCATTGCGGTAAAGATCGAATATACCAGATAGCAAAACAAGCCAAACATAGCCAGATGGAACGCCAGTCCTACTAATCCGAAGACCAGACTTTTAATCACTCCCCATAAAATACTGGCAACTATCAACGCCAGAACGAGATAAAGTACATTTTTCATGATTGTTCTCCTTAGCGATAATTCAGTCCGGCCACTCTGAAAGGGTCGGATTTTTTATTTACTGTCTGTTTTACGAATTAAAATTATGGCAGGTTTCGATTATTCTGGTGTTGATTCAAATTTTACAATGTTTTAAGATGGAGATAGCATGGATCTTTCTGGCAGGCGAGTATTGATTACCGGAGCATCGTCTGGCATCGGTGAAATAACATCGAAGCAGTTTGCAAAAAAAGGTGCTGAAGTGATTCTGCTCTCCGAGTATGGGGATGGTTTAAAAAAGGTCTCTGAGGATATAATTTCCTCTGGCGGCAAAGCGGTTATTGCCCACGTGGATCTATCAAAACGAGAAATGGTGGATGGTTTAATCAGCACACTGGAGCAGCAGCATGGTCCCATCGATGTGCTGGTAAATAACGCGGGAGTCGGACTGGGCGCTTCCATCATTGAAACAAAGGAAAAAGATCTCAGATTTTTGTTCGAAGTAAATCTCTTTTCTTTGATCAGCCTTTCTACCCAGGCATTTGCAGCTATGTCGTTAAGAAATAGGGGGCATATCATAAATGTTTCTTCCGGCGCTGCGCGAATTGGTCTTCCCGGGGTGAGCGCCTATTCCGCTACGAAGGGAGCGGTGCACACATTCACTCAATCACTGCGCATTGAAGCCCGTCCCTATGGAATCCACGTAACGGAAGTGCTGCCGATATCAGTACGAACGAAATTTTTTGATAATTTAAAAGGTGAGAAATATCGACCTGGCGGTCTTGTTATAACGACTGAAAAAGTGGCTGACTGCATTGTTAACTGTACTGCACATCCGACCTTGCGGGCAGAGGTGCTCCCGTTCGTACCGCTGCATCTCGCTTTCATTGCGGAAGTTATAGTTCCAGGACTGTTTTCACGTATCACTGGCCGTGGGTATTCCAAAAGGCTGGTTCAAGAAGGAAAAGATCCGGCATGAGTGATAGCCGTCATCTAGATCAAAAATTGAAATGGTATCAAGGTCTGAGTAAATATCATTTTCTGGTGCTCGGCATTGCTGCTTTAGGGTGGCTGTTCGATGCAATGGATCAGAATATTTTTACTCTTGTTCGTCAGCCTGCTGTAGCCAGCCTTCTGTATCATGGGGTTTCACCTGATTTGCTGACCTCCTATCAGAAAGTGGCCGTGACTACCGCCAGCGGATGGATGACCTCTCTATTTTTGCTGGGCTGGGCGGCGGGCGGATTTATATTTGGAGTGCTTGGTGACCGGTTGGGCCGGACCAGGACTATGATGATTACGATCCTGATCTATGCCGTCTTTACTGGCTTTAGCGGGCTGACGCATACGCTCTGGACATTCGGCCTTTTTAGATTTCTAACTGCTCTGGGTGTTGGCGGAGAGTGGGCAGCAGGCGCTTCACTGGTTGCCGAAGTGTTCCCTCAAAGATCACGAGCAATGGCTCTGGGTACTCTTCAGGCACTGTCAGCAGTCGGAAATATCATGGCAGCCCTTGTTACGCTGATTCTTAGCAGTGTGAATCTTCCGCAGGAAACCTGGCGTTATGCTTTCTTTATAGGCGCTGTTCCTGCGCTGCTCGTAGTTGTGATTCGGCGAAGTGTGCGTGAGCCTGACCTCTGGACAAGCGCGAAAGAAAGTAACGAAGGCAGCTCGAATCAAGCTGCTTTAGGATCCATCACCAATCTGTTTACAGATCCTGTTTTACGTCGCAATACGATTGCTGGAGTGCTGCTGGCTGCTGCGGGAGTCGGCGGTTTGTGGGGGGTGGGCTTCTGGACTCCTGAGCTCACAAACGTAGCGCTTAAGCCGCTGCATTTAAGCTCTAAAATGCTGCTTCAGTATAAAAGCTGCGTCTTTATGGTTCAGCAGGTAGGTTCGTTTTTTGGAATGATCGCCTATGCGCAATTTTCTGAGCGCACAAATCGGCGTACAGCGCTGCTTATTTTCTTTTTTCTTTCCTATGGAGCCATTCAGGGAATGTTTTGGACGGCAAATAGCTTTACATCGTTATTGATGTGGGCTCCGATTTTAGGTTTCTGTCTTCTGGGCCCATTTTCTGCCTACACTATCTACTTTCCGGAGTTATATCCGACTCGGCTAAGGGCTACAGGATGTGGGTTTTGTTATAACTGCGCTCGAATCCTCGCCGCTTTCGCTCCTTATGCCCTGGGCAGGCTTGCCCTGCACTATGAAGATCCATTACGGCCCGGCTTCGGTTTTCGCATGGCTACGAGTATCGTAGCCAGTGTCTATGTATTAGGCCTATTTGGGCTGATTATTGCTCCAGAGACAAAAGGCAAGCCGCTTCCGGCGTAGCGAAATTAGGAACTTATCGTTACTTAGAATCGTTAAAAAGTTATTGCTCTTAAACTCGTGAATAAGTTGCAATTTACCGATATAATTTTATATGCTTCTGAGGTTATCAACATTTATTGACATAGAAGCGTACTGCTAGTATAATGCTTTAAGTCCTGGCACTATAATTTTAGTGTGTTCGTCACCATTTTGATCTGAATTCGTATTATTGAATGCATAAGTACCCCGGCGTTTCAAGGTTTTGGAGGCAACATGTTGGATAGATCGTTCAAGCGGTTTTTGATTTTAGTGATCTGTATTGCTGCAATGACAGGGGGATATGTTTGGGGCAGATCATTGGGGTCTGCTGCTCCTTTTCAGCGGCATGGACTCAGAGATCTTTCAAGAATGCTTACCGCGAGTAATGGCGGGCCAGCTGGCGAAGCTGACCCCTCTATAACACGAGATACCGCTTCTAAAATTCCACCGGATGAGGTATTCGAAGTCGTTCTGGAGCATGTCCAGCGCGAATACGTCGCGGCTAATTCAGACAGCAATCAAAAACTCAGTGACGGCGCTCTTGGCAGGCTCTTTGCTTCACTCGGCGATTTAAAAACGAATTTCCTGGAGCCTGGACTATGCAAATCGGTACAGGGCGCACTTAAAGGCCAATTTGAAGGAATTGGGGCCAGGTTAGTAGTTGTTAAAACTATGAAAGAGGATGTTGAGTATCATCAACTCACCATTCTCGATGTGATGCCTGCGAGCCCTGCGGAAAAAGCGGGCCTCAAGTCTGGAGACCGCATTACAGAAGTGAACGGTCATTGGATTATAGCCTACTCTCCGCGAATCGACCTGATCAAATTGGAAAAACAGCATCTGCCTGATGCGGAACTCAACACTGAATTTAATAAACTGCAGCAAAAATTTGTAAAGGGTTATACACTCTCAAAAGCGCTTCCGTATCTTATCTCCGGCTCTGGTAAAGTAGTTAATCTAACTATTGAACGAGTCGGTCAGGCTGCCCCAATAAAAGCAGCCATTACCACCGCCGATACCGTGGTTGACCCCGTCGATTTTCATGTCGTAAATAATGTGGGTCTGCTAAAGATCAGGCAGTTTAATCCTCAGGCAACCGAGGAGTTCCAGCAGGCCCTCGAAAAACTGCCTTCTGGATTAAAAGGAATAATAGTCGATCTTAGGTCAAATCCAGGTGGAGAACGTGCTGACCCGACATTGGGTGTGGATGGATACAGTTCTGCGCTCAAACTGGTTGCAGCTCTTAGCAAAGGCGGTAATATCGGAACGATAGAGCATCGTCCCAATGTGAAAGAGCCGTTGGTTGTAAAGTCTGCAAAAGGTGCGGTCAATCTTCCATTAGTGGTATTGGTAGACCACGGCACAGCGAATATATCTGAGCTGGTGGCTTCAGCGCTGCATGATGTGAGTAAAGCGAAAATTGTAGGTACACACTCTTTCGGTGATTCCATTCTGCAGTTGTTCTCTCTTTTGAAAAATGGATCGGGAATTGAAATGGCCCATGCTAAGCTGTTTACGAATGCTGGCGTGGACCTTGATAAAGGTTTACAGCCTGATATGCTGGTGCCAGACGGACAGGGTGAACTCGCAGTCCAAAAGGCACTCTCGGTTTTAGGCGCGTAGCACTGAACATCGCAACAATCACTCAACGAGTTAAGGGATAGGCTTTTAATGACAGATAACCATGAATTAGTTCGAACCATACGATCTCGGATGCTGATTTTGCCTGTAATTTTTGGCATGGTATTCATGTCGGTTCTGGTTGGCTATGGGAGCGGTGTGCTGTGGCCTATTCATACCCACCCTGTCTCACATCCGATTCAGCTTACAGATGCGCAGCTTACGAAACTGGAAAAGATCCTAAGCTCTTCATCTCAGGATAGTGGAAGCGGTGCGACCTCTCCTACCAGTGATTCGGACGATCCTGTTTCGGACTATAAATCTGCACTGCTGCTGCTCAAAAAAGAGTACTATGGCGCTCCGATAGATGTAAAAAAAGAGCGCACCCTCACCTATGAGAGCATTCGCGGTCTGCTCGCAAGCCTGCGCGATCAGTTTACCAGCTTCCTCGATCCCGATGAATGGTCACAGTTTCATGCAACCACACGCGGTGATTTTGAAGGCATCGGCGCACTGCTGGAACAGGCGGGAGCATTCACCAAAATAGCGCGTCCTATCGAAGGCGGCCCTGCGGAAAAAGCTGGCCTGCTCGCAGAGGATGTTGTTGTGAAAGTGGATGGGCAGTCGATTAAGGGAAAAGATATCAATGATGTCGTGCATCTTATTAAAGGGAAGCGCGGCACAAAAGTATTGGTTGGAATACTGCGCGGCAAAAAAGAGATGAGTTTCTCGATAACCCGTGCACTTGTCGAGCCGGCGGTTGTTCAGCATTGGATGGAAGATAAGCAAAGTAAAATAGGGCATATCGTTCTCAAAGAATTTAATGAGAAGAGTGTCGATCAACTGCAGCATGCCTATGACGATCTTGCAAAGCAAAATATGAAGGGTCTGGTGCTGGATCTTCGCTATAATCCGGGCGGCCTCCTTGAGGTAGCAATTCAGGTCGCCAGTATGTTTATTCCTAAAGATCAGAATGAAACACTCAATAATGTGGTCGTATTCATACACGAGGGCAGCGGGCAGGAGCAGGTGCGGACTCTGATGGATATGCCGTCCCATCCGTCCATACCGCTAGTAGTTCTGGTGAACGATGGCAGCGCTTCCGCTTCGGAGATTGTATCTGGAGCTATCAAGGACTATGGAGTTGGCACGTTAATAGGGGAGCGTACATTTGGTAAAGGGAAAGTGCAGACGCTATTTCCGCTCGATGATGGATCGGCGCTTAGGCTGACAACAGCACTCTACTTTCCGCCTAAGCATAAAGATATCAACTTCGAGCATGACGAAGATGGTGCGCGCATACCTGGTACTGGCGGCATCGTACCTGATATTGAGATCAAGCAGAATCCTAAATGGAAAGTAGAAGATTTCAAGGACAAAGTGAATGATCTTCAGCTGCAGAAAGCAGTGCAGTTTTTGAAATCACGATTGAGCGGTCTAACCACGGCTCAGGCCACTCAAAGTCTGACTAAACAGTAAGTACTTACTCGCACGCTGAAAGTCAGATCGCTCAGTGAGTCTGCTTTCTAATTGCTATATATTAATTATTAAGTCAGTGGCCCTTTAGAGTCACTGACTTAATAATTAATAAGGCAGTTTCATTTGATTTCGCTCTCTCTCAACTCCAGCCCGGCCGATCTCTCAAATCGATCAGGGAGATCAGGAAATCTCCCAGTTGGAAGTGTTTGATACCAGAATGCGGTAGAACAGTAGTCATCAACCCTTTCAAACAGTGTAAAGGACTGGCCAGGCTGAATTGGTGCAGGAACTTCTAACTCCCCACTTTCAATTCGGCTGCGAACCGATTCGACTCCCGCCCCGCCTATCTGTTGAACCGCTATTTTAATATCTTTGTGAAAGTAAATTGGATCGAGTATGTGCCATCGGTAATAACTGATCAGTGAATTAAGATCGTCCTTCCCTCCAGATATGTAGACAGGGCAGCCATGGTAGGGAAGTGCGTGCCTGCCCAAGCCCCATGCGGAACATACATAATCTTCACTTCCAGTGCCACAAATTGTCGGCAAATCCTGATCGCCATCCAGATAAAATTTTAATTCGCCCTCGCCCCACCAGTGCGAATCCAGGGTTCGCAGCCCAACGACACATCCCAGAAATCTTCCTCTGCCTTCGACCCCATCCAAAATAATGTAGTCTGATTTTAATACCGTAGGATTTTGTCGCCGAAATTGTGCGTGGAAATAGCCAGGATCACCCTCGTATCGATCACCGACCGTATAGTCTACTGAAAAAAATAGATGTTCCACTGTCTGCCCGCTATCATTCTCAAGCTCTATTCGGCAGCTTTTTTTAAAAGGCATGGAATAATAGCAGCTCAGCCCTCTTCCTTCAGGCATTGCGCATAACGCTGAACTGAAATCGGGCCGCCGGCCATGTGCTGCACCAAAGAAATCTCCCAGCGGGCATTCGACACTGGGAACTGTCTGGTCATCCCAGTAGCAGCGTATTATAATATTCCTGTCCTGAATTGGATTGCCGGGGGGTGTTGTTATCCATATATGCCGAATGCATCCCGGTCCTCGAATGTCTGCCAGAACTATTGTACTTCCATTCGCAAAAGGAGATATCGAAGGAGAACCTTTGCGACCTCCTGCAGTCGAACCTCCGGCTCCTCTATTGCCGTTTATGTTCTCCATCGAAATGGATCTGCTTTCAAGCCCTGGCGGAGGAAGCAGGGGCATCCCCCCGATACCAGTTGAATCACTTTGCATATTATTAATTCCTTGAATAATTTGCTGCGAAATAATCTAGTTTTAGTACCTATTACGCCTGGCCAGTATCCATTTCTCTGATGCAATCGACTTTATAGACTGCATGGTTTGAAACATGTCGAAGGGTAATGATAAGATTATTCGTGCCTGAGTGCTTCGATAGGATTAAGTCGTGAAGCGCGTATTGCGGGATATATGCCGAAGAAAATTCCTATCCCTGCTGAGAATAGGAATGAACCGATAACTACCGGAATAGGGACGAAAACAGCCATCCCTTTCTGACCAGTCTGTTTATCAACCATAGAAGGAATAAACGTGGTGATATAATGAATCAAATAGGCAGAGCCAGTTCCGACTGCGACTCCAGTAAGGCCTCCTACACCTGAAATAGTTGCTGATTCTATTAAAAACTGGATCAGAATATCTTTCCGTTTGGCCCCGATTGCTTTCCGAATGCCGATTTCACGAGTGCGTTCCGTCACTGTTACGAGCATTATATTCATGATGCCGATGCCGCCGACAAGCAGTGCCAGACCAGCAATGGAACCCATCACAAGAGTAAAAATCGCCAGAATCTGGTTGATGCTGTTCAGCATATTGTCGAAACTGTCGACTTTCCAGCCAGGCAGATTCTTGTAGCGTTCCATCAGAACATGCCAGACCTGATCTTTAGCTTCATTCATATGCTCCAGATCGATTGGCTGCGCGTAGAGTACGCCTGCCATGTCACTTCCGAGCATGCGTTTCTGAACGGTTGAGAGAGGAATGAAAACATTTTTATCGGCATCGCCTTCAAATGTTCGCCCCTTTTCAGTCAGCACACCCACGACTGTAAGGCTGAGACCATTTATCTCGACACTTTTACCAATGGGATCTTCATGGTGAAAAAGTTCCTCTTTTACCTTGACTCCAATGATGCAGATTTTAGCCCAGTTATTCAGATCGTCTTCTGAGACAAAACGGCCTTCGCTTAGCTGAATATTGCGCATTTTGTCATAGCCTGGCACCACCCCATTTGCGGTAACATCAGTATCTTCGCCAGCGTGTTTTGCTCTCGCACTACCGAGTGGAAGCTCCGGAGAAAGCGCTTTAAGCAGGCTGCATTTTTTACGTATAGCCTCAACATCATCCATCTTTAAGCCATCGATATGATGCGTAATTATCTTTTTCTCATCTTCTGTTGGCGAGTAAACCACAATGATTAAATCAGAACCAAGCTTTTTGAATTCATTCGTAATTCGTGCGGATGCTCCCTGCAGAATAGCCACCATCATGATTACCGCACTGACTCCAATGATAATACCAAGCATGGTTAAGCCGGAGCGGAGTTTATTAGCCCGAAGATT
>JBBRDM010000079.1:0-22436 GCA_038203935.1 Chthonomonadales bacterium
CCGGATCGTGCCCCATAAGATGTGAATCTGGTATGGGAATGCCGCTTGACCCGTAGAGTGAAGGAACGGATCCCCAGCGAGCCATCCAAAGGGACTGATCACTTGCAGAGGCGCTGTAGTTCTCCATGATCGATCCAAATATAGTTATTCGTACATCCGATGGTTCGTTGTAAAATGGATACAGGTCTTTCATCTGGCGGTCAAATTGTGAATCAGATTGGGTATAAGATCTGCGCACATTTCCGCGTGTTGTATATAGTATTCTGGTATCCAGCGGGTCTGGATTCATGGGATAGCCGGGAATGACGAAGAAAGATTTTTCCTGCGCATAAAGCATCGCTTCGATACGCACATCCATCGGCACAACCATCGCTCCTCCGAGCATGTAGTCCGTGCTGCCGCCTGAACTCTGGATTCCGGATGCGCCAGACTGATCGATCAAAAATCGAAGCAGATTATCATATCCTGGTGTCGGATTAATTACATACTGTCCATTTCCAATATCGAGCGGGAAAGCTTTCTGCTCGAACAATGGTGTAATTCCAACCGGATTTAGCAGGTTAGTATTAAATCCGAGCGGGTAAGCGACGCCGGTTGTAAAGTTATACAGTGTATCCAGCGGCCGTACCGGATTGTTGGGCGGGAAAGCCGGGTTGATCATCAGATTTATGAAGGTTGGCCCTGGTTCGAGCGCGGCATGCCGCAGCATGAGATAGAGCGGACTAGAAATTCCTGCTGTCTGGTAGTCCGTTGACGGATCCACTCCAAAACTAAAACTGGTATCGTAGTTCGGGCGTGTCAGACCGATTTCAGTATTGAATGCATCCAGATCCGGTGTAACCCGGCTCCAGGTATTCGACTGGTTCTGTGGCGACATGAACATAGTCGTATTGATACAGACGTAGTCTTTCGCCAATATGGCACAACTCGAAGCCCGCTCTTTCACAATACTGGTTCCACCGGCGCTGAGAGCGCCATCGCCTTTGACCAGACTGCCTTCCACATAAGCAGTTCCACCGCTAACCACAGTCAGGTGAACGCGACCAAGTTTGTGATGCGTATCATCTTCCGAAGCGATAGCTGGATCGGTTGTTGCCCCAAACGAACCTTTAATGCGTACATTGCCTTCGAGCATCAGCACGAGATTGACACCATACGAGTTCGGATCAGAAAATGGATTGACGTATCCAGCCGGAGCGTTGGGATCATTTTGTGCGAAGTCGCCTGCATGATCCAGCGGCGCAACGGGAAATACATTTCCGCCAATAGTGTAGTGTGTGCGTGCCCAATCGGAAAGAGGAATGTCGATCACCTTGCCGCCTTGTGCTGTGACCGGGCTTCCATCAGGATAGGTAAAGACATTATCATCATCCCGAGTAATCTTGATATGGTCTCCGAGCAGCTCGACGAGTGCACCAGGCGGTATATAGAACGGTCCTTTCCAATATCCCTGTGCAAATCCGCCTCTGGGATTCAGCCAATCGGCGCGCAGTGAGTATCCACCGCTCAGGCCTGTTGCGGAAGTCTCCGGCTGCAGGTCATCAAAGTTGCCAACATAGATACCGCCCGTGCCCCATCCACCCTGTCCATTATTATAAGTTGGTGTAATGAATTTTCCGTCATCACGGGTCATTGCTCGATATCGACTTACACCGGTGCCGTCGGCAGGAGTATCGATGTTAGGCGGGTCTTGATAAGAGACACTTCTGGTTCTTCCGTTCGAATCTGGCGCCGTGGAGTTATCTCTCACTATTCCGGCGAGTGTATCAAAATTCGGGCTGTCTGTAGGAAACACTATTCCAGCATTTCCAAGCGCGACATCGATAGGCTGATTGACGGCAACCTGATTTACAGGAGCTTGCAGCGTGCCTCTGGTGGGAGCCAGCGTAATCGGGCCTGCAACCAGCAAATTTTCTGACATCGCATTGAAACCAGAGCCGCGAGGACTTTCATAGAGTAAAACGTCGCCCCCAATTTCCAGGCCGCTGTTGTAGCGCATAGGATATCCGAATAGTATCTGATTTTGTGAAATACCGGTTGGCAGGCCATTGGCATCGGTATTCAAAGCGATATCCGGGTCACCAAGCACCATAGCCAGCTCATGCTCACTGGATGAAACACCCAGAAAGTTCGTTGTTGCTCGATGATCTTTATTCGTTACCCAGCGCGCCCACTCGGTTCCGATTTCTTTGTAGCCAATCTTTTCACTGCGTAAACGTGGAGATGGGCCATTTTGCACAAAAATGGTAGGGTCGGTTCCATTTCCGAGATCGCCTGTCCTGCCAACCGATTCTATTTTAATCAACTGGCTCTTAGGATCATCTACATGGGGATCGTAGGAAACATGAACCAGACTTCGGCCTCCGGTGACCAGTATTCTTGAAAAATGAAGGTCGTGCAGCCAGTAGTAGTCTGGATCTGAAGCCCCTACTGGACTGTATCCCGGAATCACCACAGGCGGCGTGGGCGAGGGACGCCAGTCGGCTCCATCTTTCGTGCTTTCCAGCTGCGATTCACAATATTTAATTCCTAAATCCGCGAGGGACTGCGCCGTTTGTGAATCTTTGCTTCTTCCGGCAGCGACGAGGTTCCGGGCAATCTGCGCTACGAATATCCCGCCAATAAATAGCAGTACAAAAAGTACTGCTATGGCCACGATAAGAGTTTGTCCGCGATGACTGCGCCTGTATATTTTAAGAGGGCGTGATTGCGAGATATATTCGTTCATAGGTTCAATGCTCCTGCAAGGTTCGGAAGTGAACTGACATCACACAGTTAGAAGATGAATTAGTGCTGAAGGTTCCGAACCTTGATTTTCTGCGTGAGCGAAGTCGATTGGGGGGTGCTGGTAGCCGGATCATAGAGGCGTGCTTCCAGCGAGAAACTCATCAGTTCCCTGGTCAAATAGTCTACTTTAACTACATCATTCGGCCGGTTCATCTGGAAACTATACGTAATTTCAACCGGCGCAGCAGGAAGTGTGCCGTCCACAATACCGTTGGCATCTGCCCGAAACATAGGTAGGCTATTCGGGCCTCCGAACGCTGAGTTTGGCTGGGGGGGATTGGCAGGGTTAGACGTATCCGAAGTATCCGGGATACTGTTGAATTCGACGTAGCCGAGATGCAGGCGCGGGTCAGACGAAGCGCCAATATTTCCGACATCTTCATAGTTAAATTTATATTGATTCGGGCCTACAATATCGCCTGAATTAGAAGCGATGCGCGTGTACAAGATCCTCTGGCCGTAGTGCAGTCCCGCACGCTGATCCGGTCCGTAGATTTTTTCCGAACCCGGTACTATGCGGACATAGGAATACCAGTTTGTCCCAGTATCCAGCGGAGAAATCAGCCCGCCAGGATTCAGCTGCTGTCCGGCCCATTGGCTTGTGGGAAGAGCAGCCCGCAGGTCTAAATATCGTTTGTCATAAGCACTGGTCAAATTAGCATTGATATCGGCAGGGCTGTAAAAAGCCGCAAGCGGACGATTGGCCGCATCGTGTATCAGCACCGATGACGGAAAGGCAAAATTTACGGAACCGCGCTGCGGATCTACTGTAAAAGCGAATTTTATGCTGTTCAGATTTGCAGGGTCAAACACTCCGTTCACCAGATGCGGCCCAACATCACCGGTGTCTCCTGCGACAGGAGTAGGATCCTGCCCGGGAACTGCCTGATAATGCAGTACTTTCTGATTAACGGGATTATTGGCGATGTCCCGAACTTCATACTGATAAAAGTCCATTGGCGACTGGTTCATTGGGTCACTGCCCGGAGCTGGCGAGCGGTATACGGAAACCCGATAAGGAAGCTCCCAATGGGTATACTGCGATAGGAAAGTCGGCGACGCTGTAGTTGGAGACTCGTTGCCGCTGTCGGTTAACAGGGTCGGAGATGCAGGGTCGTTTTGGACAAAAGCCGGTGCGAATGTCGCCAGCGGTCGAACTTCCGGTCTTGGGTGCAGATACTGCTTAGTATTCGCGGTATCGGCATAAGTATCGAATTTAATACTGTCGTCATCATTGCGCTGGAGCGCGATCATGTCGACCGTGTTAACCGGCATGAGTGAGGAAGCGACTGCCTGCCAGTTTTCTGAAATCTGGACTTTGCCATCTCCATTCAGATCTTTCCAGCCATCCACTTTCCATTTATCCGGGCTGCCTGCGGTCGCCTCTTTTCCACCAGCCAATGTATTGTCGTAGAAAAAGTTAGGATCATCAAGAATAATCTTGCCCGTTTTATCCCCTGCGCTGTCGGTATGAAACAGCTTTAAATTTGGAATATAGGCACGCTTGGCAGCGTTACTCGTTGGGTCAGGAATGAAAGTGAGCACTTCCGCCTTATACAATGTATAACGGTTATCTTTGTCCGTCCCTATAGACGGATCAGACCATTGATTTCCGTACGGCTTGGCAGGCATTCCATTCTGAGCAGCATCACCCGGTACATTGGGATCGACTGCATGTGTGTCGGAGGTGCTTGAATTATTGACCAGGCCCACCCAGATGCGGTTAAGTGTCAGCCCGGGAGCAAGCGGAAAAGCGTAACCGCTGAGGTTTGATCCAATACCATTATAGATAGGTTTACCGGTGGTAGGATCGATAGGGGTTGCGCCTGGCGTCTGATCGAGCTGACGCGCCGGGGCAACGTATTCCACCATAGTAAAGAAAGTCGGCATCAGGATGGGCGCGCCCGTCTCATCATTGAACCATAGATTGAGGGGCGACTGTGCGTTGTCGAACACATATACAGAGTTCGAAAGTTCATCCGAAACCTCCCGCATAAGTTCGCGGGCTTTGGTCTGAGTCTCGATCTGCGTACCAGATTTGCGTGTTAGATTGAAGCTCTGAACGAGCGGCTTGAAAATCAGCGTTAATAAAATAGATGTCAGCGCGATTACTACAAGCAGTTCGATAAGTGTAAATGCACTATGTGAAATCAGGCTGCGGGACCTGATCAGATATCTTTTTTCTTCGTCGTCGCTATATAGTTTTATCATGGCTGATTCTGCCTTATCTTGATTCAAAGTATCTGTAATCACTCTATGTTAAACTAGCTTATTGGACGTTTAACAAAACTATCTGCTGTTTACAATAGGGATATAAGTTTCATTATCGATTTTATTCCAATGGTCCCCACTGCGCCATATAGCACGCGCTTTCACGGAACCGCCTTGAATATTATTTACTGTCCGCCCGGAAGGTGGATCGAGAGCAAATGATACTGCATTGGCATGCAGCTGGCTCACGTCAATCCAGGTAAACTGGCCGCCGCCAGACAATGTCTGAAATTCGGCAGGATTATCATTGATCTTAAACAACTCGCCCGAATAACGCACAGGAGCACCACCGCCTGTGTTAATCCAGTATTCTCCTACTACCACAGATTTACCAGCCTCACAAAGAGGAAAGTAGATTTTAGTTTTATCCCCAATAGGAACATTACTGCCATCGACCGCAGATTGGCCTACATAGTAGCTCTTATAATCGACGTTCACAGGCGCATCGGTTTGATTGTAATGGGCATTGGCTTTGAGAATCTGCATACCCCACTCGTTTTGTGCACGGTAGTATATTCTTAATGACGCGGACTGAAGCCCTTTTGACGCGACTGCATCCGGATCAAATTTAATAATTCCGTCTTTTGCATTGAGAGACATACCCAGGCCGGTAACTACTCCCTTGGAAATTCTACTAATTTCCTGGCCGTTGTTCGCGTTATAGATGAGTACATCGGGTGTATCTGTCTTAGCAGGATCAGCGAACATTCCAGTGTAGGTCGAGTTATCGTTCAGGGAATCTCCATTAGTCAACACCTGCGGCACTGAAAGCCTTATATTGTAGGGAGCCTGATTCGGAACACTCCGTTCATCACGGATAATATGATTATCAAAGGTCGAGTAGTCTACGCGAGCCATCAGTGGATGCGTACCTGTCGAATTGGTAACGTACTCATTATGCCCAGTCGGGTTAAATACGAGTACTCCAGCATTCGCATTATTCGGCTGCTGGCTGCTCATCCATACATAGCTGTATGGGTCGTCATCAGGAAAAGTATAAGAGCCGGTCATCTGATCGATAGGCGTAATAGTTTTGAGCTGGAACTGCCGACTTACATCTTCACTGTTTCGTTTAAAACCCTTAAAACTGGTTGGCTGCGGATTATTGATATTATCAAAAATCGGCTGCCATACGGGAGTTAAATCCTGATCTGCCGGCGTGGTGGTATCATCCACGACCGCGATACTGTTCTGGCTTCCTGTCGCTGAGTTTATTGAAATTATTCCACTGCCGGATACAACACCTGGCGAATAGTAGTCGTAAGCTATGCGGAAAAATCTGGTTGCCGGGTTATTCGGGTCTTTGGCACGTCTCGGATAAAATGCGATTCTTGCATTATCGTAATCGATTCCATACTGAGAACCATTTTTAAGCACCGGACGCGGATCAGGGTTGCTTGGCGTCGGAGTCGAACTCATCTCAATGCGTTCCATCGGAGCGCCGTAAACTGCGATTTTGTCCGTATTTCTAGTTACATCGAACTGGTTGGCAACCGGCCCAAAGCGGAGCATATAGGTTCCGCCGTACACTTTGTTCGCATTGCTGGTGGAGATCGGAACACGGAAGGTCTCTCCGATAATTCGTCGAAAACGATTTATGTTGGATATGGAATAGGGATCGGTGCCGGTAGCGGTACCGATAGGCATATTATTGCTGGTAAAATCTACAATATTATCTGGAAGCGCATCTTTATCCACCGTGAAGGTGCCATCGGAATGCTGGATAAGAGAAACGATGCTTTCCGGCGAAGAAGTTTGATTTTTTTCACTTTCGAGCTGCTGATTTACCAGTGAAAGTGCATTGGTTTTCTGGGCAGTTTTCAAAATCGCAAGAAAACCTGGCGGGAACAGGCTGAGTACAGCCATAATTCCAATCAGTAAAACGACCAGAACTACGAGAATTTCAATAAGTGAAAAACCCGATCTGTTTCGATTTGCTCCGCGGCGGCTGCTTTTAATAAAATAATTAATTGGTGACATTCCGTACTGTGCCTCTCTGCGGGAGGTCCGTCACTCTCATCATGCTTTATAGGTGAGACGGATGTTCTGACGCTTTTTCAAGAGTTTAATATAAGACCAGAATATATTTCTGCCTATCTCATCGCCAATCATTTTTACGATCGAGAATAATCTTGTTCATTCCGTTCGACGAGCGGTTAAAATTAAATGTTCCGCTTTGCTGACATCCAGAATAGACATTCTTACCATAAGATGACTAAACAGAATCGCAAACATAAGTTCAATAATATTACGAGAAAATAGTGCAAATAGAACTGCCGGCTGCCATCTACTTGTAGTTTGTCGGCAGCTGGTCATAAGCAGCTTTGACCTGAACTTTAGGTACAGATCCGGACAGCAGCAGGGTAAGGACATTAGAGCTGCCTGTAGTAGCGGCGTGATGGGTTACATAGGTTATCACGGTTTTATCTGACGGCGGATTTTTGTATTTCAGCTGTGTAAGAATAGGTTTGCCATCGGCGCCTAGATCGGAGCAGCCGTTGTCAGGCGTCACTAATCCTGATTTGTGGGTCCAGTCCGGTGTGTAGTGCAATTCATACACCACATGGCCCGCCCCGTCTTTTACAGCAGCGCCATAATCGTCCAGCATCGGCCCAATATCCATGCTGTCCATCACATAGTAGAGTTTCGGCTGACCCGCGTAGGTGCTGTCCGGAATATCGGGATCCGGTGTAAGGCAGCCGCTGTTTCCCTGCCAGGTGACGAGCACTCCATTCTGCAGTGTGGACTGTCCGTTTGCCTGGCTAAGAGAAGGCACTGGAGATTGCGCCAGCGAAATCGGAGAGTGAATCGGATAGTAAACCTGAGTGACTGCATTTTTATTGGTCTGCAGGTTATCTGTGCATAAGAATGAAATATAGTCTTTTACCTGCTCGCCATAAAGATATCCATTATTTACTGTCTGGCTACCAGCAGATTTAAAATTTTCACGCGCTTCGTTCATCGCAATTATAGATTCGTTAGAGTCCGTTGGCAGCGCGGGACGATAAAGCGGCGAACCATCCGTAGGCACGGGTGAAACCGCTGTAACGCCATATCCAAATAACGAGGATGGAAAATGCCCCTCATCCTCATAGAAAAGTCTGGAACCTGTATACATATTATGAAGATTGCTGATCGTATTAGCCTGGCGAGACTGTTCCCGGACTGCTGCGAAAACCGGAAATAAAATTGCCGCAAGTATCGCTATAATTGCTATAACAGTGAGCAGTTCTATCATTGTAAATGCTCTGCGCAGTCTGCCAGAACCTATCGTTGCTGTTTCCATGAGTTTCTCCGTATTCTCAAACGGGTGAGCGGATTATTTAACGCCCAGGAATTCCCAGTTATGGGCCAAAATGCAGCGGGCCTTTGGGTATAAATTGAGTTATTTGTGCCGCTTTCACGGATCCATTAAGCATCAAAACCGGTATTATTTCAGAATGCTCCAGTGCAGCATGGTAAGTACACCAGGTGACAACCGTGGTATCTTCCGGTGGATTCTGAAACTTCAGCTGATTGGGTGCATCGGTAGGGTCATTCACCAGTCCAGTCCAGTCGATACTATAGTGCAGCTCGTTAACAGGATTACCATTCACAAGAATTTGCTGCCCGTTTGCGTCCACTTGAGGACCGCTGTCGTAACTGTCGTATTTGTAGACAAACACGGGTGAAGTCCCATTATCCTGCATCGGCTTGTCGTCACCCACTGAGTGGTGCATGACCGGCGTATAAAAAACCTGCTGTCCAGCAAGATTGTTCCCTGCCGTAGGCGGATAGACTACCGCACTGGCATCATTCGTCTGCTGATGTGCGTTATCAGGGCATAAAAATAACGCTTTATCTTTGGTGTATTTTTGGCCCGCTGTCAGCGGTCTATAGAGTGTAAGCTGATCAATAGAGGTCACTGCCCCATTCGTACCATCATAAAACTGGCCGCCAGCCTGTGCAAAACCCAGCAATGAAGCGGGATATTTACTATTATCTGTATGATACAGCTTTAAATCAACACCTATTTCATGCAGCTGAGTCATGCAGCTGGTTTGGCGAACTTTTCTGCGGACAGAACCAAAGACTGGGAAAAGTAAGGCAGCTAATATTCCAATAATTGCGATGACCGTGAGCAGCTCGATCAAAGTAAATGCCTGGTTATGGATTCTTTGAGCTTTCATGCGTCGCTTTCTCTTTACTCTCATATGAATTCAAAATAATAATAGCCTTGTGTCGGATGTTTGACGAATCTCGTCGATTGGTTGTTCCTAATCCGAAGGATGATAGCATTTTTACCGGCCTCTAAGGCATGGGTTTTGGAATAGCGTAGCTCAGGTACGCCGACGTCAGCATCTCTCCAACAAAAACCGCAGCTAGAAATCCTATTACCAAAAACGGGCCGAAAGGTATTGCGGTCGGCGCAGGAGGTGCAGTTTCCAGCAAATCTGCATCAATATTCTGCGGCTGGCTTCTTCTGGAAGGGTGCAGCACATCGTTGATCAGATCGATACCATCACCAAGGATAAGACAGTAGCCTATTTCGAGCAGCTGCTGTTTCAAGCTCGATGGCGGCAGAGCCTCTTCATCGACTTCAGACTCTTGTGAGATCGTCTGTGACTGTTGAGCTCGGGTTCGCACCGTTATCAGCCCAATCCCAATAACAACGCCAGAAATGCAGGCCCCGAATACCCATATCGGAAAGAGGCGAAGCAGGTTCATGCCAACGGGGGTGATTGAGATTAGCATAGCGCCCATCGCTCTCGCTAAAAGCGGATCGCCAAGCCCCATTGCTTCCTGTCGCTTCCAAAGCCACCCTAAAACGCGCACTACACCAAAGATGAGTGTTCCTACAACTGCTCCCAGAATTGACCTTGGCAGCCATCCCCAGAGCAGTTCATGGCCAGGCTCATGTACTGCGATTCCATAAAAATCTCTGCCCAGAGCCACTGCGAGAGCAAGAAGATTTAACTCATCCGGAATGGTGAAAGTCGCCATATCTATAAAATAGACCGGCACCATCACCGCAGTAAAAATCATCAGAGCAATACAGGTAGCTGCATCCTGGTGAAATCTTAAGAAAACGGCCAGAAAAAGCAGCCCGGTAAGAAGCTCAATGTTGAAATAGCGCCATGAAATCGGCTGTTTGCATCCCCGGCACTTGCACCCTAACATCAGAAAACTGAGCAGCGGAATAAGATCTAGCGCTGTCAGTCTTCTCTGGCATCGGGGACAGTGGGAAGGCGGATGAGAAAGCGACAGCCCTAGAGGCATCCTATAGATCACTACATTCAGGAAGCTTCCAATGCAAATTCCATAAATAAACGAAATAACTGCCCAAAACGACGAAGGAACCATGTGATGTTAGGAAGGCGTTTTCTGCCTCAATTCGGCGGCAGAAAACGCCCGTTCCCAATGCCTTTCTCGATAGCTTACTTCTCGGCTCCCCCACCTGCTTTATCGTCATCACCACCGCTCAGGTTCTGAATAACAGATACCAGCGGCATGAACATCGCGATAACTATGAAGCCTACTACTACTCCAAGGAATACTATCATAACAGGCTCGATAGCAGCGGTAAGCGACTGCAGCGATGACTCTACTTCACCTTCGTAGAACTCTGCGATCTTGGTAAGCATATGGTCGAGTGCGCCAGATTCCTCGCCAATCGAGATCATATGGACGACCATTGGCGGGAACATTTTACTTTTGATCAGCGGCTCGTTAATACGCTCACCTTCACGAATTCTCGCTCGGGCATTCATGATCGCTTCACTGATAATTTCGTTGCCAACGGTACCGGCGACGGTCTCCATTGCCTGTAGAATCGGAACACCCGATACCAGAAGCGTGGAGAGTGTTCGGGAGAATCGAGCGAGGCATATTTTATGGCTGAGCTTCCCAAATACAGGAATTTTCAGCTTCAGCCTATCGATTATACGCCTTCCAACCTTCGTGGTGCCGAAGTACTTTATAGCCAGCCAGCTCACTACGACGATTAGTATCCCGATATACCATTTACTCTTCAGGAAGTCACTGACATCTACCAGGAACTGTGTCATCCACGGCAGCTCTTTGACGTTGAGATCGTGGAATAGCTCTACAAATTTAGGAACAATAAACGTACACAATCCGAGAACGATAAGAACGGCGACGATAACTACAATGGTGGGATAGGTGAGAGCCGCCTTGACTTTGCGGCGCAGTTCCATATCTTTTTCCAGGAAGTGTGATAATCGCTGCAGAGCTTCTTCAAGTACACCACCGACCTCACCTGCGCGGATCAAACCAATAAAAAGATGGTTGAATACCTTCGGATACTTCTGCATGGAACGGGAGAGTGTCTGGCCGCTTTCGACTTCAGCCTGTATTTCCAGCAAAATTCTTTTAAGCTTCGGGTTGGTTGTCTGCTCACCGAGTACGTCAAGCGCACGCACCAGGGAAACACCAGCATCAATCATGGTGGAGAACTGCCGGCAGAAAATAGAGAGGTCAGCAAGCTTGACTTTGCCCCAGCCGCCGCCGGCCGCTTTTTTCTTCGCGGAAGTAGTTTGAGTAACGTCCGTGACCTGGAATCCCTGCTCCTGGAGTCGACGCTTAAGAATATCCTGGCTTTCAGCTTCAGAAGTCCCCGTTCGCTGAACGCCGGTTCCATCTCGGACAGTGTATTGGTATGTTGGCATTACAATTCCTCCAAAAATGCGCACGGTTCACTTAGCGTCTGGGGGCCTGCTGGCCGGGCTGAGGTACTGTTGAAGTTTGGATCATCTTCTCCAGTTCCTGCGGGTTCATAGCACGGGTCATCGCTTCGTCTAAAGAGATGACGCCTCTTACAAATAGATCGCGAAGGCCCTGATCCATGGTCTGCATACCCACATTAGCGCTCGTCTGAATCATGGAAGTGATCTGGTGGGCTTTTGATTCACGAATCAAGTTTCGGATAGCCGGGCTTGCGCGCATAATTTCCATGCAGCACACGCGTCCGGGCTGATTGGCACGCGGGATAAGCTGCTGGCATAGGATAGCCTGAAGGTTGTTTGAAAGCTGCAGCCGTACCTGCTCCTGCTGGCCGGGCGGGAAGGAGTCTACGATGCGCTCGACCGAAGTAGCTGCCGAGTTGGTGTGCAGGGTAGCGAAAACAAGGTGGCCAGTTTCAGCTGCCGATACCGCCATCTGCATCGTCTCCAGGTCTCTCATTTCACCGACGAGAATGACATCAGGATCTTCGCGGAGGGCGGCTCTCAAGGCATTCTTAAAAGCCTTGGTATCCTGCCCTACTTCACGCTGATTGATAACGCTATAGCGGTGTGTGTGCAGGTACTCGATCGGGTCTTCAATCGTGATAATATGCTTGCTGGATTCGAGATTGATCTGATTGATCATGGCGGCGAGAGAGGTAGATTTACCTGAACCAGTAGGGCCGGTAACAAGCACCAGGCCTCTTGGCAGCCTTGTCAGCTCTTCCACCACCGCAGGAAGCCCAAGATCTTTTGTTGTGGGAATGCGCTGCGGAATCTGCCTGAAGGCGCTGGCTACATTTCCTTTATCACGGAAAACATTGACACGAAATCGCGCAATGCGCGCGAGCTGGTAAGAAAAGTCCAGCTCTAAATTCGTTTCAAATGCCTGAATCTGCTCATCCGTCAGAATATCGTAGATAAGACGCTGTGAATCCTGCGGAGAAACTTTATCGTAGGGCACTGGCACCAAAGCGCCGTCCACACGAATTACCGGAGGAATTCCAACGGCCATGTGCAGGTCGGAAGATCCTTTTTCGTGCATCACGCGCAGCAGATCATCAATGTGCGCATCATCCAGTGGCAAAGGCCGTGCAGCAGCCGCAGGCACTGCAATCGGGACAGTGGGCACGGATGCGACAGGCGCTTGGCCGGGAACCGGTGGAATTCCGGATGGCGGGGCTGTTCTAGGTATCTGTTGATCGGACAAGGTAAATTACTCCAGATTGACTCGTAAACAAAGAAAGTGTGAGGCTGCGTTTTAGTAGCCTGCAGTAAATACAACACGCATTACTTCTTCCGGCGTTGTCTGACACTCTAATATTTTAATGAGGCCGTCTTCGCGCAGTTCTTTCATTCCGTTGGCTTTCGCGGCCTCTTTAAGGTCTGCCAGCGGTGCCCGTCGAATTACCATTTCGGCGATTTCCGCATTCATCCTTAGCAGCTCGTAGAAACCAATACGTCCTTTATAGCCGGTTTGACGGCACATTTCACACCCACGCCCACGCGCAAGCTGCACTTTTTCCGGGCTGCCTGCATCCGTACGCATTCCGAATCTACGCAGCTCGACAGCGTCCACCTCATAGAACTCTTTGCAGTTGACGCAGATTTTTCGGCCAAGTCTCTGGGCAAGAATTCCCACGAGTGTTGCGGATACCATGAACGGCTCCACTCCCATTTCAATTAAACGGAGAGTAGCAGAGGGTGCATCGTTGGTGTGCAGGGTAGAGAGTACAAGGTGGCCGGTAAGCGCCGCTTCCACAGCAATACTGGCCGTTTCCAGGTCGCGCATTTCACCGACCATGATGATATCCGGATCCTGCCGCAGGAACGATCGCAGCGCCTTGCCGAAATCAAGGCCAGCTTTCTTATTAATCTGCACCTGTGTAATACCGGACAGCTGATATTCGCAGGGATCTTCAATGGTCAGAATATTTTTTTCAATACTGTTGAGTTTATTGAGAACAGAATACTGCGTGGTCGTCTTGCCAGATCCGGTAGGGCCGGTGGAGAGGATCATTCCGTTTGGCTGCTGGGAAAGCTCTTCAAGCTGAGTCTGTACCTCCGGTGTAAAACCGAGTTTGTTCAGCCCGATCATAACGCTTCCTTTATCAAGGATACGCATGACTATTTTTTCACCGTGCAGGTTGGGAAGGCAGGAGACCCGAAGGTCAAAATCTTTGTTCTCGAAACGAATACCGATACGTCCGTCCTGAGGAACTCGGCGCTCAGCGATGTTTAGCTCGGACATAATTTTGAAACGCGCTGTGAGCGGCATCTGCAGATATTTTGGCATCTGCATGGTTTCATGAAGTACACCGTCAATGCGATAGCGGACACGCATTCCGCGTCGATCCGGCTCCACGTGGATATCGGATGCGCCTTCTCGAACTGCCTGCTGAATAATAGCATTGGCAAGTCGAACGATCGGGGCTTCCTCTACCTGCTTGGTGAGTGCATCTTCATCTTCGTCATCTTTGGCAGCATCCCCGCGGGCGCCGAATTCCGCCATCGCCTGCGCCATGGTAGCTTTCGCATCTCCATCAAGGATATCTGTTCCGCCGCCTTTCATCGGGTTCATTCCGCCTTTAGCAGGCACTACGGAGCCAGGAATGCCTTCAACCGAGGTGCCGCCATAGTTTTTGCTGATGGCATCTTCGATCTGCTCGGGAATCCCCAGAACACCCTGAACCGCACATCGCGATACCAGCCTGATCTGATCTGTTGCAATCAGATTTTGCGGATCTGCCATGGCTACCCAGAGCTTTGCCCCCTCTTTTTTAAGCGGCATCACATTTAAGCGTTTTGCAATATGTTCAGGAACAATATTAATGGCGCCGGCTTCCGGCTTGAAAGTATTGTAGTCCCAGAAGCCTACACTCATTTCCTGCGCCTTTGCTTCGTACACATCTCGAGCGGGAAGCCCCATATCGATGAGCACTTTTGAAAGATCACCGCGCGTATTTTGCTGCGCTTTTTGTGCTTCCTGAAGCTGCTCCGGGGAGATATATCCCTTTTCGAGCATGTAGTCGCCAAGACTTTTCCTAGCCGTTACCATATGTATCTCTCCATCGATGCACTGTTTAAAATTTTCGCAGCACACCTTAAAGCAATGACCTGTTCCTGTGGGCTATTGCATTCAGGCCGCCCGATTATATCATACCTTTGCGGATCACGCAAGCGAACTACCAAACTAATAGCTTTAACCATTCAAAGACTGAACTACAGCAGTTTCCATTATATCGACAGGCGGCCATATACCAGTCCATCGTTCAAACGCGGCCGCTCCCTGAGTTACCAACATTTTTACGCCTGAAATTGTCCTGCAGCCTTTCATTTCCGCTGCCTTAAGGAGTTTTGTTTTAATCGGGTTATAGATCAAATCGTATACAATCATATCGCTGTGCAGTGCATCAATTTCAATGGATGGCATTGCATCATTTTCCGGATACATCCCTATGCGGGTAGTATGCACGATAAGATTGGAGTTTCTCGCTGCCTCGTATAGACTAGGATTGTCCTCGGCGTCCACAACAGCGATACTATCCGAATTAATCCCTGTTTTAATGACGTCGGCAGCTAGTTTTTCTGCTCGTTCACGGGTTCTATTTGTAATTGTAACGTGTGCGCCCTCTGTTGCGAGTCGAAATACAACCGACCTCGCTGCTCCACCGGCCCCCAATACCAGTACGCGTTTACCAGCAGATTCGAAACCAAGCTCTTCCAGCGGCTTGATAAAACCCCGTCCGTCTGTATTATCGCCTAAAAGTTTTCCATCGACGCAGTGTACTGTATTCACAGCTCCTACATTTTTGGCTTCCGTTGTCACACTGTCCAGAAAAGGAAGTACACTCTCTTTATGGGGAATGGTAAGATTAACCCCAATCACTCCCAAAACATTTAAGCTTCTAATAGCAGGCCCGATATCCTCTGGTCGAACAGGAAATGGAATATATAGGTAGGGCAGACCGAGCGCATTAAATGCTGCATTATGCATAGCAGGAGAAAGTGAATGCTCTACAGGCCAGCCAAAAACTCCAACTACCCTTGTATCTCCGCGAATAGCGCGTAACTGATTCCATCTTTGCTCAGACGACATCGTATAATTGAATGTTCCTGCTCGCCTGTTGAAACAAAGCATTTATAATACTATGTTATGACGATACATTTGAAGCTGAAAGTAGATTAGATTTTTCCGCGGCGGCGGAACCAGCCTAAAAGCAGGCGTTCCGGCGGTCTGCTGATAAACCGGGTATAGATGAACTCTTTAGGATGAATAGGCTTAGCCATAATTGTAAAGAGCCCGCTTCTATTCCCACCCCAGATATCCGTGAACATCTGATCACCGATAATTGCCGTTGCGGAAGGCGTCGTCCCCATAAATGCCATTGCCCGGTGAAAACCGCTTCTGCTCGGCTTTCGCGCTTTGCGAACGTTGGCGCATCCAAGCAGCGCAGCAATTCGCTCAGACCGTTTTCCCAGGACAGAGTTAGAAAGGATACAGAGCTTGATCCCTTCCTGCTTCACATTCTCCAGCCATTTCATGACGTCATGATGAATCTGTTCTTTTTGCCAGAGCACCAGAGTATTATCCAGATCGAGAATAAGTCCCTTGATCCCTCTTGTCGTCAACTCGGCGGGCGATATCTGCGTCACATAATCTACCACGAGATCCGGACAAAAAACATGCCAGCCTTTCTTAACGAGAGGCCTGATATGTACCGGAGACGTACCTGCGGGACTATTGTTTGCATCTTCACTTTCTGAAGTGGAAAGCGCATCCGCATTTACATTTGCATCCGCATCGTTGTCTTCAGGAAAATTATCAATATCTGTTCTATTCAACGGGTCTGCCCTCCCCGTTCACACTGGAATGCATTCTTTCAGAGCGAACCTCTTTTTTAGCTGCTTCATGCTCTGCAGCGGAACGTGTAAAAATATGTGCACCATCGGGACGCGCAACATAGTAGATATAATCATTCGTTTCGGGACGCAAAGCCGCAAGCAGCGAGGGCAGACCAGGATTAGCGATAGGCCCGGGCGGCAGTCCGTGTACTTTATAAGTATTGTACGGCGAATCAATCTTTAAATCGTTAAAGAGCACCCTGTCTTTATGATGCCCCAGAGCATAAAGCACCGTCGCATCAATCTCTAATTTCATGCTTTTACGCAGGCGATTCTTAATCACTCCTGCTATTCTGGCTCGATCCTGAGGCACTTTTGCTTCGCGCTCAATCAGCGAGGCAATCGTTACAATTTCATGGAGACCGGAACTAGAGTCATGAATTTCTTGTTGGTAAGGACGTGCAAACCTTGTATTAAAGTTCATAATCATCGATTCGGCGATTCTTTCTGGCTTTGAATGCACCGGAAAGTAGTAAGTATCCGGAAATAGATAACCTTCAAGCGACTTTTCTGGCAGCGGAAAATCTGAATGCAAGTTTGCAAATGCTGCTGGAGAACGGGCATACTTCATAAATTCTTCAGAATCGACAATATTTTTATCAGCGAGGAGATCCGCCGTTTGCTGAAGGGTATATCCTTCAGGAAATGTTATCTTAATCCGATTGTCAGCAGTGCTTCGGCCGCCTAGTTTTAATTCCTGCACGATCTGTGCCAAACTCATGTCTGTTGAGAGCGCATACCTTCCTGCTTTTATATGTGCACTCTCGCCTCGAAAACGGACATACCAAAGAAATGCCCAGCTGCTTCGAATAACTCCGTGATTTTGCAGAGCATCCCCGGCGCCGGAAGCGCCCGCGCCTTTAGGAATAGTCACCACGACGGTGTGATGCAGCGAGGAAACCGGACGAAAAAGGGGAACCGTGCCGGCTGCGATCAACAACACTGTAAAAAGCAGCAGTGTACATCCCATCAATATTGGGACTTTGCGCTTTTTTCTTTTTGTACGCGATGCAGTAGTTTCCGATTTCGGGGTGCCGGATGATCGATTCACGTCTGCTCCTCAAGCAGCCCCAAATTAACTATACGTTTTTTATCCAGAAAAATTTGCAGTATAAGCGAAGCCGCGATAGAATCAACAGACTGTTTTCTTTTTTCTCGTCTCTGGCCGTCCCCAATAAGCACTCTGTCAGCCTGCGTGGTGGAAAGGCGCTCATCCTGGAGACTTATTGGTATTCGCACGCTATTTCGCAGCTGCTGAACAAACGATTCTACTGACTCCGCTTGAATCCCAACAGTTCCATCCATCATCAGCGGATAGCCCACCACTATCTCTGTAATACTGTTCTCAGCAACCAGCTGCCGCAGCGAAGCCATATCGCGCTTTTTGCCTTCCTGCCGAATAATCGTCCTGCCAGGAAAGGCGATCGAACCTATTTCATCGCTAATCGCTACACCAATTGTTTTGGAGCCGACGTCCAGCCCTAGAATTCTACCCATTCAGCCTTTGTTCCTCCTGATTTTGCCGAAGAAATATTGTTAGCCCTGCCAGGATGATACATAAAATAGGGACCGTGCCTAAAGCTGCCCGCCAGCCAGCGCCAGCCGAAGCTGCAGCGCCAACCATCCATGGGAATACCGCGCCCCCTACACCGCCCGCGGCTACCACCCCGCCAAATACCGATCCAGATATATCATGATACTGCTCGCCAGCTTCGGCCAGGATGAGCCCGAATATTCCGGAAAATCCCAGTCCGGTGAGCATAACCATGAACATAACTAGTATTGGCTGTTTCCATGCCAGCGAGAGAGAAGAGGTTACGGCGCTGCAGATGCAAAGCGTTAATGTAAGGCCCATGAGATCAAATCGATCGATGAGAAACCCTGTCAGGAATCGCCCCACAGTAATTGCTATCCAGAATACGGTGACAACCAGCCCGGCAAATTCAACTCCCCCAGTAATCTCCTTTTCGAAATAGGTGGGCATCCAGGAAAAGAATCCTGTTTCTGCGCCTACATAAATCGCTTCTGCAGCGCATAGAAGGATGAAAACACGCTGCTTGAGCAGATACTTCAGGGCAGAAAAATCGAATTTCGATTCAGCGCCTGTAGAATTCGGGACAGGTTGTGAAAGAAGCACGAGAAAAAGTGCGACATTGGCGGCAGCAAGGCCGAGATAGAGCAGTTTCCAGTCCCATCCGGCAGTCAATAGCAGCCTCGCAAGGGCCGGGCTGCTTGCCGCGCCCGCTCCAAACGCGACCTGGATAGTATTAATGATGAATGCTCTTTTGTCCGGATAGAGATCCGTTGCCAATGCGGAAGCGACTGCTTCCATTGCGCCGCTGCCTGCGCCCACAAGGAAGGAAGCTGCCAGCGCGAAAGCAAAAGTTCTCGCGCAGCCAAATATCAGCAGACCGAGCGCATAGCTGAATATGCCGCTGAGCAGTATGCGCTTACGGCCATATCTATCGGAGAGTACCCCGCAAAGCAGGACGCCCGAGACAAATCCAATAAAATCTGCCGGAAACAGTCTCCCCTGCGCTTCGGCTCCGAGATGAAATGTTTTACCAATAAAAGGAAGCAAAACGCTGATGGCGCCGAGATATACCGCATAGAAAAACATGACACCACAGCAAGTTGCTGCCAGCCCCACTCTTCCGCGAACCAATGTGGGACTTTCTGTCATACCTCAACTCGCGAACTCGGAATATACAGAACAGCCTCCAGCATGAACTTAATTTTGTTATTATACCTTATGTGCAAAAAGCAATTTGCTGCTAAGGCGTTACATTCAGAACACGCTTCGTGTCCACGATGCTGCTCTGTCCCAGAATTTTAACAGGGCTATCCATTCCCACGACGATATCCGGCTAAGGAACATCCCTCTTTCTTAAGTTCAAACTACAAATCGGTCAAAATTACTGAGATGCTTGAAAGAGGGCTTCGTTACTGATGGCAAGGATATACTTGTAGGCTGCCTTACCGCCCCGAATCATCTCCTGCTGCGCAGCTGGGTCGGTGATCTTGTTCACCTCCTTGAGATATTCGCCGTAACCGTCGCTCTTCTCGTAGTAAGTGGGCAGAAAATGCAGTGTTTCTCCTATCTTCTCGCCGATCATACGTCCGCCGTTGGTGATCCCACCATAGTAGACATGCCATACACCCAGAGCAAAATACGGCCCCTGCGGTTCACTATCACGGATTTCCTGCAGGAAGTCGCGGGTCAGCGGGAGCGCCTGCGGCTCCGTGGGCCAATCCGATCCCATGGTGATCAGGTCGTCGAACAGCAGGACGAGCACATGTTTCTGAGCCGCACCGTAGGGGATACTTCCTTTGTGCGCCGCGGCGTTCAGGATTCGATGCAGTTCACTATGAATGAGAGCGCGCTGCTGCAGATGGATTTCCAGTTGTACGCGGGTCAGTTTGCCCGCAAACACTGTCTGATTGAATACGGCTTTCCCAGCGAGTTCGTGATTGGCTCCGAATGCATCCCGCAATATTCGTGACAGCGGCTTCGCCTCCGTTGTCACAGCTGCATTTTTGAAACCGTCAGTTTTCGCGCCTTCCCAGGGAAAAGCCAGCGTCGCCAAGCGGTGGATCGATGCATAGGACTTGCCTGCCAGCTCCCCGGCTGTCTCCTCTGTCACCATTGCCCGAATGCCGACAAATCCGTTCTTGGAAACGGTAGTGGGCCACGGAATATGCACCTCTCCCTGTGAATCGGTTTTGACATTTTTGGCACTGCTCGATTCATCCCCGCCAGGCCACTGCACCCAGACTTCCGTTTCCGGCACCGCCAGCCCAGCGCGGCGCACGGTAACAATCAGTTCCTTGCCCACTCTGCTCGCCAGTATTTCGGCAGGTTCTTTCTTCATTGCGGAGGCGGCGGTTAGCGAAACCGCTCCTTTAGCATCATAAATCAGCAGGAAGGATTTACCATCACGCTCTTTCGTTCCGACGACACTCTCTGCGGTGACAACATCTTGCCCGGCAGGGAGGGTTGCAGTGCGCGCTCCGTCTCGCGACTCGCCTGGTGAAAGAGTCTTATCCCCACAATGTACAGCCAGATCCGCCACATACTTCGCGAACTGGGCCTGCGGCGCTTCATTGACGTTTTCCAGGAGCGCAAATCGTACCTGCCCCTTCTCCACTGTCGCCCAGATAAAATGGGCGAAGGCTGCCGTAGGGACTATCGTCAGCACGACAATAGCAATACCCACCGAGAGCAGAGGCAGCTTCATATATCGCATCATTCTTATATCCATTTTTTAGTTTCCTCGCCAGGCAAATGTAAATCGGTTGCTGCATTCTTTGGGTGGGAATAAGCCACCGCTATATCAACAATTTTACACCAGTTATTGAGCTTTTGTGCAGTCCAAAGTTCCGTGGTCTCGCAATGCATCACTCTTCATCGACTTGAAATGCCCATCGAAGTAATGTACCGTTGCCGTTTGCATGTGGCAGGGGATAAACTCGGCTATAACTCTTCCGATTGCCCTGCGAGGGCGCTGTACCTAGCCCAAAACTGCGGAGAGCGCACAAAAAAACAGTCCTACTCAAGTGTGATTGGGTGATGATGCGAAACCTGAGAGTGATTTGATTCTATCCTGAATACATGGAGATCGTGGAGACCAGTCGGCGCTGGGATCAGTATAAATTACCCACACCAGCGCCGAGAGCATCCCCGGCAGGTCCTCTGGCGAAACTTCTGAAGAAAGGAAACGCGGTAATTCGGAGAGAGAAGAAAAGCTGGCGCTGGCTGTTGAAACCGAGCGGAGTTTCAGAGTAGGTGGCGCTGGCTTCGAGGCAGTCCCAGGTGTGCGTCAGCTGCAGGTTGGTGCTTTCAAGCTGGCCGCGCAGGCCATTGTAGCGCAGCAGCCCCGCCATACGCCATCCGGGAGCGATGGGAGCATCGAACTGCGTGTTTACCTGGCTGAATTTGCCCTGGCTAGGATCGTAGCGTGTAAATAGGTCGATAGCCATATCGCTTCGTCCTCGCATGCGCGCGCTGGCGGTGACTGCGAATAATCTGCTCGTGTTCGGGTCGTAAGTCACCAGTGAATCGAAGCGCAGATGCTGACTGGGCCGCCACATCATTCTAGTGGATACCGACTGCCAGGGACTCGCCGAGGAAGTTCCCAGCAGATCGTATCCCACCCTGCCCGTCAGCTGAAACTTCTTATCATCCAGATAGCCGGCCTCCGCAGTAATATAATGAGATCGGCCAAAGGTATCAAAATAGAAAGGCGTTCCTCCCTCCGGCTGCTCGTATTGATAAATAACATCGATTCCAGACCTGCCGGCGAGATGCTGCCGAAGCCGAGTCGTCTCCCGCATAACGTATTGCGCTGCTCCATCACCGTAAAGCCGCTGTTCGAACCCCCCACCGGCAGTCATTTCGGTTCTGCCGCGCATGATCGTTGAATCCTGAACGGACAGCCCAAGAAGTACACGCTCGGTCTGTACACTGCTGCTCGGCTCGGAATACCTTCCCACTCCAATGTCGAAATGCATGGGGAACGTTTTCAGCCAGCCCTGCTTGAAATTGATCGTATCCGTAGAAAACTGCAGTTCGGGCAGCTTTACGAGTGTTCCCAGGGTGCTCCCGCCAGACTGCTTTCCCAGCGCGGTGTCTTCGTTTGCATCGAGCGCAAGGGAGTAATCACGGGAGACATGCTGAAAATGGAAATCGGATTCTAGTCTGGCAGTTCTGCTGGTGATATTCTCAGAGTCACTTCTATATCGCTGCAGATC
>JBBRDM010000080.1:0-22121 GCA_038203935.1 Chthonomonadales bacterium
TTTCGAATGGGAAACTCTTCTTACTACGGCAGGCGAAATTACTGCACTAAGCGCTAAAACTAAAAATGCTATTGCACCCCCGTTCGTCAATAAATAGGTGAGGGAGAAGCAAAGGAATGGTAACAATATAAGCCTGCAATAGTAGTTCCCGAGGTAGCGCGAACGGTTTCCATGAGCATACTTGCGTTTTTTGTGACAGTGGGCGTGGTAATCTTCTAAATATGAATCCACATCTTTTAGGGTGAATTCATAGGACAGTTCGATTGTTTCCTCGCCTGATTCCATATTTTCATCGCTCATACTGTTAAAAATAAGAAATAAGCGCACAAACCAGTGCTGAGATTAGCTCTCAGCACTGGTTTGGATGAGCGCCTGATAAAACTACTTCTTCAGAGTGCTGAGATAGGCAGCAATTGCCTTCAAATCTTTGCCCTTGATGGACTCAGCGTAGCCAGGCATAGTTGAATCTGGTGTGTGCAGTTTCGGATCCGATACCTGATCAGAAAGCCACTTTAAAGTATGCTTGGGGCTCACTCCAACCTTGGTTAGATCTGGTCCGGCCTTGCCGCCGTTCCCGCTAATCGCATGGCAGCCTCCACAGCCGCTCGCTGTATAAACTTTTTTTCCCGCTGCTATTTCTGTCGCGGTCGGCGCCGTGGTTTTGGGAGCAGGTTTTTTGCCTTTTGGCGGCCCTGCAAATGCGGCTGTTGCCAGAATTGAAAGGGTGCAGATTACTGCTGCAATAGTTAAGCCTCGGCCATTTTGAGTTGTTCCAAACAAGATTATTCTCCTCCCAGTGCGCCGTGTAACTGACGCATTTTCACTTCCAATTTTTCTTAGCCTGCTCATTCGAGAGCTATGACTGCGGATTTCTCCAATCTGTTATACCTGTTTCGAGGAGACTCCTGCATCCAATTGTATTACAAATCCTTGAGCTTATGGAATAACGAACTAATCAGACTGATAACCGTGTATTTTTTAAGGTATTTTAGAGGGGTTTTGCTATGACCACTGCACACTCGGCTCCGCCCTATTTTGGCCTGCCACCCGCCCTAACGCCGGTTCCTGCGGAGTATGCAGAATCTCTCGAAACTGTAATTACTGAGCTCAGCTCTCGAAATGTTATCCTCTTCTTGCGCTCACTTGAAACGGTTTCGTATACCTGGCTGGACGCTGCAAAGATTGAAAAAATCCTGCGTGCCTCTCCTCTGGAAGTACCGCCCTGTAAAGTTTGGCAGCTGCTTGACGATCTTTGGATCATTTCGCTGGAGGTACACAGTGATGGGCACGATCCGCTGAACGCACTCTATATCAGTTCGCTGCAAAATACACTCGTAGAACAGCTTGAAAGTCTCTGGCGCAATGAAAATCCGGAGATCGTTGAAAACGAGCTGAATCATTCTCATAAATCGCTCTTTCAAGTGACTCCGGTTGCTCCTCTCGCGACCGACATGAATCATACGGATAATATCAATGAGCTGAACGAACTGCTCGATATTATTATAAAAAAACAGCTCCACAGCCAATTTCAGCCCATCGTCGATCTGCGGGATGGGCAGGTGATCGGATACGAAGCCTTGATTCGGGGGCCGAAAGGCGCACCGCTTCGCCGTCCGGGAGCCATGTTCAGAGCCGCCGATAAAGCCCGCATGGTCTCGTGGTATGATATCGCCTGCCAGGAAAAATGCTTCTCTCTCGCTGCACAGAACAAGCTAAAAAAACTTCTGTTCATTAATATGGATCCGGAGGGGCTTGCGTATCTCGATGCTTATGATAGGTCACTGGCGATGCGGGCGAGGGAGTATGGCATATCGCCGAACAGTATCGTGGTCGAAATTACGGAGCGCCAGACCCTTGGAGACTATCCCCAGTTGGTGAAGTATATTCAGCATCTGCGAGAGGACGGTTTCAAAATAGCGATCGATGATGCGGGCTCGGGGTATAACAGCCTCAATACAATAGCAGAAATCCGCCCTGAATTTGTTAAAATAGACCGCAGCCTTGTTCGCAATATCGATGTACGTGGTGAGACGCGCGCGCTGCTTGATGCGCTGGTGCAGTATGCACGCCATATCGGAACAGCTGTGCTGGCAGAAGGCGCTGAAACCCGCGAGGAGCTGGCCACACTTATTGATCTGGGAATTCCCTACGGCCAGGGGTATTTGATGAATAAGCCTCATGATGATTTCCGGGGTGTGGGACGCGAAGTGCGGGAATTCATACAGCATAGATACCAGGTTCGAACTAAAATTGTAACCGGAAGATCGGTTCTCGTACGTGAAATGGCGAATCGAGGTGTGGTAATGGAGCCAAACGAGCCGCTCATTTCTGCAGCTAAGGCTTTTGCCAAGAATCCCAGTCTCACCAGCGTCACTATAGTGGAACATCATGTTGTGCGAGGCCAGCTGCTCAGGAACAGGCTGCAGCATGTTCTGGATATCACAACGGCTGCAAAGGTAGGTAATTTCCTGCCGGACCAAACGGTCTCTCTTTGGATGAATACGGAGATGCTTCTGGTGGATGCAGACTCCCCTATCTCTCTGGCTGCCCGACAATCCACCACCCAATCACAGATCAGCCTGGAGGCAGATATTATCGTAGTAATGGAAGGCGATAAGTACGTAGGTGTAATTCCGAGCCGAACGCTGATGGAGGCTGTCACGCATCTTCAGGAGAATCGACTGAAGTACTCCGATCAGATTAGTGGACTGCCAGGAAGGCTGGTACTCGAACAGTCCCTGGAAGAACGCATCCATGGCTCAGATCCCTTCGCGCTGATAAGGATCGATATCAACCAGTTTGAACGGTTCAACCGAAGGTATGGGGTAAGCAGCGGCGACGTGGTTATTCAATCTTTAGCCCGTCTGCTGGAGGAAACCGCGCATCATTTTGGTGGAACGATTTCTCAGGTATTTCACCTGGGCGGCGATGATATGTTAATCCTGACGGATTCGAGTTTCGCGGAAACGATATGTGAAAAGATTGTGGCTGGGTTCACTAAATTGGTGCCGCAGTTCTATCCAGGCAATGAATTCAGGCAGGGTTATATAGAAATGGCGGATGGAGCCACCACCACGATTCGAGTTCCATTGATGTCCATTGCGGTTGCTGCCCAGACCGATCAGCATAGAAGATTTGCGCATCTTGGTCAGCTTGCTGAAGCGGTGGACATCCTTCTCAGATCGGTAAAAACGCTTCCAATCAGCCAGTATGTCATCGATCAGCCGCTTGTAAACATGCAGCGAAATGCCGCCTGATGCCTTCGATCTCTGTACCTGATGAATGTTCGTGGAAACCTCGAGAAAATCCTCATGACCGGTATTACTGCTTTGCTAATTTTGCATTCATTCCCTGTCTATACTATTATCATAAGTCATAAAAAATATACCATTCAGTATCAATTACAGGATTTATATAGGGGAAGCTCGAAAGGAAGATAGCGAGATTCAATGTGTCAACAGATATAATAAAAAAGAGTGCTGCTGCATGAAGAGCACTGGTGTGGAAAATGCATCCTCGACGACGAGTGGCAGCGCTTCCGCATCAATAGCAACCGCTTTCTCAATCTCAAAAGCAGCTGTTATGCTTGCACATCCGACCGTTGGAAAATAGCTGATAAATTCGTAAAATCTATAGGAACTTTACAATGATCAATGAATGGGTAACGATATGAGCAAAGTTCGACGTGATGAGGTCATGGAGATACTGCAAAACCACAAAGCGGAATTCGCCAATAGATACGGTGTTACTGCGCTGGGCGTGTTTGGTTCAGTGGCTCGAAATGACGCGACCGAAGCCAGCGACGTTGATGTGGTGGTGGAGATGATAAAACCTGATCTTTTTTTCCTGGTACATATCAAAAACACCCTGGAAGAAGAGTTCGGACGCCCAGTGGATATCGTTTCCTATAGACAACGAATGAATCAGCTTATGAAGAAACGTATCGACCAGGAAGCGTTGTATGTTTGATGCCGAGTTGATCGCCGAAATCCTCACTCAAATCCTCGTCGCCGCGCGCAGGATTGAACGACGTTTCGTCCCAATTCAGTTGCCTGACGATTTTTTGAATACTGATGATGGCCTCGATCGTCTGGATGCGATAGCTATGATGCTCATAACGATCGGCGAAAGTCTGAAAAATCTGGATAAAAGAACCGGGAATAAACTGCTTACGAGGTATCCGGAAGTAGACTGGAAGGGAGCCATGGGTTTAAGAGATATACTCAGTCATAACTACTTCGATCTAAACGCGGAAGCAATTTATGCTATCTGTCAAGACGATGTCCCCACATTGATAGCTACCATCGAGAGGATACAAAAGGATCTAGCAAATATTCCTTTATAAAATTTTATCTGCCTGCATGCATTATCAACTGTTCAAACTGGATAATTTTCGGTGAGTGAGACACTCCAAGAAACAAAGATAATAAACATGCCTCCGCTCTCCTGCTTTTAGGAGAAAGGAGGCATAAATATTTTAAAAAGTATCATTTATACCTTCATATAAAGTTCACGTACATTGGTGATCCAAGGTCACCATTTCAATATTATCAGGAATTGAAGTAGTTGTCTCGACGAAATGCCGCCTGACATTCTATGTATGGTAATTTAAAAATATAATTCACAGGGAGCCTGCGACCGGAGATGGGCTTCGCAATTCCAGACATGGGCGTCAACCCCGTGTAATTACATGGACTTTTCAATTCCATACGGGCAGTGCAGTACCTGATTCGCCCCTATTCATTCACAACCACTAGCGTGCAGGGATGTTTCATTGCTGGGCTGCTGATAGTCCGGATAGTTTTCTTATCCTTTGATACTTGTCTTATGACACCATCCAGAGCAATGGAAATAAGCGTATCGCCGTTCGGGAGGCGCACAAAACCGGAAGGCCAGTTCAGATGCTGGTCAGCCGGGTTATCGTCGCCGCCATATTTCCACACAATCTCGCTCTTTTTATTCACTTCTACCAGGAAATATCCGGCCACACTGCCATATCCCGCTCCGCTGCTCATCAGCGTATTGCCATTCTTCAGCCGGGTTGCGAGATAAGGAAAAGGCAAGGCATACTGCCACACTATTTCCTTATTTTTATTTACTTCAATCACCTTATCCAAAGTGCTGGCGCAGATAAGCGTGTTCCCGTTCGGCAGCCGCCGCACCTGGCGCATCGTCGGATTCGGGCGGTTGTTGTCGTTGGCCACATCGTACTGCCATACTATCTTCTTATCTTTATCGATCTCAATCACACAGTGGCGGCCGTTATCTGCAATCACAGTGTGGCCATTCGGCAGGCGCTGAGCCGACTCCGCCCCCTCCACAATCGGTTTCCCCACCTCCCACGCTATCGACTTATCCGGCGCGACTTCCTGCACCACCGAGCCGCAGACTATGAGCAAGTTACCATTGGGAAGAAGCTGCACATCGTGTCCATTATTATTTACTGCTTCCCAGAGTAGAGTGCCATCCTCTTTAATTTTGATGACTTTTCCGTTATTATGATCCGCCGAAATAATGTGAACCTCGGCGAGCACAGGCAGAGATGCGATTGCAAATGCTGCCGCAATAACCAGTGATTTACCGTACTGCATGAAAGTAATCTCCCGTAAAATGCTAAAATTGATTTGCAGCTATTAGTTATTCGTTCCACCCTAAGTAACCTTCAATGATTATAACTCTATCCCGGGAGTCCACTATTGATTTACCGTCGAAGCCTCAAATATTCGATTACTGTCGTTCCACTGTTCATCTTATGGGCGCCAGCAGCCGCTCAGAATACACAGTCGCTGCTTCCAGCAGCAGAGCTCCATGCCAGGCTGGAAAAAATAAGAGTCGAAAACGGATTCCCGGCGCTGGCAGCAGCGGCAGTTCAAGATGGAAAAATAGTTGCTGCCGATGCAGTGGGAATTCGCAAGATGGGCGCGAACGCTGCAGTCACTGTTTCTGACCAGTTCCATCTCGGCTCATGTACCAAAGCAATGACGGCTGTTCTTATCGGAATGATGATAGAGGAAGGCAAACTAAGGTGGGACAGTACGTTAGCACAGGAGTTTTCACAGATTGCGGACACAATGCAGCCAGCATTCCGAAATGTTACCATCAGGCAGCTGCTTTGCCATCGCAGCGGTGTTCCCAGCGAACTTGTAAATGGTTTGACCTTCTGGCATCAGCAGAAGCTGCCGATAGTTCAGCAGAGAATGCTGTGCGTAAAATTGACGTTGGCGCATCCTGCAGCATCGTTACCAGGTACCAAATACGAATATTCCAACAGCAACTATATCATCGCCAGCGCAATTCTGGAAAAACTGAATAAAATGTCCTGGGAAGATCTGATTGAGAAGCGTCTCTTCAAACCTCTTGGAATGAAGACCGCAGGATTCGGGCCAATGGGAAGCGCGAACGACGTCGATCAGCCATGGCCGCACCAGATTATCGAAGGCAAGCCCGTTCCGATCTATGCGGACAATCCTGCCGTTCTCGGCCCGGCAGGCAGAGTACACTGTTCTATTATCGACTGGGCGAAATTTGCGATCTTTGTGATGAATGGGGCTCAGGGCAGATCGAAACTGCTGCAAAAATCCACATTTCAGGAGCTCTTCACGCCGCCATATCTGAGCAAAAAAGATGCAGGAGCAGATTACGCAGCCGGATGGCTTGTCGTGGAGAGATCGTGGGGAGATGGAATGGTGCTCACACACGCTGGCAGCAACACACTCAACTACTCGGTTATCTGGCTCGCGCCGAAAAAGAATTTTGGAGTAGTTGTCACCACAAATGTTGCAGGACCTAATGCGGCAAAAGGAACCGATGCTTCCGCAGCTCTGCTAATCGGCGCGCTGGACATAGCAGATAAAAAAAGCTCAGCCGATAGACGTTAGCTTACCGATGCTTCGAAAGCATACTGCGCTTCAACTCGAGCTGTTGGAAGGCGGGGCCGCAATACTCTGAGCTGGACATCACGCCGATATACCTGACGAAAAAGGTCGCCCTTCCGTTCTACCGCAGCCGTCTCAACAGGAAGCTCGGTATCGGAGCCGACATAGATGGTGACCGCATCATCACGGATATCGCAAAAGAGTTCCTGAACCAGCCCCTGATGGGAGCGGTCCAGAGCATCGGCTAGTCGAAGCATCGGGGCAAGAAGCATCACACGCTGTTTGTTCTCATCACTTAAAATTCCGAAGGTGGTGTGCTTAACCGCATCCGGCGCTGACTTACGATGATAGCGTGCTAGATTTGCAATAATAGTCTTTTCATCCCTGGTCAATTCGGGGAGAGGCTCCTGCAAAATCATCATCATAGCATGCTGGTGATGCCCCTTTGCGCTGACATAGTAGCCGATATCGTGCAAAATCGAGGCATATTCCAGCAGTTTGCGGTCTTCACGACCCAATTTATGCAGCGACTCAAGCTCCATGAAGAGCGTACCAACAAGACACTCTACTTGATGCGAGTGGCCCGCATCGTAGTTGTACAGCCTGGCAAGTTCAAGAACGGCATTTAGTTTTGAATTCATAACCACCATTTACCTCGATTACGTAAATCAAACACGATCTCAGCAGCATTGATACGTCGGTGCACAGATCTAAAATTTATCGGTTCAAAAATTTATCGTACAATACGCCCCACCTAAGACCTCGAGTGCTCACTGTCATGCTGTCACATTTCAGCAGCAGTAGTATGCGATGCAAAATCAATGCGCCGCCAAGTAGGATATCAGCGCGTCTGGGATCCAACCCGGGGATATCTTTTCTCGCTGCAAGAGGAGTTTTTTGCAGTAACTCGATCTGCCGCTCTAAATTTTCCAGGGTAAATTCCATACCATGCAGCTCGTCCGCTTCCACAAATCTACCCTGCTGCATACTGCAAAGATTTGAGATGGTTCCGCCCACACCTACTACAGAATAAGTCTCTAATGTTTCCGCATCTTTTATTGAGGAAAAACTTTTTGCGATATTAAAATTTGCGTTTTGAATCTCATTGGCAGCAGGCGGGTCAGCGTGCAGAAAGTTTTCGGTTATACGTACAGCGCCAGTGGAAGTGCTCGCTCTGGAAAGTATGGCTGATCCTTTTCCCGTGACGATTTCAGTGCTGCCTCCCCCGATATCCACTACCAGCAGTCCTGGTTTATCACTCCAGAGTGGATCTTTGCTTACGGCCAGGTAAGAATATCTCGCCTCTTCTTCTCCGGATAGTATTTCAACATCAAGCCCCCATTTATCCTGCAATGGTTTGAGCAGCGCTTCGCGGTTTTTTGCTTCACGCAGCGCAGCCGTTCCGACTGCAGCAATAGTTTGAACGTTCTGGCTGCGCGCTGTTTCATAAAAACTATTCACCGCGTCCAGGGTCCGCTCTATTGGCTGCGGCTGCAGCATAGGGAGCTTTTCATCCATCCCCTCCCCCAATCGAGATATGATCGAATGTTCATAAATCCGACTGGGATAAGATTTGCTCAGATCTGCCGTGAGGAGCTTTACCGAATTGGTGCCGATATCGATACAGGAAAATAGACGTGGTTTGTGTTCAACTGCTTCTCTGCTGTTTTGCTGAGATAAAGTATTATCCATCTACAACGCTATCCTTCATCTTCATCTGAAGATTGATCTCCGTTCGGATCAAGCGTCGCAATCATTATTGCATCCGCAAGTTCTCCCTGCTGCTGCCTGTTTAGCTTGCGGTCTTTTTTAAGTTTATCCATTTGCCTGCAAAGTTTAACAATGTAATCTGGCCATTCCTCTTTTACCTTGCTGTCGAGATGAGGCCAGACTGTATCCCAGACTCCCGGAAGCTGGATAAGTCTTTCAATTTGATTCTGCAGTCTTCCTCGGAGTGTACTGCGATCATGGCGAAATAGAAGCCGGGCAGTGGCCTGCATCAGCATGGTTATCTCTTCTGAAGGATATTTCTGGCCAGATGGTGTAGATTTTGCTGAAGCACCGGATTTATCACTCGTTTCATTTTTTGCAGAGTCGTTTTTTGCTTGATTGTCCACAGATTTTTTTTCTTCAGACTTGGGATTGTCCTTTATAAATTTGAACGGCTCCAGCATCGATTTGATCTGGTATGCCTTTATACTTGTAATACCTGGCACTTGTTCCAGCGCCTGCTGATTAGCTGCTTTTAATTTGAAAAGTGAATCATATCCGGCTTTTTGAAGCGCACGAAGCCTGATCGGCCCAAGACCGGGCAGATCTGAAAGTGAACTAGGTTTAGCATGGAGCGGAGATACAGCCTCAGAGTAATTATCTTTGTTACCCTGTGGATTTTTTTTTGATTTGTCTGTCATTTTCCACCCTTCAGCTTGCTGTCGATTCGGATAGGCTGCTGCACAAGCGAAATAGCTCGGTCGTACTGTTATCATGCCAGCTGTTATACAGCAGGTGAAAGGATCCATCTCTTTTAAGCTGAATATCTGCAGCAATTTTCAGCAGGCCAATCCCAGTTTCGAAAGTCATGTAATCTGTATTTCCGTCTATATTTCTCCCTAAAGCGCGATCACGAACTGCAGCCGATTCTGCCGTCAGTCGACTTAGCAGCTCATGAAGTACATAGTCCATATCATGAATGGCGCCGATACTATCCTGCAGTTCTCGTAATTTTTCATGGAGTGCGTTCAAATTTTTGTAGAGTTCCGATTGGCTCACCAGGGCGGGCAGCATCAAATCGATAGTATAGCGCAGTTTTTTAATATCAATACGCAGCTTGTGGAGCTCTGCTATTTTATCCGGGTCTTCAAGGCAGTTCGCGGAGCTAAGCACTAACTGTTGTTTCGTTCGCACTGCTTTACGAGCCATTTTTTCCATCTGTCTCGTGTTCGCAGCAAGCACCAGGTTTTTAAACCCTTTGACCAATTTCCTGCCAGCGTATTTGTTGTTCTCTGGAATGTCGGCTTCGATGTCGATAAATCGTTGAAGAGGATCTGTTTTGAGAATACTATTGAGTGATGCGATTGCTGCTATATTGGTCTCAGCGGGTAAAGCGGTTTCATTTAACTGAAACAGTCTTTGTACGCCTGATTTTTCCGCTTCATTCAGTACAGAAATGCTTTTTCTAACAATATCCTTTAAAAGCAGACCATCGCGAACCTTTCCTATATCCCGGGCGGTATTTTTAAGTTCGTGCAGGAGAAGGGTGAATTTCTTTGACCGGTAATTTTTTTCAAACGCTTTCATTGCAACAGAGGATCGCCTGGACCAAACACGAATCAACCGGAGGCCATCCGGATCTAATGTCTTTTGGTAGTTAGCCAGATGGCCTGAAAGTGTTTCCAGCCGATCAATAATCTGTTTGTTAGAATATTCTCGCAATACTTTAATCTTTGAGAAAATATCAATCCGAGTTGTCTGCGAACACTATGCGGAGTTCATGCTCTTTGTCTGAGCCCACCAGTGCGATCACGCTGTCACCAATGGCGAACATTGTATCTCCTGCAGGGAGAATGGCATGCCCGTCACGTATCACCGAGATAATCAACGCTTCTGCAGGCAAATCAAGCGATTTCACCTCTTTGCCGGCGACACTGGAATTCTTACTGATTTCTATCTCTACAATTTCAATATTTCCCCGGTTGAGCGCAGCAAGCGGAATGACTTCGCCGCCGCCTACTTCCTGCTCGATCAGATTGTAAATAATTTTAGTAGAGCTGACCGTCGCATCGATACCGAGCTTCTTAAACAGTTTCTCATTGCGAGGGTCGTTGATACGAGAGATGGTGCGAGGGACGTTATACTCCATCTTCGCCATCTGGCAGACTACCAGATTATCATCGTCACTGCCTGTTACTGCAACGACTGCGTCTGCCCGCCCAAATCCGGCTTCGAGCTGCTGATCTGCCTGGCAGCCATCGCCCTGCATCACCACTTCCCCAAGTTCTTCCGAAATCGTCCTGTATCGAAGGCGGTCCTTCTCTAAAAGCAGAACTTCATGTTTGGCCGCAAAAAGGGTTTTGGCCAGGTAGTATCCGACGTTACCGCCGCCCACAATTATAATATACATTTAATTTGCCTACACCCCAAGCGAAAGATACTCTTGCGAGTAGTCTTTGGCCAGCCCCCATTCATCAGTATTCACAAAATCTCTCAGCAGTCCAGAAGCAATCGTCGTGGTACACAGCGTTATGACACCAAGCTGTCGATATCTATCCGCGCGAATCGGGTCGTATATTCTTGCAACCACTTTCTTGACATTGAAAACGTGCTGCGTAAGCTGTGCCGCCATTATATTTCGATTATCACCCTGCGTCACTGCTATAAAAACATCTGCCTGTTCAATTCCAGCGCGGCGCAGAACATCTTCGTCTATCCCATTTCCAATTATCCGGTTCCCTTTGAATTTAGAGCCGAGCCTTCGAAATGATTCGCTCTGCTGGTCGATAATAGTAACCGTATGCCCGTCTCGATACATGAGGCGTGCGAAAGTGGAACCGACTCGCCCGCATCCGAGAATGACGATATTCATGTAAACAAGGTTCCTTTCCTCATTTAAGACGGCGCATGCTCCATCTTATGATCAGTTTCAGTATACTCCATAGTAGGTTGAAAAAAAACTCCTTAAAAGTCAGATTGCTTAGAGTGATCGCTCGTTTTTAAGAAAGATTGAGTTCATGATCTTCTGCAGTATAAGGTAAGATTGATTCATGAGTAATAAACTCTGTGCAGCGCCTCAGGAGGATTAGGATGCAGGGTAGGGAGAATTCAGATTTTATAAAACTTAGAGGAAGCGATGTGGTATTGCGCGCAGCTGATCCTGAAGACAGCGCTCGAACACATGCAGTACGTTGGTCTGTAGGCTGGGTGGAGGCTCCGTCCCGCCATCGCATGTGGCCTGAAGCGGATGCCGACTGGCAATCGAGGCACTACTATCGAGAAATTATTGCTGAAGTGGATGGTGTTGTCGCGGCACGGGTAGGATTGGAAGCTTATCGCCAGCCATTTGCCCAGCTCATCGATCTTTCTGTTCGTCCCGACTTCCGGCGCATGGGGCTTGGCGAGCTGCTGACTAAAACCTGTCAGACGGAAGCTGCCAGGCGAGGGTTTACCGCACTATTTTTGCAGACCGAAATCGACAACCACGCTTCTCATCGCCTCTATACCTCACAGGATTTTGTTCCTACGGCCCACACAAAAATGCTAAGGATGGTAAAATTCCTCGATTTCCCGCTTCTGGAGGAGTTTAAAAGAACCCATCCGTTATTTCAATATCGCTGCACACAGGCGAACGATAATCAAAATGCGTGGGATCTTGAATGGCATGCGTATATTCTGCAGGATCGCCTGCGTCTGCGTCTTGAGGGAGCGGCATCTCGATCTGAAAACGATGGCATCGGACCTGCCATCTCGGAGGTGGAATGGATAGCAGGCCAGGGGGAACGGGGCCTGGTGATGAGCATTCGTTCAGAAGATGTAAAGGATTTACAGCCTGGACATCATGTTTCGGTTGAAATAACTATTCGAAACGTCGGCAAAAAGCGGGAAGGCGGGGTTATTCAAATGGCTCTGCCGGTCGGAGTAAGAATGCATAGCCCGTCCACGAATGAACAGCAGTCGTTTGCCTGGGAGCTGGGTGCTGGCGAAGAGGTGGAGCAGCCGATGGTTCTCCAAATCGAGCCTGCTTTCGACAACTCCGTACTCTGGTATTTGAACTATAGCAGCCTCCCTATTTGTGCGGAAGTGTACTGGCTGGGATGCAGAGCCCAGCTTTCTACCAGTTTAAATATGGCTGTACCAGCGCCGCTTTAAATCAATTCAGGAGGATTCCAACCTTTAGAGAATGGTATTTGCTGCTAAATTATCATGTAAAAATGAAGATAAGCTGGAAAGAGGGAGGAATCGTGTTCGCTATAGCCAATATTGCTCTTGAAAAATTAACTATGGAAGGGGAAGTTACCTATGGAAGCATACTGCATGAAATGCAAGGCAAAGACTGAAATGAAGGATCCTACGCCGACAACTATGAAGAATGGTAAGCCAGCTACGACCGGCACTTGTTCAACCTGCGGCACCAAGGTTTTTAAGATTGGCAAGGCTGCCTAGTTTTTTGGGTTGGTTCGACTTGTCAGTTCAGGCTGCCTTCGCGAAAGCAGAGGCAGCCTGAATAGATTCTAACGGCTGCAAAATCCTCGTTGTATGAGATATTGAATGAATGATTGCATTTCAAAGAGAGTATTTTCGATATAATGTCTCAAAATAATCATGTAAACCACAGCATTACAGACGCCGTCGCCAGGATAAAGTTAAGTAACGGCCTGACTCTGCTCATTAAAGAAAATCACAACTCCCCTGTGGCTGCGCTGCTGGTATCCGTTCGCACGGGATATTTCAACGAGAGCGACCGCCTGAATGGCATTGCGCACGTCGTGGAGCATATGCTTTTTAAAGGGACGCCTGCTCACCCCGGAAACGATGAAATTGCTGCCGAGATCAGAAAGTTAGGCGGGGTGGTAAATGCTGCCACCTACTACGAAGAGACTTACTACTACGTTCAGGTACCATCCCAAAATCTTGCGAAAGCCATGGAACTGCAGGCAGATGCATTCCAGAATTCTCTATTCGATTCAGGCGAATTAGCAAAAGAGATTGAAGTGATTGTGCAGGAAAGCCTGCAAAAAAGAGATAATCCGAACGCGATGCTCATTGAATCACTCTACGAAATGGCGTTTGATAACCACCGCATTAGAAGATGGCGGATGGGGCTGCCCGATACGCTTCGAGCATTCCGAAGAGAAGATTTATGCGCATTTGTTACCCAGAACTATCGGCCGGAGAATATGACGTTTACTGTGGTCGGAGATGTGAACGCTATTGAAGTCGTGCAGTTAGCAGAGCGAATATGGGGTTCGATGGACAAGGGAATCCTTCAAAAAGAAGAATCTCCTGCAGAGCCTGCGCATAACGAGTTTCGTTACCAACGCATTACCGGAAGCGCCCAGCAGCGGCTGTTTGCCTTGATTCTGCCTGTCCCGCAGCTCACGCATCCGGATGGCGCTGCACTTATGATTTTAAATTCATTGCTGTCTGATGGAAGATCGGCGCGTTTGTTTCGGAGCTTGGAAGAGGATCAAAAACTGGCGAATCGCTCCTGGGCATCCTACGAATCCTTCCAGTACATGGCCAGCTTTATGCTCGGAGCGGAGAGCAAAAATGATGATCCTCTCGATCTCCAGTGCGCTCTCTGGGCGGAAATTCAGAAACTGCAAACGAATCTCGTAACCGCTGAGGAACTGGAACGCATTAAAATTCGCATCGAAAGCAGGCGGCTTTTTGCGCAGGAAGAAGCGCTGGGCGTTGCACGGACATTATGCAGCTATGAAAATCTTGGTGATTTCCGACTCAGTGATATACTGCTTGCGCGTCTTCACTCCGTGACAGCAGAAGACGTTCAGCGAGTGGCGCTGCGATATTTTAGACTGGATGGCGCATCTCTGCTTGAATACTGGCCGGAGAGTATAGTTTCGCCGGAAAATCGAACCCCAGAGACGCTTGCCGCCGCTATGCTCGGAGGTAATACGACAAGGCACAGCACGGAAGACTCTAAAAATAACTGCATATCAGATAATAATAGTAATGCGGAGATCTCAGATGAGGAAATTCTTCCCGGAAGAAATGAAGCGGTCCTTACCAGACCGGAGCCAGCACAGCTCATCGCTCTTGCAAGCGGAGCTAAATTGGCATTCCGCCATCGGACTGATCTCCCAATCGTGGCAGTCAATATTCTCTTTCGCGGTGGAAAATATGATGAGAATTTATCCAATAGCGGCATTACGAACCTGACCATGAAATCGCTGTTGAAAGGCACTACAAAATATACTGCCGAAGAGATAGCAAACAAAATCGAAGGTTTGGGCACAAGTATAGGAACGGCGATTGGCACGGACTACTTTGGCCTGGGGATGAAATTAAAGCGTGATGTCCTGTCGGAAGGATTTGCTCTGCTTGGAGAAGTGATTTCCGAACCGGCATTCCGAGCAGAAGAAGTAGAACGAGAAAAACAGGCCATATTCGCAGAGATTCAACGACAGAAAGATAACAGTTTTTCCCTGGCAGTCGATCTGTTTACCTCTGCCTGTTTTGGAAATCATGCCTACGGGCTGCCAGCGCTTGGATCTGAATCAGTAATTACCGCGCTTACACCGGAAGACTTGAGAACCTGGTGGCTGGCTAGAACTACGCCTGAAAATATGACAGTAAGTGTGGTTGGTGATATAACTGCCGAAGAAGCGGTGCAGTTGTTAGCTGATTCCGGCTGCGCGAACTGGGGAGACAAATCTAAAGGATATCAGCCATGGACATCCCCTGCCCCGCTGCCTCCCTATGCTGACTATTCCGAAAAAAGGATAGAGCTGCCAAAAAAACAGACTGCTACCGTGATTGGATTTCCTGGTGCTGGAATATTTCATGAAGACCGATATGCCCTGGATATGCTTGCAGAGATTACATCTGGCATGAGCGGGAGGTTTTTCCGCTCCGTACGCGGCGAGAGTGCGCTTGCCTATCAAGTGACAAGTTTCCATCGTTCGCGGCTGGATGCGGGGACATTTATTGCATATACCTCCACATCGCCCGAAAATGCTGAACGAGCGCGCGAATTGCTGCTGGCGGAATGTGTGCTTCTGGGGAAAGTGCTGGTATCCGATGAGGAACTGAATTCGGCAAAAGCTGCTGTCGTAGGAGAGCATGCATTAGGAATGCAGAGTTTCGGGGCACAGTCGGGTGAGTTGGCAGGCGCAGAGATCTATGGGCTGCCGCTCGATGAGGCTGAGCGGTATCTCAAAAGGATGGCCAGCCTAACAGCGGAGGAACTTAGGGATGCAGCATCCAGATATTTAAATGCGAATACCTGCTGGCTGGGAGTAGTAGAAGGTACAGTGTAGAAGATCGGTGCAAGCGACGAGACATAACCAGTCTATTTCAGGTGAGCCGGCGAATTGGACTTGACGATCATTAATTTCTGCAGTATCATGGAATAACAGGATTATTCCATGATAGGAGTTTCTCCATGATCGATCTGCGTGAAATCAAATCGGTGACCGAATTTCAGAAGAATATAAAATCTTACGTTCAGAAGTTGAAAGGTTCCCCTTCACCGATGGTGTTAACGGTCAACGGCAAAGCAGAGTTGATTGTCCAAAACGCGGAAACCTATCAAGAGCTGCTTAACGAGGTAGAACACGCCCGATTTATATCAGCTGTAAATAAGGGTATACAAGAGATGGAAGCCGGGTATGGACTTGATGCTGAAGAGGCACTTAGAGAATTAAGAGCCAAGCTTGCTCTATAAGGTCAGGATCCAGCCTGCTGCTCTAAGGGACGCGGAGGAATACGCTGCGTTTATTCAGGACAAGAATTTAGAGCCTTCAGCGGCAGCTCGATGGTACGACGGGCTCACCGAGATCATTTTATCGTTGGGCTCTATGCCAGCGAGGTGTCCTGTTATTCCTGAACATGAGAGCTTCAAGATCGAAATCAGGCATCTTCATTATCACTCACACCGAATTATCTTTCATATCGACGAGGATACAGGAACAGTATACGTGCTTAGAATTTATCACGGTGCTCGGGACGCTATCCATTTTGATAAGATCGACCTACCCTGAAACATATTCACTCAGATGCGTTTTCCTCAGTCTACGGAACGCCTTAGTAACTAGACACTGAGTCTAATGGCGGACTGCACTTGCCATTGTTTGTAACCACTATAGATATCCATTGTTCAGGAGAGAATTTATGAGAGCGCTGGTGAATTTTGAGAGATCGCCATTCAAGGTAGAGATGCGTGAAAAACCGACACCGGAGATCGGGGAAGAGGATGTGCTGCTGGCTGTGAAGGGCGTGGGAGTATGCGGAAGCGATCTGCATCAGTGGCATGCTTCCCACTCCTGGCCCGTTAACTACCCGGTCACGCTGGGCCATGAGTTTGCGGGAGTTATTTCGCAGGTTGGCAAAAAAGTACAGGGTTTCAAAGAAGGCGACCGAGTGGTCAGCGAGACGGCTGCCTCGATTTGTAACCAGTGTGTCTATTGCCGCAGCGGCAACTACAATCTGTGCCCGAAACGGCTCGGTTTCGGATACGGCCTGGATGGAGCGATGGCAGATTTTGTGCGGGTCGCTTCTCGATGCCTCCACCATCTGCCGGACCATGTCCCGTTTGAAGATGCCGCCATGACAGAACCTGGATGCGTGGCCTGTAATGCCGTGCTAGAGCTGTCTCACATCTCACCGGGAGATACCGTAGTAGTTCTTGGGCCGGGAACAATTGGTCTGATGGTGCTGCAGATGTGCAAATTATGCGGCCCTGGCAAGCTGGTTCTGGTGGGCACTTCGAAAGATACTGATCGGCTGGAGATGGGGCGGCAGCTTGGGGCGGACATCACTATCATGAGCGATCAGGAGGATGTGGTGGCGAAAGTGCAGTCTCTTGGAGATGGATTTGGCGCACATCTGGTGATCGATTGCGTGGGTATATCTGAGACACTCAAGCCGTGCCTGGAGATGGTTCGCCCGGCGGGGCAGATTACGAAAGTTGGATGGGGAAAAGCGCCTGTCGGCTTCTCGCTGGACCCGCTGGTTCAGAAAGCAGTGACACTGCAGGGATCGTTTTCCCACAACTACAAAACCTGGGAGCGTGTCATTGGGCTGATGGGAAATGGACAGCTCAATCTGGCCCCGATGCGCCGTATTTTTTGTCTGGATGATTGGGAAAACGCTTTCAAGACGATGGATTCTCTCGCCATCGCGAAGAGTGTTCTGGTTCCTTAATACTTTCTCCTGATTAAGAAATACAGCCTCCATCCAGTAAAAGATGGAGGCTGTATTTCTTAATACTGATTCAAACTATTTCGCGCTAGCGCTTTGATCCGGCTTAGGCTCATCCAGCAGCTTTTCTATCTGCGTGACAACCTCATCTGTTCCAGGCTTTGTTTTTGCTGGTATGCGGGCGACAATTTCACCTTTGCGATTTATAAGGAATTTAGCAAAATTCCACTCGATATCCCCGGCGAATTTCGGATCTGTTTTGACATCCGTGAGATATTTATAGAGCGGATGCTGGCCTTCCCCTTTTACGATGATCTTCGAGAACATCGGGAATTTGACATCGTAGGTTGCGGTGCAGAACTCCTTGATCTCTTTATCGGTCCCTGGCTCCTGCTTGCCGAATTCGTTTGCCGGGAAACCGAGCACTACAAATCCCTTTTCTTTGTATTTGGTATAGAGTTTTTCCATATCCGCGTACTGGGGAGTGTTGCCGCATTTGGAGGCTACATTCACCACTAGAATGACATCGCCTTTATAGCGCGCGAGGTTGACTGGTTTGCCGTCGATGTCTTTCAAAGTGAAGTTCAGCGCCTCGGGAACTTTTACATCGGGATAGGAGGAGACAGTAGCTTTGGCATCCGGACCGTCACTCTTGGGATCGGCTACTCCTGCTGCTTTTGCTTCGTATTCGTTGTCAAAATCGGCGAAAGAGTGCTTGTGAGCATGGTAGTACATACCGCGGAAGTTACGGTCGCCGCCCGGTACTACATGGCAGTAGACGCAGCTTACGTTCTCTTTTTTCGCGAACTCGGGCTTGGCTTCTGCCTTCGTGCCTGCCAGGCCAACGGCAATGGCTGCAGCCGCGGCCACTCCACTGATCCTGATAAATCTGGAAATCTGCATGTTTGACTCCTTGTTTTGAAAGATGGTTGAGATTAATCTGAAGTGTTGAATTAATCGTTAAGTAGAGAATTCGCTTTTAAAACGCGCATCTATAACTTAAAATACCCAATATCGGCGAATGCGTCTCTTAATTACGACTGAACAGTTCACCAGGGTTCCAGTGTTTACCTTCTATCCGATTATTTTTCAAAACTTTTGGTTATTTCAGCAAATGGTACTCCTGACTTAATTCCCGCTTGAAATTTCGATGAGCAACCCTTTCCATCTCCGGACATGGTAGGTTTTGGCGGCCAGTGGGGGTACTATACCGACAACGAGACCGCACCGGTCAACACAACCACGCCGACCATACGGGCACCACTCGTACTCTGCGGTCTGCGCTACTACGATCCGAACACCGGTCGTTTCATAACCCGCGATCCAACAGGCTACGAAGGTGGTATAAACCCATACACCTTCTGCGGTAACAACCCGGTTAACTACGCCGATCCATTAGGTACGGATTTTGACTATAATTCACACCAAGCAGTTGCGGATTTATTTAAGTTTGTTGGCGAACAACTTGCGAGATCTGGAAAAATACGAGACCAATATAGAGAAGCTATCAAAAATCTTGATCCTTTAGACAAGGCTGGACGCCAGGCTCTTAAGATTAAATTTAGAAGCATGACACCTCCACTAGTTAGTGGTGTAATTGCTAAGATGCGACCAGGTACAGGGCCAAATCCCGGATCAGTTGCTTCTGCAAATAAATCGAACAAATCTGTAGATACATTAGGTAAGCGTTTTAAGTACGGTGGAAGGATTCTGTTTGCTCTTGGAATCGCTTATGATATTCATGATATTATTACATCTGAAAATCATACAAAAAAGGCATTCGAAGTAATATTTGGAACTTTAGGTTCAGTAGCAGGCGGTACTTTAGGCGCAACAGTGGGAACTGCGATTGCACCTGGTGCTGGCACAGTTATAGGTGGAGTTGGTGGCTCGATAGCTGGTGGTTATATGGGGCGTAAGACTGGGAATTGGCTATACGACAAATTATTTCAGAAATAAGCTCCATAGGATGGTAGCGCTGCCCATAACAGTGCTACCATTTAATCACGCCCGGAGGATTACGATGTTTTCAATGTTTACGAGCAAACCAGATACCGTCGACGTGAGCAACACGCAATTTACGCTTTTACACAAAAGTAACGTATTAAACACAATCAAATGGAATGAAATTACGAAAATTATTGCATTTAAGCATGATGAGGTGACAACAGATTTATTATGTTTACAAATTATTACAGTAGCAGGTGATTCACCAGTAATCATTCATGAGGAACTTCATGGGTTTGACAAATTTGAATCAATGATGCTCATTAAATTTCAAACTATCAATACGAAATGGAAGGAAGTATTAATGTCTGTTCCTTTCGAGATGAATCCGAATGTGCTATATTCTGTTTAGATTCATATCCTTGTATACCACAGGTACTACGATCCGAACACAGGAAGGTTCATAACCCGAGACCCGATTGGTTACGAAGGCGGAATAAACCTATACACCTTCGCTGGAAACAACCCTATAAATCATAGTGATGCCAGTGGTTTATCATTTTACTGGGATGATGCAAAAGGTGTCAGACACTACTGGATGCCACCACATCAAGGCACAGTACCTGTACACCCACCTAAAATCAGTATTGATGATAATATAAGACTCGCACAAGGAAAAAAGAAAGAGTTCAATGATGACGAATTTTTAGCCGATTTGGCTGCTATGTCGATAAATGCAGCTGCTGGAAATGATATTGATACTGGAAAAGGCTTCGTTCATGGCTTGGTCGGCGGTAGAAGACTTGGATGGTTCTATAATCAAGTTCATAACAAAGCTCCTTGGGATTATAAACAGCAAGGTCGAAAATATCAGGATTTTGGTAATTTCAACTATGGAGCTATTGGCAGTGCCTTTGGTATAGACATTGAGTCATTGCTCCGAGCTACAGGTTATGCTCAAATGCAAGCAGGGACTTCGAAATCTGTATGGGGAACTCCGATTGGCAGACCTCCATATGGTGATGATCCTGCTGACCAAGAACAGATTCGAGCTGGATATTATTATTGGCAACGCTACTTCAATAAATAGACAATTTAACATATGTATTTGTAGCTGGTAATCTAATGATTACCAGCTACAAATACACTTTTCTTTTACTGGTGGATAATTCCTTGTAGAATCAGTGGTTCACCATTGGCATATTCCCGTTATAATTATGAGGCATATATGGCAGTAAGACTAATTAATTGTTATGCACGTAGTATCTGTTATTAATGGGGCTCAAGAAAAATAAGTTCAATTGTCATCTATAAATATCCCGCATATGCTTGTTGAAAGGATGTATGCAGTCTAAGTCTTATATTATAAGACGGAAGGATGATTGTCATCATATACAAGAAAATTCTAATTTATACAATATGTCTAATTGTATTGCTTGGTTTTCTTCAAATTATTAGTTCCATATTACTACCATCTTTACAAAAGATTGTCGATATACCGTGCAGTGATACCGTAGTATCAACGGCTCAGTCACTTGATAAAAGGTATTTGGCTATCATTGTTGATCGTGATTGTGGTGCTACTACTTCATATGCCCAACATGTTCTATTGAAAGAAACGTCAACAAATAATGAAATAGTTGATGCTTCGACAGTTTCTGTTATTCAAGGACAAGGCATTAAGCAACTCGTATGGCGTGATAACCATACTTTAATTGTAGAATTCGATCATACGGATTCTAAATTTTTCCATAAAGATATAAAATGGAAAGACATTACAATATTGTATCGTCAAAGATAGCACGAACTAAAGTAAAGATAATAATAAAATCACGATATGTATGCATTATCACCAATTTATACCTCTGACTGCATTCTCAGAACTACTCATCACCCTTCGGGGAGCAACGCCTAGTTACAACTCGGATAACTAGATCATTACTAATACGCATGACGGAGACGTCAACCCCACCACCTACGGCGGAGTAGCCATTTCCTACGACTTTGAATACCGCCTCACTTCCTTCGGAGGCGCTTTCTTCGCGGGCTATCGCGATGACGGCCTAAGAGCCTGGAAACAGAACAGCGGAGGAACCCGAACTTACTTCATTTACGACGGCGATACCCTCATCGAGGAGCTGACATGCGCTGGCACGTTAGCTACGACATACGCTTACGCGCAGAATGGCTTGCTTGAAAGTAAGAGCGGAACGAATACTTATTCATACACCTATGATCCAGCTGGAAACATAGTATCCCGAACCAAAGCTCTGTATAATTTATTAAGTGTTTCGCTATTCCCTGGTGGGCCAGATACTAATGTCTACTTCGCTTCGGATTTCACCACATTGTACGACTCATTCGGAACCCAGTTGGGCCAGATTTCGATCTATACCAAACATCCATACTCCTCGCCCGACCCAG
>JBBRDM010000081.1:0-22033 GCA_038203935.1 Chthonomonadales bacterium
AAGATCGGTGTCTGTCAGGGGCGGCATATCCAGCCTGGTCAGATTTCCATGGATACGCATGACGGGTGGCTCGTCCACTTTTAGATGGAGATCGGAGGCCTCCGTCTCCACGAGTCGCCGCAAAAGATCGTCGATTACGAGCATAAACCGTTCTCCTGTCGAAAAAAATAAAGGGGGAAAAGTAAAAGATGTTTTACTTTTCCCCTCATTCAGTTTAAATACCTTCCTGCGTTCGGCTATGCGAGTGGAACGGAAGGCAGACCCGGGATTTGCGGGGCGCGGCTGCCGGAACTCGGTGTAGGTACACTCTGAGTGTTAACCGGGTCGATATCACCTCGTGTCTGTGCCATCCGTATCAACTGTTTCATTTCCGAGAAAATTCCGGAACTGTTCAGGGCGTCCTTTTCAGTTATCACACCGCGTGTATAAAAATCGAGAAGGCACTGGTTCATGGTCTGCATTCCCCAATATGCTTCCAGGCCAGCCTGTCGGATGGCCGTGTATATCTCGTCCGATTTCCCCTCTTCCAGTAGTTTAGAGATCGTAGGTGTCACGTCCATCACTTCAACGGCACACGCCCGGCCTTCTCCATTAGCTTTTGGAACCAGCTTTTGAGAGAGAACTCCTCTCAGAGACACCGCTAAACGAAGCCAGAGCATAGGGCGTTCGTGCGGCTGAAACATGTTTGAGATACGATCGAGAGTTTCGGCAGCGCTGGATGTGTGCACCGTAGCGAATACAAGGTGGCCGGTTTCAGCGGCCTGAAGCGCTACGTTCATAGTCTCGATATCGCGCATTTCTCCAATGAGGATAATATCTGGAGCCTGCCGCAGGATATGCCGAAGCGCCTGCTGGAAGTTATCCGTATCCAGCCCGATTTCGCGCTGACTTACGATTGCGGTTTTGTCGGGATGCGTAAATTCGATAGGGTCTTCAACCGTGATGATGTTCACACTGCGATTTTGGTTGATCAGATCGATCATTGCGGCAAGCGTGGTCGTTTTGCCGCAGCCGGTCGGCCCGGTAATCAGTACCAATCCATTGCGGTGCTGGCAGAAGTCCTTAACTTTCGGCGGAATTCCCAGCTCTTCCAGCGATTTGATACCTTTAGGAATCAGTCGGCATACACCTGCAGTTGCGCCGCGCTGATTATAAACATTCATTCGGATTCGAAGCACATCTTGAACTTCGAAAGCTAAATCCATTTCATGATGCTGTTCAAATATTGCCTGCTGTCTCGCCGACATCTTGCTATAGCATAAGCGGTGCGCTTCCGCGACAGTCAGTATTGGGAATTCTGTGTGTACAATTTTCCCATTCACTCGCAGACAAGGGGCGGAATTAGCTTTCACGAATAGGTCGGATGCATTTTTTTCCAGAGCGAATAGTAGTAAATCATCTAGGTCTTGAGTCATCTGTTTCCTCTCATAACAAGAACACTCTGCTAACTACCACCTTGAAAGCGTATCAGCCGGGCAAGAGTTATCGTTCGTGGATAGTTACTGCACGTTTTGAATATAAAATATAGGTTCCGACACCACCCGTTATCAACGCGCCTACTACAACCAAAATAAGCGGAACATTCGGCATTGACGAAGGGGCGGGCTTATTATCTACGGATGAAGCTGGAGCGGATACCGGCTGCGGAACACGAACAAATTCATCTGGATTTGGCAGCAGTTCATTGTGCTTTTTTATTTCTACTTCGAATCTATATACCCCTTGTGATTTACTCAAAAGTATATTATAAAACTCATTTTCCACATGTTCAGGTCCCTTATAAGGAATCATTTCCGGCAGATGGAAGAGTATTTCCATTCTGTTATAATTCTGAAATGCCCGAATGTAGGGAGTAAGTACTGGAGAAAAATTAATAGCCTGAGGAGCATTTAAAAGCGTGAACATTGCGGTTGTAGTAATTGGATATTCACTCGTCCTGGAAGGTTTCAAGCTCTCATCCACTATTACCAGATCATTAGCAAAAGACCACCCGCTTATTTGAGTAAGCTTCTTAACTGCTTCTCGTACATTTGTATGTGGTATGCGCTTGTTGAAAGCGAGCCCAATGCGCGTACTCAAATCTGCTGATGGCATAACAAGGAGCACGACATCCGGCCCATTCGTTGAGGAAACATCTTTCGAGGCAGGAGCAGGTCCGGCATATAAAGCGGACGTCGAATACGCCATCACCAGGAGTAATGTCAGTTTTCGAACGCATTTTATCATCACTGAGATGAGATTTGCATCGCGCACAAGCATGCTCACTTTACGCAATGGAGGGCAATTGCTTAGACGATTTAGAATGGTGGAGCTGAGGAGGATCGAACTCCTTACCTCTTCAATGCCATTGAAGCGCTCTCCCAGATGAGCTACAGCCCCATATTTACCCATTACTCTGCAAAGTTTTCACTTTCGAGTTCGGGGGTATTATACACCATTCTATCATCGATTTGCAATAGTAATATTTAAAAGCTAAATCGTGCGCTATCTGTTTCCGGGAATCAGACTGATTAAACAATCTGCTACTGCAATTACAGATTTTACCTATCGCGGGAAATCAAAACAGTCCGACTGGCTTCATCCCAGGTCGCGTTTAGCCCCGTTGCCAGACTCAGGAATTTCAGCGGCACATACAGCGTCCCATTCAATTTAGTGACAGGAGCTTCCATGCGTACACGTTCCGCACCATTATTTAATACTGCTATTCTGCTTCCACCCACTACTTTGATCGATCTATCGTTATGGTGTACTGTAAGAGTTTGTGTCGACCAGCGCACCTTAAAAGCAACATGAGCTGCTTCTAAAACGGGGCGCACGGGAACCAAAACTTCTCCATTCGATAAGACTGGTGGCACGTTTGGGTTAAAATTAACATTAGTGTCCCCTACCAAAACTCCAATTCCATTCGATGCCGTGTCGTTCCTTTTATCCGATGTGGAAGTGGAATCGTTCCTATCCTGAGCACTGTTATTGTCATCTCGTCTATTAGCATCATCCGGTCTATGAGAATCATCACGCGATCGATCACTGGCTCTGCTATCATAGCCAGAATCGGAATAAGCCGCTACAGAAAGACTTTTGTCCAGCCGAACTCCCATCTCCGTACCCACTTTAAGATTCACGTCTTTTGGGCTGTTATTGCTCTTTTCCAGGGAACCAAAAAGGTATCCCAGACCCGCTCCCAGCACCGTATCTTGAACGGTGCTCTTGGTGAGCAGGCCCACGATCAACCCGGCACCAGCGCCATAGCCGACGTAGGTCAATCTGTCGGTTTTATGGCCTGGCTTTGCAACAATTCTGCCGCTGTCAGTTCGAGTTACACTCTTGCTGTCCAGCCCAATCAAAGCGCCTGTGATCGGATATGCTCTCCCATCTGGATATCGCAGCCGGCTAAATGCCAGATCTAAAACCCCTGCTTTTTTATCCTGCATGGGCCGGACGGAACGTACATAGCCTTCGATCACAGTTCCAGAAGGCAGTTGATTATAGAAATCACTCCCGTCATTTTTTATACTGCAGGTAAATTTATCTCCCTGTTGAGATTTATTCGAACTGAGGCTGTCATTCAGCGAAACTGGAACTACAGTTCCGGAACTGAGCGTTGCGGTTCTAGTTCGGGACTGGGCAAGTACATTGGCAGGTAACCCAGAAACAAGGACTATTCCCGCCATTGCAGCAGAAGCGAAGATTTTTTTTGATATTTGATTCGCAGCGATCATGATTTACTCCTTTAACGGTTTAATAACCAATGATATCGTTAAACACTCATATTGTACCAGTGAAAGCAAACAAACTATTCGAGGATATTTCTTTCGAACACTAATTAGACGAGTATGAATCCGGCAGAGTTTCAATCGTGTTTGAATACAGTTGATGACGTGATAGAAACTGCAGGAATCTGTGTCCACAAAGAGTAACGTTATCAGGCAGCTCTAAACTCGAAATTAAGGATAATCATATACAATGGCGCATCTCTATGGTAAATCTTACTCACGCAGTGAACTTATGGCGCATGTTGGCGATATATCACAAATCGCACGCATAAAGCCATACCGATTAATAGAAGGCAGGGAAGACGGGGTTCTTGCAGCAGACATCACCACCGGCAGCGGACTGGATTTTACGGTACTCCCCAGCCGCGGTATGGATATATCGTCAGCTAGTTTTTGTGGGCGATCTATGGCCTGGAGATCAGCAACCACGGACACACATCCCTCCTATTTCGACCATGAAGGTGAGAATGGCAGAGGGTGGCTCAGAGCTTTCTACGGCGGACTTGTGGTGACGTGCGGTCTCACCTGGGCAGGAGCTAACGGAGAAGAAAACGGTCAGAAATTTGGCCTCCATGGCAGAATCAGCAATCTACAGGCTGCTAATGTATCCTGGAATGGATGGTGGGAAGCTGACGAATATCTGCTTTCGATCAGCGGGAAAATGCGCGAAGCGACGGTGTTCGGTGAAAACCTGGAAATGACTCGGGTTATTACAACTCAACTAGGTTCAAAAGAGTTTTCCATTCACGATACCGTCGAAAATATGGGATACAAAACGACCGAACATATGATGCTATACCACATTAATATCGGGTTTCCAGCCGTCAACGACACTGCTCGCCTCATAGCACCCACTTTAAAATCTACTCCCAGAGATTCAGATGCCGCAGCAAAAGAGAGCGCTTACACCAAAATGCAGCCGCCTGAAACCGGTTATAGAGAAACAGTTTATTTTCACGATCTGGCAGTGAATACCGCGGGGAAAGTGACGACTGCTGTGGTGGATGATAATACGCATTCAGGCGAGGGAAATGGCTTTGGAGTTTACTGCCGTTACAGTCCTTCGGAACTTCCAAAATTTATCGAATGGAAAATGATGGATTCGGGCACTTATGTACTGGGTATGGAACCCGCTAACTGCCTGGTAATGGGCCGGCCGCACGATCGGAACTCAGGAATACTCCAGTATTTAGAACCTGGCGTAAAACGTGAATACCATCTTGATTTAGGAGTGCTTTCCAACGCGGCAGAGATTTCAGAACTGGATCGGATTACACATCAATTAATAAATGGACATCCAGCCTGATGGCTCTCTCGAAAAACTCAGAGAGCATCGATCAGGATGTAAATATTCGAAACTCATATCGCTGGCCGGCAGTGATAGCTTCGTTGACCATGCTGCTTACGATGATTCCTTATTTCATAGGTTTCAGTTTTGCCGAACCTCGGAAATTCATGTGGCTGGGCTATAATCTTGATGACAGCTGTGTCTACCTCTCCTGGCTGCGACAGGCTGCGGACGGGTCGTGGAAAGCGCTCAATCTTTTTACCACCGATACTCAGCACGGCATGCTCATAAATCCCCTCTTTCTTTTTCTTGGGAAGTTTGCCGCCCTAACGCATATCCCTTTGATTGGCGTGTACCACGGCTCTCGAGTTGTGTTTGGCGCTGCACTCCTGCTTGCGGTTTGGGCTTTGCTGCTTGTGACCGTTAAGGAAGAACGCACGAGAAAACTGGCGTTCCTGTTTGTATGCTTCTCATCCGGATTAGGATGGCTGCCACTCTGGTGGGACACTGCCCCTATTCTCGCTCCCATCGACACGTGGCAGCCGGAAGCAATCACATTCCTTTCGCTATACCTCAGTCCGCTTTTTGCTTTTTCCATGCTGCTTCAGGTGAGCATTTTAACATTGCTTCTGCAGGCTGAGCGGTCAAAATCATACCGACCTGCGGTAGCGGCAGGGATGTGCGGGTCGCTGCTGGGTCTCACACACTCCTATGATGTAATTTCACTCTTTGTAGTCTGGGGCGCCTATGTTGCGGTCCAGATTTTTATCACAAAAAATATCCGGCAATCGATGCCGACTATACTCCGTGCAAAAGTTTTTGGACTGATTACATTGCCCTCTGTAATCTATATATACCTTCAGTTCCAAAGTGATCCCGTATTTAGAGCAAGAGCAAACGTGCCCACTCTCGCCCCGCCTGTAGCCTGGGTATTTATCGGATATGGATTGACATTGATATTAGCAGCCTACGGGTATGTATCCGTTTCGAAGAAACATAAAACTGCTGTCGTTTCGGCTTTTAATGGAACAGATTCTTTTTACTTATTCTCCATATGGGCCATAGTGAATGTGCTGGTCTCATACCTGCCGCACGCCGCATTCCAGCGAAAACTCCTGCAGGGAGCACATTTTCCCATTGCGATCCTTGCGGGTGTTGGATTTTCACTCCTTCTGCAAAAATACAAAATATTTTCTGAATCTAAAAATTACTGGCTAGCAGCAACTGCGGCAGCTATGCTCTTAAGTATCACGAATATTCGTTTTGCTCTCCGTGATATTCAAAACTATGTCATCAACAGCTCTCAGACCCGGCAGCAGCGGCCTTTCCTGCAGTCTGGCGAAATCGAGGCGATGGAATGGATCGAGCATAACACTCCCGCTGATTCAGCCATCCAACCACTGCCGTTTTTGACGAAGGCAGAACTCTCTCCTGGGCAATATAAATCGTTCGTTTCCGATTCAAGTCTTGCGTGTTTTACTCCCGGGCTGATTCACCGGGCAGTGTACTGTGGACATTGGGGAGAAACGCCAGATTTCGGTGGCAAATTGATGGCGATATCTCGTATTGGAAGCGCTCGTATGAATGATACTGATCGACAGGAACTTTTGAAAAAAATGCGTGTTAAATATTTGGTATTTTCACAAAAATCAACCTCGGATGATTCTGCGGATGACCTGATGCCACTTTTTCGTGGACGGCTTCCTCTGCCAGCCTATCTGAAATTAATCCATAGTAACAACGATGCTGATGTTTATGAGATATCCCTTAAAATGCTTATCCGGTAGAGGAAAGCAGGCCAATATAAGGAGAGTAGAAATGCTTCTTTCATATGGATTCCGACAGCGAATTTTTTCTTTTATAGTTCTGGCTGTAAGTGCACTGTCCTATTTCATGCCGATTTATGGTGTGCGGGCTGACGAGGGAAGCGGAAAAAATGCGCCGTTATGGAAACCCGTTACCGATGAGCCCTATCTGCAGGAAATCGGTGAGAAAGTTCTCACGAATCAACCAGTTAAGACAATTGCTGTCTACAACAAATCCGTCTATGCGGTAGTTGGCAATGTGCTGTCGTTTTTGAAACAAGGAAAACTGGATTCGCTCGCTGATGCCCCTAAAAATATCAACAGATTGAAAACTCTTAACGGTGCATTATGGGCACTCTCGGAGGGCGGAATCTATCGTTATACGGGCAGCAGCTGGAATCTGGTTGATAATCGGCCTTGTGTAGATTGCTGCCAGCATCTTGGCGAGATATATGCAGCAACTAAAGAGGAGATTTTTCGATACGCCTCTGGGAAGTTCGTAAGTACCAAACCCCTGCACGGATATCTCTCGAACGATTCCACGCTTGTCATGGAAGATTTCAGCCAGGTGATTGCGGATCCGATTCAGATCGGCCCGATAACTCAAATTGCCTCGTACAGCGGAACTCTCTATCTGCTTCGGCCTGCGGGTTTAGCGCTCCTCGATGGTGAAACATTACAGCCCGATCCAATCGATTGGGGACATGTGCCTTCGCCAGTAATAAGGACACTGATGCCGCAGGGGAGCCGTCTCTATCTCGCTACCGATCACGGTCTGGGTGTCATACGGGGTATGGCTGCCACTTCAATCACCGGAAGTGATGGCCTGCCTTACGAAGATCTGACCTGCATGACAGAAGGCTTTGACGGAGATGTATGGATTGGGACTACACACGGCGCTATTCGTAAAACTGGAAACGGATATCACTATTTCGGAGCCTCGCAATGGCTCCCCGATGATAATGTTCGAGATATTACTTCTGCGGACCACACTGTGTACATTGCTACCAATGGCGGCCTTGCGATGATCCATTATGAGCCGTATACCCTTCTTAAAAAAGCAGCATTTTATGAGCACGAATTAGACGACTGGGGATTCAAGCGTTTGGGCTTCATTCATACTCTCTATTGGAGTGGCGATAAGGATGGATGGATTCGAGAAATCAGCGATAATGATGGTGGAAATTCAGCCCACTATCTGGCTGCAATGTCGTTCAAATATGCCGCTACCGGCGATGAGCATGCCCGGCAGGAAGCGGTGAAGACATTCAATGCCCTCGCATGGCTGGGAACTATTACCGGAAAGCCAGGTTTTATCGCACGGTCCATATGGTCCGTCAAAAGTGATAAAGGAAAAATGTCCAATCGGGGATCCGGCGGACTTCCTGCAAAATGGTATCCCACCAAGGATGGACTTTGGGTATGGAAAGGCGATACTTCCAGCGATGAAGTGGACGGACATTTTTATGGTGTTTCCATATTTCACGATCTGGCAGCAAAAGGCGCTGAGAAAACCAGAGCTCGTGACCATCTGGCTCACATTGCAACGCACATTATAGATCATGGCTGGGTTCTTCAAGATATGGACGGCAAGCCAACTCGATGGGGTCGGTGGGATCCTGATTACCTACAGAGACCATATGGATTTGAAGCACGGGGTCTGAATGCCATGGAAGCGATCACTTTTATGCATACAGCGTTCGCTTTCACGGGTGATGCGCAATTCGAAAAAGGTCTGCAGCAGCTCATGAAATGGCGTTATCACACCTATGTTTGGCGTCAGAAAGTAACTTTTCCACCCTCATCAATGGTCACATGGGATGATGAATTGGCTTTTCGATGCTACTATCCATTGCTGAAATACACTACGGATCCTGAGCTGCGTTCGATATACTTGCGCAGCCTCGAAAGGACATGGGAAGTTCTGAGAATGCAAAGATTACCCTGCTTCAATTTTGTCTATGGCGCGCTGACGGGTAACGATTGCGAGGCTCCTGAAGCAGTACAAAGCCTGCGTGATCTCTCGTTAGATCTGGTGGATTACTCGTTTAAGAACTCCCACAGGTCTGATCTTGCACCCAGGAAAGATTACACACCTTATGGAGTTGGAACGCGGGCATTCTCTCCTCGCGAAACAGGAGCGGATTGGGGCAGTGGTTCTACTTTAAGAGTTGATGGGGGAAACGAAGGGCGAACAGTTCGCCCGCCAATGGCATGGCTGGAGGATTACTGGATGGGGAGATACTACGGGATGATAAAACCACCTTCATCTAAAGATAAATCGTTGTTAACGCCCAAAATACCGATCGAGACCCGCCGCGTAGCAAAACCGTATGACGGACCTGAACCAGTGTTTTGAGAATTGTAAGAATTCTAAAATCGTTTAAGATTGCACCGTACAGATTTCAAAATGACCGACTATTGGTCGAAGCAGCATCCAATATTATGAAGTTATGTGCAAACATACTTCGATAAGAGATTTGATATTAATGTGCATCACCACATGGAGTGAGTGCCGAAATTTCTCAGTCGGCATTCACTCCCTATTATATTCCTAATTCATCAAATGTGTTTGCGGTCAGAATTCGATTTGAAAGCATCGCTAGTTTCTCCTCAGAATCCAGCTGCTCCAATTTCGCTGCGACCATTTCAGAAAGAACATTATATTTAGCGCAAATCTGATTTAGTAGTATTTTGCGTTCTCCCTGAATCAGTCCTTCATGGATTCCCTGCTCGATTCCTTTAGCAAGCCCGCGTTCTTCATAGATGCTTTTGTAGTGCTCTCTGAAAAGTTCTTCTATATCCAACATACTATTACCCTCCACGGGATTGTCATGCTTCAATCGCTGCTTTAATTCGTTTTCATCGTTGTCATTCAGTATTACATTCGTCGCGATCAGATAGGCTAGAAGAGATTTTCTGGCCGAATCTATCGGGCTTTCAGCCAGCTTCACAAAACTTCTATATTTCTGTGCGAGTTTGCCGAATTGGCTGGGGCGCATGATGGCGCTTAAACCAGTTCCAAGTGGATTATCAGAATCCAGATAATCGTCTGCGGATAAATCAGGTAAACAAACCACCGAATACCTGAAAGTCAGAATTTCATGACCGAACAGGTTGGTATGGTAGCTTTCTCTTGTTAATCCGCCAGCGCCTGGAGAAAGATAAAGAACTGCCGGAAATATAGGTATCTTATACCTCAGCCATAACATCGAATAGTACTCGTACATGCGATATGAAAATTCGGGTTCACGTTTTGTCTGCACTTCAATATGCAGCAAAATCAGTTCGGGTTCACCCTCTAAAGTATATACTTGCGCAACAATGTCTGGCTCCCGCTGGCTGCCTTCCGGAAGATCGGTAAAAAGTTCTTTATCAAGAAATGATATACGGTTGAAATCGAGCCTAATTCCAATTTCAGGATAAAACAGTTCAAGGAATTCACGAAAAAATGTACGCAGTAACTCCTTGAACAGTAGGTCGAATGGCATCGGTTTCCTCAGCAAGAACAGTAAAGAAGAACGTACCTATGTAATTATTGTACCATAACCGCAATCTATCAGAAATCCTTTATCGTGGCGGGTAGAATAAAGAAGGATACCTCTGAGAACGTATTCATTCTCGTATTACATACATGAGGAATAAGGCAATACCAGGAATAAATAACAAATTTATAGTCGTAACAGCATTAATCAGTTCTCTCCTGATAAAATCATGCACCTCCTATGCGATAGAAAATTCATCGGCTCATAAAAGATCAGACTTTCCAAAAATCAGCTATCACCTAACCGCTGACACTACTGAAAACTGCCTTCACGTTTCACTCCACATCGATTCTCCAGGCAAAGAAGCGATAGATGCAGCTATTCCTGCCTGGACTCCCGGTTACTATCAGATTCTGAATTATCAGGCAAATATAGATCATGTAACAGCAAAAAGTGACTCAAATCCTGCACTGCTCACACATCCTTCATCCCGAATCTGGGAAGTCGCATCCACCTCAGCCGAACGAAACAGTATAGATATTAGCTACGATGTTCACTTCACGGAAGAGGGACATGGATTCTTCTCATCTATTCTCAAAGCAGAAGAAAAAGAAGGATACATTAACGGTGCGTCTGCTTTAATGTACATCGTTGGATTGAAGAACGAACGTACATCCCTTACACTTACCATCCCAGAGGAATGGAAAATTGCCACTCCCCTTACCTCTACTTCTGCGCTGAATTCAGACGGCTCAGAAACCAGCTCACAATCTTTTTCCGCTGAAAACTACGATGAACTCATCGACTCGCCTATTCAGTTCGGAAAATTCGATGAGACCATATTCAAAACAGACGGAATCTTATTCAGGTGCATTTTGATCGGTAACCATCAGGCAAATAAGAAAAAACTCGTCAACAATTTAACAAAAATAGCGCATACCGAGCTCCAGCAGTTCGGATTTGCGCCTTTTAAAAACTATATTTTTTATCTGCATTGTGGCGGGGCAGGCTTTTATGGCGGACTGGAGCATCGAAGTTCTACCGTCATTCATCTTTCTGGCCCCATTAAAGATGGAAATGATGACGAGCTGCTGTCAGTTGCAGCGCATGAACTTTTCCACGCGTGGAACGTGAAGAAGCTTAAGCCGCTTGGCCTTGGCCCTTTCGACTACACTCAGAAAGTTCGAAGCAGTTCGCTTTGGTGGGCTGAAGGGGTGACGGATTACTATGCAGAGCTCACTTTAGTACGAGCGGGCCTGAGAACGAAAAGCTGGTTTTTAAATGAGTTTGCAGCTCGTATTGCGGATTTCGATTCCGATCCAGCAAGAACGCGCGTTTCACTGGAAGAGGCTAGTCTAAAAGCCTGGGAAGGCCATAGTGAAGGTTTTGGCGGCATGAGCTACTATTTGAAAGGCAGTCTTGCAGCGCTCTATTTCGACCTGAGAATTCGTGCGCTCACGAATGGAAATCGAGGGCTGGAAGATGCCTTTCTGGTTTTGGAAACACAGTATGGCAGCAGCGATAGCGGTTATCCAGAAACTGCGCTGCTCGATGCACTAAATATAACTGCAGGCGCTTCGTTAACCGATGAGTATGACGCGATTATTAATAAAACTGTCGATATAGACTGGAAGCGGTGTTTCGTACCAGCAGGCATTATTCTATCTCGCGAACGGTCAAATGTGTTCGGAGTAGAGCTTGAGGATACTTCCAGCGTAAGTCCGGTGGTTCATCATGTGGAGCAGGGATTTCCCGGCGAAATTATGGGCATGAAAGCTGGAGATAAGATTTTATCTGTTAATGAGCGCCAGGCACTGTCGTCGCAGCTGCCGGAAATTATGTCACATCTCGCTGAGGATAGCCCTGTGAGAGTTCGGGTAGAACGTGGCGGGGTTTCTATAAAGCTGGAGGGAAGAATTGCATCACAGTATTCCCACGCCAAACTGAGCCTCCTGCCTGAGAATCAGCTATCGACAACCGCAGCTTCTATTCTGGCATCCTTATTCACACGCAGACCAGACCATCCTGTAAAATTGCTCGAATCGATCACTTCCACCGATGAGAATATCAATCCCAAATGAATAAATCCGCGACTCGCATCCTGTTCTATGGGCTGCCAATGATCATTTGGATGATCCTCATTTACAACGCCTCAACCACTGCAGGATCAAGTACGCATTCATTCCGTCTCGTTCGATTTCTGGTCTCGTTTATTCGCGAACGTGAGATCGACCTCTCTTACGAAACTCTGGACAGCGTGAACCTGATCCTGCGTAAAGCAGCCCACGTGAGCGAATATGCCATTCTTTCACTGCTTGCAGCAAGATTTATCCAATTTGGCACATCGCAGCTTAAGAGAAAGTCTATTCCGATCGCTTTAGGAATATGTCTGCTTTACGCCAGCCTCGATGAATTTCATCAGAGTTTTGTACCCGGAAGAACGGCTGCTTTGCGCGATGTCCTGATAGACAGCTCAGGAGCCTTCTTCGCACTGATCTTTATGGGCGGTTGGTTCGCAATAAAACGTTTGGAAAGTGATAAATTTAGTGATTGATAGGGATTAAGAGTATCCTCATACATCTTTCCCTACTGTTCTATGGCTTCAATCTCTTTCGTCCGTCCGACCGCTGCAGTAACGGTAGAATCAGCCGCTTTACTTGAGCGTTTTGAGGCAGATCTGGCTTTTCTCTTTTTCATTCCATCGGCCAGAGAACGTACTTTTGCTCTGGAATTGGCATAGGCGTCTTGATAGAGTTTTCGAACTTGTGCGGCGCTCATTAACTCCCCGGTCTCATAATAGAACTGAGCTGCCTTTCCCACTGTAACTGTTCCGGCATACGCTATCATAGCACGTACTATGAAACCTACTACGGGCACGACTCCGACCAGCTCACGCGCGATTGCTCTCCACCCAAATGCATTCCCTAAAATCGGTGCGAGTTCCTTGATACGGCTCTGGAGTTCAATCTCCTTGCCATAGATCGCAGCCAGCCGCAAAACCATCATACTCTGATTTTTAGTGAGGATGACGATATCGCTCAGGCTGTTTACTGGAAGCAGCCAGCTGGTGAGGGGAAAAGCTTCGGTGACGCCCGTCAGCAGCGCAAATTGCGCGTTTGCATTGGCGGTTTCGGCAATGATCCGCTGCGATGCCAAAGGCCGGAACGCTGGGAACTGCCTCGCGAGTGGAAGCATTAATTCAGGGCGGTCTTCAAGAATGCGGGCAAGTGTCTCCTGCCAGCCGCCAAGTTCAGAAATGCTGTAGATTACAGTAGTCTCCGGTGCGAGATTACGCCCCCCACCCACATCAATGACGAGATCAAAAACATCAGGATGTGCCGGAAAACCTTTCTCAACATCCGCATCGTCGAACTGCTTAATACTGGCGCCAGCCGTCAACTTAGCCTGACCTGACGCGGCCAGACGTGAAACGTCTAGCGAAGTCGACAGCTGCCTCGACACTGCATCCCGATCAGACTGATTCCCAACGAGGGCGATACTTATCGGGCGTGCGGCTTCCTGGCCGATTTCCGCTACCGATATTTTTTTCAATATTCCCCAAAATCCTTTAGCTCCGCCTACCTTCGCCATGAATAAAACTCCTCACAGTTTTTTTATGCATCAAAGCTTGAACTCGTTGTCGGACAGTCCAAGATTGATTTTTACATTGCGGTATGATGTCTGACCAGCTTTCTGATTCTCGTTGTTATAGACATCTATAACCGATGGAAACCAGACTCCATTCGACACCTCGAACGGTTTTCGATAGTAGAAAGTTGCGTTTAGCTTTCCTTCCTGGCTATACTCTTCACGCTTTACAGTAATCTTTGTTTTAGGATCGATCCAGACCATTCTATGGGATGTGTCCAAAGATTTATTCTTATAGCTGATTCTGAAAACAGCGCAGTTTACTCCATCGACAGCGGCGGATCGCATATATTTCGCCTCCGTATAAGCTAGATATCCAGTCGAAATCATCCCCATATCGAGGAGTGTCTTGCGTTTTCCCGGTGAACTTCCCAGATCGTCGACATGCCTGAATCCTACCGAAAGCTGTACATACTGTTTCGTTCCATTAACTATAAATATAGCTTTGGAGGCACCGATATGACCATCGATTCGCAGTTTGTTCTCATCTTTGTACCGCAGGTTGATATCGCCTTTAATCTTATAAATCAATCCGAAATCTTTATTGATCTTCTCGCCGGCTCTATCATCATGATCATTTACGTGCATTATGCACGTAAAGTCATCCAGCTTACTGGATACGTAATCATCGATATTGGCGCTTACGGCCTGGCCGGCGTTCGCTGGCTGGGAAAAGCCCAGGAGATAGAGTGCGGTTAGGGCAGCAGCAGCGGCCAGTGAAATTTTTGCGCAAGACCGAAAATTCATCCTATGTATTCCCCTTTAGTTCTGTATCAAACTTGAAATGAACATATTTTCGAAGCATTCTGTTCTCATTACGTTGATTCTGCTCCTTCGGTGACAAATACACAAAGGAGTTCTCACCTAGCAGACCGTATTTTACCCTATAGTCTTATGCTTGCATGGCGTTTGCTTTGGGGCGCACTGCAAATACCATTGGAGGAGAATTGGAACAGTCCGTATCTCTGCTCGAATCGACATTTCTGCATGCTCCCGGGGTAGCGCGAACTACCGAACGGCGGCTCTGGGAGAGCGGTGCCAATACCTGGCACTCTTTTCTCGCTTCTCCAGATGAAGCCTGGCCGATAACTTCTGCTCAGCGGACTAGTTTGCGCCCCCTTCTGCAGGAGTCGTTGCTGCGTCTGGAAGCAGAAGATTATGAATGGTTTGCTGAAAAACTTCCAGCAGGGGAACATTGGCGCGCTATTCCCTCTTTCGGACATCGTCTGGCTTTTGTCGACATCGAAACAAATGGTGGAATGGAACCCGACGACCTGACCGTTATTGGCGTATTTGACGGCCGCATTATGAAGCAGTTCATCAAAGGCCAAAATCTGCATGAATTCCCTGAATCACTGGACGAATCGGCGATGCTGGTAACTTTTTTTGGAACCGGATTTGACCTGCCTTTTTTAAGGAGAACATTTCCCTCTCTCAGAATGAATCAGATGCATGTGGATCTCTGCTATCTTCTAAGACGCCTGGGATTGCGAGGCGGGCTCAAAAGTATTGAAAATCAGATGGGAATTGGCAGGTCCGGCGCAACCACAGGCCTCTCCGGCATGGATGCCGTTCGACTCTGGCATGAGTATCAGCGGGGTCGACAGAGGTCTCTGGATACGCTCCTGGCTTACAATGCAGAAGATGTTCGCAACATGTCCGATCTGCTCGCAGAAGGTTATCGGAGAATGCGGCGAAAACTGCTCAGCGGCGAAGAATAGCATAAAGCTGTAGAATAGCATAAAGCTATTGATTGTGCCGAACGATTCGTATATATAGATGATACAGAAACTATTTGACTCGTAAGTTATTGGAGGAAAGCATGTTCATTGTCGCGCTCCCAACACTTATTGTAATAGCACTGCTCCTTTTATCCTCAACTATAAAAATACTCTCTAACTGGGAGAGGGCGGTAATTCTTCGTTTGGGAAAATACCAGCGTATGACAGGTCCTGGCCCGGTCTTTCTTCTCCCATTTGTTGATAGAGCTTATCGGGTAGACACTCGAATCATTACCCTGGATGTTCCCCGGCAGGAAATGATGACGCGTGATAACGTACCAGTTGCAGTGGATGCAATCGTTCTGTTCAGTGTAAGCGACCCGAGAGCGGCTATCCTGACAATTGAGAACTATGTTCGCACGACATCGCTTATTGCCCAAACCACCCTGCGAAGCACCATCGGCCAGGCAGAACTCGATGAGCTGCTCTCGCAGCGTGAGCGCATCAATAACCATCTCCAAACCGTCATCGACCAGCAGACAGAACCTTATGGTGTGAAGGTAAATGGTGTCGAAATCAGGGATGTATCGCTGCCGGAAACCATGAAACGTGCGATGGCAGCACAAGCAGAAGCGGAGAGGGAAAAACGCGCGAAGGTCATTAATGCTGAGGGAGAATTTCAGGCCGCTGAGCGGTTAACTCAGGCCGCCGCCGTCATGAGCGAAGAACCAATGGCGCTGCAGCTACGTTACCTGCAGTCGATGCGTGAAATTGCATCCGAGAGAAGCAGCATGACAATTCTTCCAATTCCAATCGATCTCATTTCCCCATTCCTGGAACTGGCACGCACTGGAGTAGAAAAGAACAAAACTGCAAAAGCGGTCAGTACAGGTTCTGGAATTACGCCGGAGCAGATAGCTGCAAATCCACTTGTTCAGGCGATTGCAGCCTCCCTGGGAAATGCAGCTATTGAACAGAAATCGGATGGGATAAATTCAGGACTTGAAGCGAAGACAGATACCGCTGATATTTCAACTGCAGATCAATCCAACGCGAAGAAGTAGAGTGTTCGGCCTTTTCCATCTTTGGATTCACTGATAAGCACCATTAAACCAGACGTGCCATCACCTGTCGGATTCTCCAATCCTATATCATACACAACGCCGCGCATTCTTGGCGTTGTCCAAAGAATTTTGTAGTTCTGATCTTTTGGATCCCTGAAATGCACAAAACTGCTTCTTGATGTCACCACAAAATCGGGATGATTAGGATCTTTGGGGTTGACTTTCAGATCTATATCGTTATCAGTGAAAGCATCGTAGATAAATAGTTTTCCGAATTTCCTCGCATCCCACAATCCTATCAACCCTCCTGTGGAGAGTGGAGCAGGCATTCCCATAGCCATGAGTTCTTCTGGTTTTGCATGCATGTCTCCCCAGAAAACTCGGTCTGATGCTGGAGATGGAATTCCATCCACAAGCCAGTTAGACTCACTACTCAAGGAGATGTGATATGCTTTAACTGCACCGTTCTCTAACAGTAATACTCGCTCATCGCCATCCTTCAGCCTGGTGCTTCCCATAATGGGCAATAGTTTCGGGGATGCTTTTCGAACTAAAGCAGAGCCTTTCCAAAACCAGAGTGCATCGCCAGTAACTATCACAGCCGGCTTATCTGCGCCGCAGAATTTACCTATTGCAATCTTTTCAGGACTGGATAATACCTCTTTGGAACTAACCGTTTCGTAATCGGAACCCGTCCATTTTTTGATGGTCACAGTACTCAGATCAGCTTTACCCGGCTTTTCATTGAGAGTGATTAGTTGGGGATGCCCTGTTCCCAAAACATCTGCGACTGCTGCTCGGCGCGGAAGATCGGTCAATACATATTTCCACGCATAGTGAAAAATTGGGGGCGACTGTTTACCCATCACAATAAACTCTTGATAACCTTGAAAGCTGTGATTGTGGTCGCCGTAGTAGATCCCTCGAGAATTTCTACTGGTGGGTTCACGTTTCCCCGTTGAGGGGTCTTGAAAACCAGGGCTGAGGCTGAGGTGGCAATACTGGCAGGCTTTCTGTTCCTTCGCCGCATATTCCGGCCTTGCAAAAACAGGTGTTATAAGTCCTATCACCAATAAGACAATGAAGGCGAAAGTTTTCAAGTTACTTCGATCTTTCTTAGTCAAGTCAGCTGTAATTCAGATACTCATCAACTGTAGCCAGAGCATATTCGCTGCCTTCTCGGCGAGCGGAGAGCGCCATTAACAAAGCTTTAGCAGTATCGAGGCTGGTAAGGCAGGGAACATTCACTTCAACTGCGGCTCGCCTGATCAGGCTGCCTTCACGCTCGATTCGTTTATTCGTGGAGAGTGTATTGATAATCAAATCGACCTTTTTATTCCGAATCAGGTCCACAATATTGCCTTCGCCCTGATTTATCTTCTTGACAGATTCCGCCGGTATTCCATGCGTCTGAAGGTATCTTGTCGTACCCTCAGTAGCGTAGATTCGAAATCCGATCTGAGAAAACTCCCGGATGATTTGCACGGCCTCTGCTTTGTCGCTGTCCGCAATAGTGGCCAGCAGACTGCCCTCGTTCGGCACATCAATCCCAGAAGCTACCATCGCTTTATAGAGCGCCCGAGGATAGGAAGTATCCATACCCATCACCTCGCCGGTGCTTTTCATCTCCGGTCCCAGCCCAATATCTACTTGATTCAGCTTCATAAATGAGAATACCGGGGCTTTCACACTGATACTTTTCGTGGCAGGATATAGTCCTGAAGCGTATCCCTGATCTTTCAGGCTCTGCCCTAGCATAATATTGGTTGCAACTTTTACCATGGGGATGCCGGTAATTTTACTGAGATAGGGAACCGTCCGAGAAGCGCGCGGATTCACTTCCAGCACCTGAGCGGTATCCGTCTCTTTGTCTACCACATACTGAATATTCATCAGCCCGCGAACTTCCATCCGCCGCGCAGCTAAAGTTGCTGTGTGCACAATCTCATCGATGACTTTTCTCGATAGCGTCTGAGGAGGGTAGACTGCCATGCTGTCGCCGGAGTGGACGCCGGCTCTCTCGATGTGCTCCATAATGCCAGGAAGCAGGCAATCGACTCCATCACTGATTACATCTACTTCAGCTTCCTTACCCAGTATATATTTATCAATAAGAATCGGAGATTTTGGAGATACATCCACCGCATAAATCATATAGCGCTCAAGATCGGCACTGGTATAGACTATCTCCATGGCTCTTCCGCCAAGCACGTAGGATGGCCTCACGAGAACAGGATATCCAATCTCTTCGGCAACAACGAGAGCCTGCTCAGCAGTAACGACAGCACGGCCTGCTGGTTTAGGAATTCCGAGCTCTGTAAGCATCTTTTCAAATCGATCTCTATCTTCTGCGAGATCGATAGATTCACACGAGCTTCCTAATATATTGAACCCGGCGTCGTGTAGTGGTTTCGCAAGATTGATCGCTGTTTGACCGCCGAACTGCACAATCACACCATCCGGATTCTCTCTATCCAGAATATTGAAAACATCTTCCACAGTGAGCGGCTCAAAGTAGAGACGGTTCGACGTGTCAAAATCGGTCGATACAGTTTCCGGATTATTATTAATTATTATAGCTTCGTAACCCGCTTCACGGAGTGCCCATACACAATGAACCGAGCAGTAGTCGAACTCGATGCCCTGCCCGATTCGTATAGGACCAGATCCTATAACAATAACTTTACCCTTAGATTCACTCACTCAAACTCTCCATTCCGAAGCTGTATTACTTCTTCGACAGCCTGCTCCACCGAGTACGCCTGTCGATTTAGATCTGCGATGGTATCGCTTATGTGTTCTGCTACTGCTGCGCTCTGTGTTTCCGGCGTAAGCTGCATTCTGGCAAGTGCGGATAGTGCGGAAGAAAGCGTCTGAATCAAAGCCTCTTCCTGGGCAATGATTCTATCAATGCCTGCTCGAAAGTACCTGGCGTTTTCAAGCCGAGTCAAACACATTTCCAGGCTCTGATGAATCGATATTTGTGCCGATGGATCTGTACACTCCCTCTCCTGCTGCTGAAGTCGATCTGCTTCCGCTTCCAGTTCCCCTACTTGATGCGCGCCTTGAACGGATAGTAAACTCTGACGCTTGCTCTGCAGTATTCGGCTGCTGTTCATAAGATCGTTTAATTGGCGCAGTGTCACACGGACATTATTTTCAGACGATGGGTCGAGATCCATTCGCGCCAGCAGAATGATGATATCGCAGTATATACGTTCCGCTCGGGTTAAGCTGAGGAGCGGTGAGACTGCCCGGAGTTCTTCCAGCGTGATATTGCGCTGTAAGAGTCTCTTAGGATCTGCATTACGAACTAAAAATATACCCGGCAGCATCCCAGCGAGCCATACGCTCAATCCAAGCACAAGCCCGGTGGTTCCCTGCAGGGTGGCACAAGCTCCGCCCGCCGTTAATGGTATGATTGCAGTGCCGACAGAATAGTATATTTTATTATCGTGCCGGCGTTTTCGGATTTTAAACGCAGTCTGCTCATCCGAGGAAGGTTCGCGCTTGCGCTTGAGGCCTAACCCGGCCAGGCCACCCGCAAAATCAAGTCCTTTGACCTGAAATCGAAGTAGCCCGCCCCAGTAGATATCATCCTGCAAAAACTCCTTTGGCGGCGTCAGCAGTTTATCGCGTATGGCAGCTGCAATATTTGAATCTAAATCTTTCAGCCCAATCCGCATAACTGCAATCCCTCTAATTACCTATATGGAGATGATCTTGATGATCGGTTACAACAATAATTTTCGAGCAGTTAGAACTCGTTCTCAGTATCGTAACAGGAGTAGAAGTAGGGAGTGGCTGCTTCAAATTCAGCAGCACAAGTATCCACCATCTTATACGATGGAACTATTCCCAGAGTTTTACGCAGATTCCGAAACTTTAGTTCAGGCACCCCAGCAAACTCTGCTATCGTTCTGTCGGCAAATCCCAGCTTCTTTGCTTCTTGAATCAATCTTATCACCAGATGATGCGCTGATTGGCTGGAGGTGTCTGTTTCTCGCCCTGCTGCGCCGGAGTTTTCGGTTTCATCGGAAAGATTTGAGCTATCTTGTGCATGCGTTTCAAAGCTGTCGATGAGGCGAGATATTGCAGTGCCATTTAGCTTTAATCGCGTTTCCAGCCCCACTAAATGCTGCAGTTTTCTCAGGAACCAGCGATCGATATTAGACAGCGAGTAAATCTCCTCAATCATCATACCCCGGCGAAACGCTTCTGTTATCGCCCACACTCGTTCATCATTAGGAATATGGATAGCGTCCTCGAGCTGAATATCACTTAACTGCTGTGTAGATTTATTCGATAAACCATAAACGCCGGTTTCACAAGAACGTATAGCTTTCATAAATGCGGACTCGAACGACCGGTCAATCGCCATGACTTCCCCGGTCGCCTTCATCTGGGTACTAATCGTACGGTCTGCAGAACGAAATTTATCGAATGGCCAGCGTGGGAATTTAACGACACAGTAGTCCAATGCCGGCTCGAAACAGGCGAGCGTTTTTTTCGTGACTGCATTTTCGATCTCATCCAGGTGCAGGCCAGTCGCCAATTTAGCCGACACGCGCGCGATAGGATATCCGGTTGCTTTCGATGCCAGAGCAGATGATCTGGAAACGCGTGGATTAACCTCGATCACGTAGTATTCGAATGAAAAAGGTGACAGTGATAGCTGAACATTACATCCCCCTTCAATTCCGAGCGCTCGTATTATTTTGAGGGATGCTGTTCGGAGCATCTGATACTCTTTGTCTGACAGCGTCTGAGAAGGGGCGACTACAATACTATCTCCGGTATGCACTCCCATGGGATCGAAGTTTTCCATGTTGCACACCGTGATAGCCGTGTCGTTGGCATCTCTCATTACTTCGTATTCAACTTCTTTCCAGCCCATAAGGTATCGCTCGATCATGACCTGGTGGCGCATGGAAAGAGCAAGACCGCGGCGTGTTATTTCAAGAAGCTGTGCAGGATTATGTGCGATTCCGCCGCCGGTACCCCCAAGTGTGTAAGCAGGCCGAACTATAAGCGGCCAGATCTTCGAGTCGATGGCCGGCTGCAGATCCGCTTCATCCGTAATAATCCAGGATTCCGGAACCGGCTCGCCGAGTTCCCGCATCAGAGTGCGAAACTCTTCTCTATCTTCTGCCTGGCGGATGGAAGCCAGAGGCGTACCCAGCAGCCGAACATTATACTTTTCTAAAATTCCGGCCTCAGCAAGCAAGGTGGCCAGGTTGAGACCTGTC
>JBBRDM010000082.1:0-21838 GCA_038203935.1 Chthonomonadales bacterium
GCCTAAACAGCTCTGGACAATTAAATGAAAATATTGATGGCAGGCAAAGACTGGTTTCCGAATACTGCGGGGGGCTTGAATCGCTATTTTTATGGCGAAGTGTATGCACTGAATAGATTGGGTATCCATGGCACAGCGCTATTAAGTTCTGTGAAAAATGGCCAGACCTCACCATTTACACTACATCCAATGGCTCCTGAAGGAGCATCTTTAGTGCAGCGCCTGCTGGGTGCACGCCGCGAAGCGATCACACTCGCGAAGCAGGACGTTCAGCTGATCAACACTCACTTTGCCCTCTATAGTTTTCCGTGGGTGAACTCACTTCCTCAAATTCCCCTCGTCGTAAATTTTCAAGGCCCGTACGCTTCTGAAATGTCTACTGAGGTCTTGTCGCTCAAACAGCGTGTAAAATCCATGATCGCAATGTCGATGGAACGCTCCGCCTATAATCGCGCAGCCCATGTTATCACACTCTCATCGGCATTTCGCGATATAGCCCATAATAACTATCAGATACCTTTAGATAGAATTCGGGTTGTGCCAGGGGCAGTTGATCTTGCTCCTTATCTAGCGGCTCCTTTGCAAGCTGTTTCACGAGAAAGACTCGGGTGGCCGCTAGACCGCCCTATCCTGATTGCAGTACGCAGGCTGGCTCGAAGGATGGGTTTGGAAGGGCTGATTGAAGCGATAAGTTTGGTTAAGAAAAGCCATCCCGATGTATTACTATTTATAGGGGGCACGGGCAATCTAAAAGCGGAACTCCAGCAAAAAATCGATGAATCCGGCCTGAATGAGAATGTTAAGCTGCTGGGTTTTATTCCTGACGATGATCTTCCGCTCGCCTATGCCGCCGCCGATTTCTCCGTAGTTCCCACTGTCAAATTGGAAGGTTTTGGTCTGTCCACGGTAGAATCCCTTGCATGTGGCACACCGGTACTTGGAACAAACATAGGCGGAACTCCTGAAATTCTTACCGGCCTTGAGCCAGAACTTCTATTCAATTCGCCAGATTCGGAATCGATTGGAGATAAAATTTGCGCTGCGCTCAGTGGTAAAATTCCTGTGCCGGACCGTAATGTCTGCCGAGAATATTCCCTGCGATTTGGGTGGGATGCGGTTGCACCCAAAATAGTTAAAATATTTGAAGAGTCCGTTTCAGGATGAAACAGAAGCCAACCATCCTATATCTTGATCACACTGCAGAGCTTGGCGGTGGTGAGCTTGCTCTGATTGGTCTCATTAAAAACCTCGACAGGTCAAAATTTGAGCCCATTATCGTACTATGCACGGAGGGTCCCCTTGTTGAAAAGTTTCAGTCTATTGGGATAGAACCTGTAGTATTGCCAATCTCTTCCGACGTCTCCGGAACGCGTAAAGATGCAATTACAGGAGGCAGTCTCGCCAAACTAAAAGTGGTATGGGCCACGGTACGGTACGCGGGCAAACTCTCCAAATTTATTCGCCAGAATAGAGTCGATATTCTGCATGCAAATTCACTTAAAGCAGATATCATTGGGGGTATCGCAGGCAGAATGGCGGGAGTAAAAGTAATCTGGCATATCCGTGACAGGATTGAAGACGATTATCTCCCTTCAAAAGTGGTGCTCCTATTTAGATGGCTGGCAGATCATCTGCCGCATTTTATAATAGCCAACTCGCATGCTACACTCGAAACGCTGCACCTCCAGCATCGGCCTGCGCAGGCAATATACTCTGGAATAGATCTCCCCGAAATCTTTGACACTCCAGCAGATCTCAATCAACCGGTTATTGGACTGGTTGGGCGCATAACTCCCTGGAAAGGCCAGCATATATTTATCGATGCGGCAGCGAAAGTAATTCAAACTTTTCCGGATGCAAAGTTTCAGATTATCGGAGCCCCGCTATTTGGGGAGGAAGATTATCTTGAGCAGATTAAGATTCAAGCGGAGAAATTAAACATTTCCAGCAGTATCGAATTTCTGGGATTTCGTAAAGATGCACAGGCGCTCCTCTCTAAGATGAGCATCGTGGTGCATGCATCCACTACAGGCGAGCCATTTGGGCAGGTAGTCGCACAAGGGATGGCCGCCGGCAAGCCTGTCATTGGTACGAACGGAGGAGGGGTGCCGGAACTCATCGTTGATGGAATTACTGGGGTACTGGTTCCTATGGGAGATTCCGCAGCGATGGCTCAGGCAATATGCTCTCTTCTCACAGATCCTGTTCGATGCAAATCAATGGGAGAAGCAGGCAGAAAGCGCGCCGCAGAAAAATTTACGGCAGAAACAACAACCAGAGAAGTCGAAAATGTGTATAATGAGCTTACGCAATCGAAGTATAAAACAAGTATAAAAGGTGAATTGGAATGAAAATCAAACTCTTTGGCACTGCCGCTGCTGAAGGATGGCCGGGTCTTTTCTGTAACTGTGATGCTTGTATACGCGCCAGGCATCTTGGTGGCAAGGATATTCGAACACGCTCATCCGGACTTATCGATGGGGTGTTGAAAATAGATTTTCCACCGGACAGCCTCATGCATGTACTCTATCACGCCCTTGACCTTCGGAAAATTGAAGCGCTGCTGTTCACTCATCCGCACGATGATCATTTTGCGACCGCTGAACTTCAGTATCGCCGCCCGGGATTTAACCCGAATCCCCTACCAGATCTGCCTATATTTGGCCCGCCAGATGTAATTTCGGAACTGGAGAGGCGGAACTCGGATAAAGATTTACCCTATACGCTCACATCACTCACACCTTATTCCACTGTTGATATTGCAGGTTATCAAGTGACATCCCTCGTGGCCCGGCACGATCCCTCGCTCACCTGCTATAACTACCTCATCAAGGATGCGGCAGGAAAAACACTCTTGTATGCGAGCGATACTGGCTGGTATGGAGATGAAACCTGGGAATTTCTAGCTGATAAGCATATAGATGGCATCGTAGCCGAATGTACGCATGGGCCGCTCGAAAACCCGTTTTCGTCGCACATGAGTATAACAGACATCCTGCGTCTGCGTGAAAAACTGATTGAAACCGGCAGCTTTAAATCAGAAAGTAAAATGATTGCGACACATTTTTCACATTGGGGGGCGCTGTCGTTCGATGAATTAGAGGATCGTCTCAATCCGTATAATATATACACAGCTTTTGATGGTATTGAGTTTGAAATATAGAACATTCAGATAGATTTGAAAGGCTCCTAATGAACGAAGAAACCAAGCCGCTGAAAATCGAACTCGAAAAAGTGGCTATACTGCTGCGAGAGGGTGATGATGTAGCGGTAGCTAAGACACGAATTCCGGCGGGATCTGTACTCTCTGTTGCAAATAAAGAGATAGTGCTAACCTCAGATGTTCCTGCGGGACATAAATTCGCGCTGCATGAGGTACGGGAGGATTCGGCGGTTAGAAAATATGGCCAGGTTATTGGATATGCGACCGCTCCGATTCATACAGGCGATTGGGTGCACACGCGAAACCTTGGTTTTGGAAAGGGTAAATCGGCGGGCAAGGGAGCCCTGGAACTAGATTATGAATACTGCTCCGATATTCCAATCGTGGAATACTACGGTCCCGCTCAGCAGAGAACATTTCCTGGCTACGCTCGTACAGATGGACGCACTGGAACGCGAAACTACGTCGGACTGGTCAGCACCGTTAACTGTTCTGCGTACACTGTCCAGGCAATCGCTGACCATTTCCGCTCGCCGGAAATCATGAAAGAGTTTCCCGGAGTAGATGGAGTCGTTCCATTTTCACACAAGAGCGGATGCGGGCAGGCTTCGGGTACAGAAGATTTCGCACAGCTGCAGAGAACACTTGCTGGAGTAGCAGATCATCCGAATGTGGGAGCTTATCTGCTTGCCGGACTTGGATGTGAAGTCAATCAGGCGCTGGCAATGGCTCAGAATAATGGACTTATCCGCTCGGAGCAGATTGTTGCGGGACGGTCGCAGCTCCCTCCAATGGTGATAATTCAGGACGAAGGCGGAATTCGCAAGGCTATAAACAAGGGAATCGAAGAGACCTATAAACTGCTTAAACGAGCCAGCGAAGCCAAACGAACACCGCAGCCAATCTCCGGCTTGATAGTGGGCACGAACTGCGGCGGAAGCGACGGCAACTCCGGAATTACTGCGAATCCTGCACTTGGTATCACAGGCGATGAATTCGTCAAGCATGGCGCGGGATGGGTTCTTGCTGAGACCTCCGAAACCTACGGCGCGGAGCATTTGTTAACTCGCCGGGCGGTGTCAAAAGATGTTGGCGAGAGGCTGGTAACTTTGATGCGGTGGTGGGAGTGGTATACCGGAGTCTGGGGTGCAACTATCGATGGAAACCCCTCCCCGGGTAATAAAGAAGGCGGCCTCACCACAATCTACGAGAAATCTCTGGGAGCAGTATCAAAAGCCGGGTCGACTCCTCTTGTGGAAGTCTACAAATACGCACAGCGAATTGATAAAAAAGGGTTTACCTTCATGGACACACCCGGACACGATCCAGTATCGGTGACGGGCCTCGCTGCTGGTGGATGTAACTTGATCGCCTTCACCACCGGACGAGGCTCCTGCCTGGGATTCAAGCCGTCCCCCACTCTCAAGATAGCCACAAATACCACAATGTATAACCGTATGGAAGAGGATATGGATATCGACGCTGGAGTTATTATGAATGGCGTTCCGATGGCGGATGTAGCGGCGCAGATATTCGAGAAGCTGATTGCCGTTGCCGGAGGTCAGAAAACCAAGAGTGAAGCGCAAGGGCTGGGTGAGGTGGAGTTCGCTCCCTGGCTGCTCGGCCCGGTGATGTAGCTTTCCATGTAGTATAAGCTTTCAGGAAGGAAGTACACATGGCTATACTTGACCTGCTTCTTGGACATGATGCCTGGACTACCAGACAGCTGCTTTTAAGAAGCAGAGAGTTATCCGACGAACAGCTCAGCCGGAAATTCGAATTTGGCGATAGGAACCTGCTGGAAGCTTTTGAGCATCTGATTGCATGTATGGAGAGCCATACCGATCTTCTGCTTGGACGGAATGCCTACGAAACCTATAGAGATGACGAAACTCTAGAAGGTATGCTTAAGCGATTGACGATTGCAGCCAAGGATTTCTCAGAAATAGCGATTCAGGTAGATATCGAAAATCGAGCAGGCGAAATGGTCACCAATCCGGATAATGGCCGCAAACGATCCATGGGCGGAGTTATCGCACATTTGATTACGCACAGCATGCATCATCGGGCGCAAATACTTTTCATGCTCGATCAGCTTGGTGTGGAGGATGTTCTCGAAGGAGATGTCCTCGGGTGGGAATCGCAGGCTCGAGGATGGGGATGGGAAGATGGCGGCAGCTACGGAAAATCAGTGGCGGGCTGATTTGTTCTTGATTTCGTATTCACTTTTTTTTCGCAAAAATTTTTTATTATGTTTTCCGTATTTGCGCTCATAAACTGATTATTGTGTACGTGTGTACGATTTGCCGAAACAATATTCAGAAACTCTTTTTAGATATAAGAAAGAAATGGTGGCATCATCAAAAAGTTTTCATCGATAAATCGAATAATGGACACGATAACTGCATGAGCATAAACGATAAGCCTTATGGCCCAGACAATCCTCATCCCCTATCACAGCTTCGTACTGAACTGGTTTGGGAAGGGAAGTACGACGAATACGGACGTCGCCGCCACGTAAATCTCCCTAATTTTCCCCTGGCAATGCAGCGCATCGAGACTATTGACGAACCTTGCGATCGAAGCCGCGCAAATGCAGCGCGAACAGGTGACCTCTTCGACCACGATGCATACAATGAATCTTCACATCGCGATGACTTTCGAAATCGACTCATTTGGGGAGACAACAAACTTGCAATGGCTGCGCTTTTGCAGGAATTTAGAGGGCAAGTGAAACTAATTTATATTGATCCACCTTTTGATGTAGGTTCAGATTTTTCAATGGATGTACCGATTGGGGAAAACGACGAAGTCTCCAAAGATCAATCTATCTTAGAGGCTGTAGTCTATAAAGATATATGGGGTAAAGGGCAAGATTCCTATATTAATATGATGTACGATCGTCTTGTGCTTATGCGTGACCTACTAACAGAAGATGGTAGCATATATGTCCATGCCGATTACAGAGCCACGCATTTACTTCGAATGCTTTTAGATGATGTGTATGGCTCTAAAAATTTTCAGAATAATATTCAATGGTGCTATAACGTCGGTGGTAAAGGTTCCACTCGTTGGGCACGTAAGCACGATACGATACAGTTCGTGACGAAATCGTCTACATGGTATTTCGATGGAAAAGCTGCAGGTGTTTCGAGAGATACGGGAACGAAGAGCACTGGAGGGATTATTCGGCATGATAATGATGGGAGACTCTATCAAGATAAATTGGTAAAAGCAAGTGGCAAATACTATCGCTATTACTTAGATGAACCCAAAATCCCTGAAGATTGGTGGGTAGATATTAATTCTATCCAATCAGGTTCTGAAGAACGAATTGGCTATGCGACTCAGAAACCAGAATCGTTATTGACAAGATCATAAAAGCTTCTTCACAACCTGATGATATTGTAGCTGACTTTTTTTGTGGGTCTGGAACCACGATTGCTGTTGCAGAGACTTTAGGTCGACGGTGGATTGGTGTAGATTTGGGTCGATACTCTGTACATACCGCACGAAAGCGTTTAATCTGCGTACAGCGTGAGCTTCATAATGATAGAAAGACATACCGTTCCTTTGACGTTTACAATCTCGGCCGATATGAGCGCCAATGGTGGCAGATGGATCGCCTTAAAGGAGCGGACGAAGAACATCGCGCGACCGTACTGAAATTCTTTCATGCCCTGCCTATTACATACGCTCCGAATCCATTACTGCACGGCACAAAAGGTGGAGCTTATGTACATGTTGATTCTATTGACAGTCTTTTGACTTTTACCGAACTCACGGAAATATCAAGGGCTGCAAGTGCTGCAGGAGCGAAGAATCTCATAGTCTTATCCTGGGAATTCGAGATGGACCTTCGCAAACGGGCTCAGGCTCTTGAGGCCGAACTCAGCCTTATCATTCAACTCAAATATAGTCCGCGAGAAATCATGGAGTCAAACCGTGATGAAATTCAGTTCTTCGATGCTGGTGCCCTGGAAGCCCGTGCTATTGCGGAGTATAGAAATGGGAAAACCACTGTAGATGTCCAACTCGTCAATTTCTATCCAAGCCTTACAGAGGTACCGGGAAAGGAACTCGAAGCGCTGCGGGAAAGAGCGATCAAGTCACCATTTGACTTCATTGACTTTTGGGCAGTAGATTTCGAGCATGAAGATAATCAGCCATTCGTGCATCATTGGCAAGATTTTCGGACAAGAAAAGATCGCTCACTCAAAACACAAAGTACCAGTGAATGGATATATAATGCGCCGGGTATAAAACGTATATGCGTTAAGGTAATCGATGTATTTGGCATCGATACTACGCAGGTAATCGAGGTTACCATATGACTGCGGCTAATCCTCTCGAACCACTCTACAAGCCCTGGGAAGAGCCAACACATCGGCGAGAGAAAAACCCTGTCGGAGGCCGTGCACTCATTCAGCCCGGCCGTCGGCCAAGCCGCGCATTGCTAGTGCCTTATATCCGTTCTCTTGTGAATGACTGGCGTTACGCCGGATATCCAGGGACGACAGCGACGACCAAGACTCTATTGAACCACTGGTTCGATACCGCGCATTCGAACGATTTCAAATACCATTTCTGCCAACGCGAAGCAGTCGAGACAGTAATATGGCTCTACGAAGTTGCCAAGTATCGCACTTTGTCCGATATGTTAGCGTCACTCATTCCCGAGATGGAAAAGCTATATAGCTTCTATGTCAACGGTGTTACCGACGATAAGGATCTCTGGTCATGGTACTGCACCAAAGTTGCCACCGGAGCGGGCAAGACTAAATGTATGAGTCTACTGGTAGCCTGGAGCTACTTCAATAGCCTATATGAAAATGCTGATGCGTACCCGCGTCATTTCGTTCTTATCGCTCCAAATCTGATTGTATTCGATCGCTTGCGTGAAGACTTCACGGGAGCATCAATCTTCTATAAAGACCCAGTTCTTCCATCCGAATTTGAGGGAGATTTCAATCTTGAAATCGTGGAGCAGACTGCTGCCGGTGGTGGAAGCTATACTGGTACACTCTATCTCACAAATATTCACCAACTTTATGAGCGAGAGAAAACTAGGGTCAATACAACCACCGCTGCACCTTCGTGGGCAGGTCCAGATGTCAAGAAAAACCAGGTATTTAAAATTGGTGAGCGTCTCCGTAGCAGAATCACAGAGCACCCTGGCATCATGGTTCTCAACGATGAAGCGCATCACCTCCACGATCCCGAAAGTGCTTGGAATGAGGCGATTCGTGCTATCTACGATCAAAGTAAAATTAAAGGCAACGCTGGAGTCCAGATACAACTCGATTTTACTGCAACACCTAAGCACAACGACGGCACACTCTTTCAGCACATCGTCAGCGACTTCCCGCTTGGTGAAGCCGTAGATGCAGGCATTGTCAAGGTACCGGTGATCGGTAAATCTGATGAACTCAAGCCTTTCGAACTGGCCTCAGACGCCTTCGAGGAGTATAGGAACCATTTGATTCTTGGTTACCAACAGTACGAGGCTGCATTCACAGAATGGGAAGGTACGAGCAAACCAGTTCTGTTCGTTATGACAGAGAACGCAACAAAGGCTAATGAGATAGCCGCTAAACTCGGAAGTGATGATCGCTTTCCGCTACTCAAAGGCAAAGTTCTTAATCTTCATACCAGACTAAAGGGGAAACCTAAAAATATTGGAACTAAGAAGAACCCTTTGTGGGAGTGGGAAACAACCGAAAAGATGTTACTCCCGAAGACCTGAAATTTCTGCGTACATTATCTACACAACTCGACGAACCAGATAGCCCGTATCGATGTGTCGTGTCTGTCCTTATGCTACGTGAAGGTTGGGATGTACGCAACGTAACCACTATCGTTCCCTTACGTCCATACAGCGCCAAATCGAATATCCTTGCTGAGCAGACACTGGGTCGTGGTTTGCGCCGTATGACGCGACCTGGCGAGACGCTTGAACGCGTCACCGTCGTCGAACATTCTCAGTTCACTCGATTCTATCAGGAGGAACTCGAGCAAGAGGGTCTCGACATTGCTATCGAGGAGCTTGGAAGCGGAAAGCCTCAGAGTGTCACAATATTTGTAGATTTCAAGGACAAACCAGTTGACACACTAGATATCGAAATTCCACATGTTTCCGATTCCATTGAAACGATTGCAGTGATAGACGAGCTCACATTTGAAGAACTCCAGGAACGGTTCGAAGGCAATTTCAAACCGCTTCCAATTAGCAGCAAAACCAGCAAAACGATCACTTTCGAGGAACGGACATTATTTACCGACGAAGTTGTCCGGAAGTTTGAGCTTGATCGTGGACTGCTGCAACTGGGTTCGACAGCGATAAGTGTCTATATTCGCGAACTGGAGAAAGTTTGTAAACTCCAAAGCGCAACTTCGGTACTTGCGCCACTGCTGCAGAGGTTCATTGAAGAAATTTTATTCGAACGAAAGGTTTCCATCTATAGTGGTGAGATCGATCACCGTATGGCAGACATCGACGTTGCCGAACATATCCGTGCCACTTTTACGCCGATCATCCGCTCCAAGACTACTCGCACGGAGCATAGGAAACGTATAAGTAATGGCGGGCGAGTTTCCACATGGCACAACTTTCAGGCAACACGCAGTGAGCGCAAGCCCTGTATTATGGCTGAAAGAACCATGTTCAATCTGGTACCATGCGATCGTGGCTTTGAAGCGGAATTTGTTGACTTCCTCGATGTATGCGATGATGTAGCTGCATTTGTAAAAAATGCAGGACCACAGAAACTCATACTCGACTATCTGTCGCCTAGTGGTCGCCCTGCCTTATACTGGCCTGATTTTATAGTTAGGCTGACAGATAATAACTTCATGCTCGTAGAGCTCAAAGGCTTGGAAGACTCCACAATTCCCCGAAAAGCTCAGGCTGCTGTAGAATGGTGTAAAACTGCTTCATCGCCTGACATAAAGTGGAGCTATCTATATATCACAATGCCCATGTTCGAGCAAAACTCGGAGTTCTCATTGAAATCCCTCGAGCGAGCCGCAATACCCAAACTCAAGAACCTCATCGAATCGGCAAAAACCTTACAGCAGTCACTTCCCTACGACGAATTACCAGAGGAGCTTCGAAAGGACAAGGCAGATAAGTTTCTGTCAGGTATAGATATCTCTAGGTTACCTGAAACTGTACGCAATTTTGTTGACCAGGCCGTCAACCAACTAGATTATGATCGAAGAATGGGTAATCATCGATATAATCTCGCGTTTTCAATATTGCTTGAGCCATTTGAGGCCCATTGCGGACAACTTCTTCAAAAATTTCTCGGACCTCACATTCCCGATTCGTATGAGGATAGACGTTACTATTTTCAACCTTACTTAGATAATCTGCCGGAAAGAATCAAAATAGAACTCGTAAAACACCAGCGGAATCTACAAAGAAACCTAACTCATAATGCCCATAGTAATCGTATTGGAAATGTTATGTTCTGTCTCACATTCGCCACAGATTCAAACTTATCTTCTCTTGAAGTCGGAGGAATATGGGAAGATGTAAAACGCACGTTCAGCCAGTCTGATCTTCAACGTGTATCGCCAATATTGAACGACATGAATAATTTCCGCAACCGGCGTGTTGTACACGTAGAAGATCCCATTACAGACATTGAGACTGCTGAACAAAATCTCAAAGTATGGGTTCGTGGCATGATCGCTCTATGCGATCTTACTATCTAATATTGTCCGAAATCAGCACTCAGTGAAACTATAATCTAGACTGAAATAAGCAATAAGTCAGCAAAACAACGGGGAAGCGACCAGGCGCATGAATCAAAAGATCACTCTTGTTGATGCTTTTGCAGATCGCCCATTCTCAGGAAATCCGGCGGGTGTCTGCATACTTACCGAACCACGCGATGCCTCCTGGATGCAGAACATTGCGATGGAGATGAACGCTGCCGAGACTGCCTTCCTGCATCCTGAACAGGATGGCTATCGATTAAGATGGTTCAGTCCGCTGGTGGAAATCGACCTTTGCGGTCACGCTACCCTAGCAAGCGCTCACATATTATGGGAAGATGGTCATCTTCCAAAAGAGGAAACAGCCAGATTCTACACGAACAGCGGACTCCTGACGGCTGTTCGTAACAATAACTGGATAGAGATGGATTTCCCCGCGGAACGAGAAACTGCAATCGAAACTCCTCCAGGACTTTCTGAAGCGCTCGGGACTGAATTGGTATACGTCGGCCAAAATCGATTTGACATCCTGGCAGAAGTCACTTCCGAGGAAATGCTGCGAATGCTGAATCCCGATCTTGCTTTCATCGCAAAACTCCCCTGCCGTGGTGTGATGGTAACCACTCGATCTGATTCTCCTGATTACGACTTCATCTCCAGATTTTTTGCTCCGTCCGCGGGTATTACTGAAGACCCGGCTACCGGATCATCACACTGCTGTCTCGGGCCGTACTGGAGTAAGAAATTAAACAAATCCGAAATGATTGGATATCAGGCTTCCAGGCGAAGTGGACTGATCAAAATCAAACTCAACGGCGAACGGATTATACTTTGCGGTAAGGCGGTTACGACTCTTCGGTGCGAATTGTTAAATGGGATTGATTGATGAAATATTTCAGCGCAGTGAGGTTAAAATAAAATAAATCGCTCTATTCCCTGTCATTCAGGAAAAATCATCTTACAAGAATATTGAAATGAGTGATGTGTTTGAAGATATCGTATGCTGCAATCTTATCAACAAAACATATGTCTATGTACTTCCGAGCGTCGCGAAACCCCACTTTTTTATGGCCACTGCTGATTATTCCCATGCAGGCAATTTGTGCTGCAAGCCTTTCAGAAGAACTTTTTCATATTACTGAAAGCTCAACGCAATTTCCGCGAGGGACTATCCTCCTTTCTAGAGACAAGAAAACACATACACTGCTCTGGTCTTCCCAGCTCAAACTCCACAACAGTCGAACCGGAGCAGAATACACTTATCCGAAACCCGAAAGTGGTTGTGATAAGATTGTCTGGTCTGCAGAGGGTAAGTATCTGCTCGTAATAGGTAAGAAAGCCTCTATACTGGCAGCAGAAACTTTAAAATTAGTACGCCGTCTTCCTACTGCAAAAGCCTGGTGGAATGGTTCACACTATGAATATCTCGAAGTGAAAGAGAAGTCCTTAAATATTACTTCCTCAAGTGGGAAAAAAGTACGCGTTCCTCCTAACCTCGTTCTCTGTGGAATTGACCCGGAAAGCGGATATATTCTTGCGAGGATAAATCTGCATCATAAAGGAAATCAACAGAATGGGCCTGTATCTATTATGCAGCTATGGAAGCTCGATACAAATGAACGCCTTAAATTAATCCACAATCTTGGCAAAACAAATTTTGATCCGGGAGGCAGCGGCTCAGCGAGCACATTCGGCAGCTATGGAGGTAAAAGAGATATCCTGGGAGAGCCCCAGTCTGACGCTTATGATATTCTGCAAATCTCAAATGGAGGGCGAATCACACCGCTGATTGCTGGCAAGCAAACAATTAGATCAGGGAATATTCGGGGCCTTTGCACGCAGATCACTCCCTATTTGGCCTATTAGGACCGACACCAACAAAAACTAGCAACCGAACTGAGCAATCTCTGTATCAGATATCTGATTCCAGCATCAGCGTAAAAAGAGTCAATCAGAATGTAAAATTTGTGTATTTTGACGCCGTTCGAAACGCTATCGGACTGGCTGCGCCATATTCCAAAGGTATTGAAGTACGCTTTATGCCCGTGAGAGCCTCAAAGTGAAATTACACGCTTACTTCTTCTTTTTTCGTACCGGGCAGTCTTTGCATTTCTTCTTCGGACATTTAGAACACGATTTTTTCTTACCCATTGTTTTTCCATTGAGAAGTTTTGCATCAAAATGATTCATATAAATGTTGTGTTATACTTTTATTTCTCTACAATCAAATCCGGTTCATCCCTAAAAATGCCACTCTATTCATCCAATCATCTGTATTATTTAAATCCCATATCTCAGTTATTGCACGAATAAATCCACCATAATCTTTCGAAGAAATTGATCGATCATCCACAAAGATCACCCCAGCATGAAATTTCCCTGAATAACCCCATCGCATCAATATTGGTAATATAGTCTTCTGATCGTAAGTAACTAATGTTAATCGTTCGGATGAGATGGTATCAAGTATAACCTCATCAGGCTGAGATTTCATTATTCCTTCACGCCAAATGTAAATCGTTTCAATAATAATGTCAGGGAGCTTCTCTTTAATCTGATTGAAGATCTCAGGAGAGATATTTTCATCAAGTAGTAATGAAAGACTCACCGTTTAGATCCCAGGAATGACTCTTCGTTTGAAACTTCAAATAACTCGATATTTGGCAGAATTTTCTTCATCGAGTCGAAGCCGATATGATTATCTTCAATGGCCTGATTGATCTCTTCAGAGTAAGCATTAAAATAGTTGATTGCAGCTTTAATATTCGCAATTGGATACGGATAATACTGAATAATTTGTTCTGCATCCATATCGAAACCTTTCGCAATCATAATTACTTCCCAAATAGCCAGGCCTGATCCTTTCATATAAGGCTGCCTGCCAACAGGAGAATCGCGGAATTCAATGAAAGAATATTCAGTCTCCCGAAGAGATTCCTCCAATAACATAACTCCAGCTTTAGTTCGTGTCATTCCGTTACCGAGTCTTCTGGCAAATTTATCCAGCCGGTCAACCATCTGATCAGGAATTCGTAAGCTAAGAATTTGAGACATTACAATATTATCCTTAATTTGAAATTAATTATATTGTATACGATATAAGTTATGTTTACAAAGTATACATTTGTAACGCACTTAATATCTTGTATTCTGCATCAGATTTATTCGATTTGTTCCATGTCAATTCCGCATGTGCTCATACATGATGGCAGGAAACCGCTTACAAATTCACGAACTCAACTTCCAGACCCATTCATCTATCATCTATACTCAATTAACGGAGATTATTCATGCATCTGTTTGAAAAAGGTTTTTCATTGTTGTCGATTTTAACATTATTATCCCTCGTGATACTTTGCGCGATTTCTCTGTCTGCAGCCGAGCTGCCAGGAGCAATTTCGGACTATCATGGATTTGTTCGGCACGATTTCAAAGTAGACAGTTGTGATACGATTGTGGTTTCACCTAAAGTGGAGGCTGATGGCAAGCCGTGGATATGGCGGGCGGAGTTCTTCGATCACAGGCCAGAGACTGACTTGGCGCTGCTAAATCGGGGCTTTCATTTAGTCTATATTCAGGTCGGAAATACATTCGGCTGTCCCAGCGCGATGAAACATTGGGATGCTTTTTATCATGAACTGGTTAGCAAATACCACTTTTCTAAGAAGCCTGTTCTGGAGGGATTAAGTCGGGGAGGTCTGTACTGCTACAGATGGGCTTCGGCACATCCGAAAAATGTCACCTGTATCTATGGAGATGCGCCCGTATGCGACTTTAAAAGCTGGCCGGCTGGAAAAGGGCACGGCGATGGCAGTCCCGACGACTGGAAAAAATTAATTGTAGACTATGGATTTGCCAACGAATCAGAAGCGATTGCTTACAAGGGAAATCCCATCGACATACTTCAGCCGCTTGCTCGTAACCATGTTCCTATCATTCACGTTTGCGGTGATGCAGACACCGTAGTTCCAATGCCGGAGAACACCACAATAATCAAAGAGAGATATCTCAAAATGGGAGGTAAGTTCGAACTGATAGTGAAGCATGGAATCGGCCATCACCCACACGGTTTAGACGATCCTGCTCCGATTGTGAATTTCATCATGAACGCATGGAACCAGCAGAACCCAAAAACCGATTCCTTGGATGTGGAATAACTCAAAACGTCCGTTTCAAGATTTTACCTTTGCTCGCTGATTGCCTCATACCTCGGAGGAAAATGAGATTCAGGGTTAATGGTCGGGGTTGGGTGTACCACTTAACATGTTCGCGAAATAAAACTGCATTTTCTCCCTCTCCCGCGAGGTACGAGCATCTGGGAGAGGGCTGGGGTGAGGTGCATTTGCTCCCGTTTCAGCGAGGTACCAGCATCTGGGAGCGCAGGTAATATTAGCCAATTCTTGCCGTTCCGGTGCGTTCGAATTTCCCCCAGCCCACTGCGCCCCCTCGTATCGCATAAAATACTGATTTCAAAATTACATAATACATCATCTGACGGTAGCCAAGCCGCTGAAAAAACAGCCATGGCAGAAGCCGCATATTACCTTTATCCATACGGATCGCAATAAATGCTGCCATTAACTCTATCGCAAACATCACCAAAAAATAGGCAGCGAATTGGCGAAAACTACCCGCATAGATAGACCAGAGCATGCCAATATCCATAAACGGGGATATCACTGGAAACAGTATTTGATAGAGCCACAGGCTTGGCATGGCGATCCATCCAAATGCACCGTGATGCCCAACTGCCGCACGATGTTTCCAGAGACATTGCAGGGTTCCGAAAGCCCACCTAAAACGCTGTTTGGAGAGATTTTCCAGTGTCTCCGGGGCTTCGGTATAAGCAAGTGCCGTGTTGTCATTCACAATGCGCCAGCCTTTGCGCCTCAGTTTCCAGGTAAGATCGGTATCTTCCGCTAAAGTGTCCGAAGTGTAGCCTCCAACCTCGATCACTGCAGTCCGCCGGAGCGCGCCTACAGCGCCTGGAACCACCGTAATACAGTTCAGCAGATCGTAGCCGCGCCGATCAAAATTCTGACTCGTTATGTACTCCAAACTCTGCCATCTCGTCAGAACCATGGCCTGTACTGCAATTGAAAATCTTCTTAAAGTACCTATTTTCGGATTTTTAGCATTCGCCCACGCTGTTTTCCAATCATGTGTATTCCCTACACGCACATTCCCTGAGACTGCCCCTACCCTCGGATCGACGAAATGGCGAGTAAGGCGCTCTACCGTATCCGGTGCAAAAAGGGTGTCTGCATCTAGAGAAACTATTATTTCCCCTCGTGCCGCCTGAATACCAACATAAAGCGCGGATGCCTTTCCACCGTTTCCCTTTCGAATTAGCCGAACTCTGCTTTCCGAAGCAAACGATTCTTGAACTACCTCAGATGTCTGGTCAGCGCTGCCATCATCCACCACCACTATTTCCAGATCTGCATAGTGGCTTTTTAAAAGTGCATTTACCGTGCGAACAATCACTTTTTCTTCGTTGTAGGCAGCAATCACCACGCTGACCGAGGGGTATATTCCAACAGGAAAAACGCGACGTTTTTCTTTAGCATGCTGTATGAGTGCTAGCACAAGGAAAATAGCGATACGTGAAATACCCAGAAAAATCGAGAGAATGAAAAGAGTGGTAAGCACTCTTTGTATGAGATACGTTACATCGAAGACATATCTATCAGCGCCTACCAGCAGTGCGTCCTTCCCAGTAACAGCAGGCATCAATTTTGCCCTGGGAATGCCGCTGAGCTGAGAAACGCTTACAAATTTATAGCCTAATGCACGAAGCCGGGTAATAATTTGAGGCAGCGCCGCCAACGTCAGTTCCCGATCACCGCCTGAATCGTGCAGGAGCACGATACTTCCAACATCACGATTATCGACGACACTGCGTACGATCTCCTCTGCAGTGCGTGGTCTGGTGGGATCGATCGTATCGTCCTGGCCAGGGAGAGTTTCATATAATCGCCAATCCTGCGGGTCATTTCGCTGACCAACGGTGATATAACCTAATTGAGCGGCAGTTTCAAGCGGAGAAACTTCTTTACCGGTCTCAGGCTCAGTATCATTGCCATAGGGCGGACGAAACATAATCGTCGAGTGGTTTGTGATTGCCTGGATTACGCGCTGAGTGGTTGTCAGCTGCAGCTTCCGATACTCCGTAGAGAGCCTGAATAGATCCGGATGTGACCAGGAGTGATTGCCTATTTCGTGCCCTTCATCCCACTCGCGTTTGATAAGATCAGGATATGCTTCGGCCTGTCTCCCGACAACAAAAAAACATCCTGGTACGTGATATTTTTTCAGAATATCGAGCACACGCGGAGTCCAATCAGGATTTGGCCCGTCGTCGAAAGAGAGTACAATCTCTTTATTCAAGCTGTTATCCATACCGCCATATCTGCGGACAACATGCGATGAGGGAAACATAATACTGCCCGTTTTCGGATCTTTCTGATACTGTTCCGCGGTTATCAATCCCGATTTTTTATTGAACGTAATTCTACGCAGTCCTTCGGATGGCGGCGAAAGCGGCTCCAACAGCTCGCCATCTCCTTCAAAGTCGACCTGCGCTTCTCCCCCATAGCTCACTTTATTCAGCGCGCCTTCTTCCACCTTTTGAGCCCAGTCTGAATTCCAGTCTGTTTTATTGTAAAATGACCACAGGCTGGGGTCTTCTGCACCCAGATACCATAACGCCGATCCTCTAAGATGTGCTTTTTTGGCCAGAATCAACTGATTATAAACACTTACCGCATCCTGCATCCAGACGATGTGTTTGTTCGTAACATCCTTGCCTTTGTCGTCCGTATGGATGTCGGTATAGCTGAAGGTTGGGTTCAAGCTCGATGGATCGATATGAATATCTGCATCCGGCTGATTTTCTCTGGCAGTTATTATGGCGCTCTGGTAGGTGACATCTGCAGCCGTTTTCTGGCCTGCCTCCCAGTCGTATCCATGATTACCTACCGCAATAACTATCTTTGAAGGAGGTACCGCTTTAAGTATCTTTTCTAAATTCTTATTAGTCCAGTCAATACCAGCCACCGGGCCGGCTTCGCTGTCTCCTTCATGTTGATCATAAAACATGGGAACAATCCAGTCGTTCCATTTTGCCAGCGCCTGCATATCGTAGGCATCGCTTTCCAGCTCCACATCCTGCGTGACCAACAGTCCCTGAGGATGCAGGGAAGCATAAAGCTCTTTCATGAATTGGACTAAATTGGCCTTATCATCCACATCTATTTGCTCAAAATCTATATTTATGCCCTGCATACGTTCCGATAGCAGCCAGTTTCTAAGATGTTTTATAAATACCGACCTCGCGGAGGGACTGCTGATAATCTGATGTACTGCTCGCGTATCCCATCCTCCAACACCTTCTTCCTGACCTTTTGATTTCGTGTAATTATTAATAAGGGGAAGGATAGGAACTGAGTTTGCGCGGCTCAGCAGCGTGATTTCCCCTTTATCGAATGGCTGCCGGCCATCCACGAAGGGAAGAACATTGGGATTGGAATCGGTAAAATCGGAATCTGCAGATTTAATATGAAGCCATTCAGGGATAAAGTGAGTAAGCCGCTTTATATTTCGGTGCATAGAAGCGCGGGATGTCTCTTCCCAGTTCACATAAAATCCGGCCACAACAGGCGGAGCGTCATTCATCACCGGCGCAGGAAGAAGTTTACTTGGATTAAATGTGGGCGATTTAAAAGGAACGCCTGTAATTACGGGTGATATTCCCTGCTGTTTTTGAATAAACTCGGCCGCTCTGCGCTGGCGTTCTTGCTGAAGTTTCTTCGCTTTTTCATCCAGTTGATCCAGCCGAATTTTCTCACGGTACTGCTTAACTCCCAGCTGACGGCGCTGACGATCTGTCAGGATAGGCTCCGGGTTTCCATTATCCAGAACCAGCTGCGGACGCGGCAGGTGCGGGCTCGGCATAAATCGCAGCGCGAATAAGCTGGTTATAAAAAGAATGAGAATGATCCCAAACAGGCTAAGTAGAATTACACCTGTGCGAAAGATCCATGGCCATCGCCGGCTGTTTTCATCGTAAAATACGGGATCATGCAGCACGCGATTTGGGTCTTCCGAAGCGGTTGAATCTTTCAATATGTGCGGTAAATCCTGACGGTCGTTGTCATGATTTCCACTGTTAGTGTCCACTTGGAGCCGCCTTTAAATGCTGTCTTAACTCGGAGAGTGTTACAAATCGGTAGCCTTCACGCCTGAGATGCATTATCAGGTCTGGCAGGATATCCAGCGTCTGCTCGATGCCATCGTGCAGGAGACAGACTGCGCCATTGGAAATGTGATGCAGTAATCTATCTTCAAGAATCTGCTCACCTGGCATTTTATAATCAGCGGGATCGTCTGTCCATAAAACGGTCACCATTTTCAGAGCTTCTGCCATCGTAATTATTACTGCATCATGCCGTCCGCCCGGCGGTCGGAAATACTGCGCATTCACTCCACATGCTCTATGTATGGCGTTATTGCACTGCTGGATTTCAGATTGAATGAGTTCATTTGATATTTTGGTTAGATTGAGATGATGGTAAGTATGGTTCCCGAGTTCATGACCATCCTTTATAATCATCGGTAGGATGTAAGGAGCCTGATCGACTTTTTCACCCACCACAAAAAAAGTGGCTCTGACATCGAGCTGCCTCAAAAGTGCCAGCAGCCGCAGTGTGAACTGTGGGTGCGGCCCATCATCAAAAGTAAGTGCAATCTCTTTTCTGGCCGTGTCCCCCCGCACCAGTATGGCCAATCCATTCCGCCCGGAGGACGAGGTAAGCATATTTATCTCTTTTTGAGTTAACTTTGGTTCGGGATTTAGCCACCCATCATTTTGAACACCTGGATTTCCAATGCGAATTTTAGGAGTGTGCTGCCCATGTTCTTGAATTCCGACTGACTTTCCCGGGAGGTTACTTTGAGAAAAAGCGCATGTCCTTCCACAGAAAATTAATACTGCTGAAATGATGTACAAGCATTTTATTTTATAAGAATTTAATGCTGCAGTATTGCAGCGCCGCAAACTAGCGTAGTAGATGTTAGAATGTCCTTTCATTTGCAATTGTATCGGCTTTGGGCTATACTTCAATAATAAAAAATAATCATGTTATTATACTATGAGTACGGAATATTTAGCTGGAGGAGTTCATGAATTATGCGAAACATTAAACTGTCATTCTGGAAGGAAGTTAAGCTTTCGCATAGATATATTCCTGTTATGATCTGTTCTGTATTACTGCTTCCCGCTGGCGCCTTAAGCAGGGCTGCAGATGCTTCGCTTCATCCCGAAATAGCGGATCTAACCACTCCGCTTCAGGATTTAGAAGCAACTGTTCGTGTGTCGGATGCGGATACCAAGGAACTGGAGAAAATAGGCAAGGACTTCGGGAACACGTACCGTTTCAGGAAACTTTCGTTTCAGTATAAACAGCCTGATAAATTGCGGCTGGAAGCCCACTCCTCTGTATTAGGGCTGGCTCTGCTCATTTTAAATGGACCGATTCGTTCGTATTCCGTCCCAAAACTCCACTTAAAAAATAAGGAAAATCTAACCAACTCCCCCGGTAAACGTCAGACGCTGCTGGAGTACGGCGGGTTGATTTCGCAGGACACGCTCCATCTCATGAGTTCGAAATATCTGCGAAATGAAACTGTAGATGGAAATAATCTAAGTATTTTTGAACTGACTTATCAGGGAAGTTCACCGGGCGGCTCCTACTATCTTTTATGGATTGATAACAAGACACATATTACCGTGAAACGTGAATGGTACGATTCAGAGAAAAAATTACGCGCCACATTTAAATACAGCGACCCCCATGAAGTAGAACCTGGCATCTGGATACCTTACAAAGTAGAAATTAAAAATGCTGAAGGCATTCTGGCTGCGTCGACCACTTTCGATGACGTAAAAATTAATCAGTCACTTCCCGATTCTCTTTTCGAAGCAGCGCCGTGAGCATCAGAAATGAATCGGTTCTGAATTCCCCAAAACCGAACCCTGATGAGTGCGTTTTGACCACAGATTCTTCAGGACTGCGAAGCAGATGGAATCGGGCAGCGATAATTTTCATAGCCGTTACGACTCTCATTCGTTTATTTCAGCTTTCCACTATGGAATTGGCGCCCGATGAGGCCTATTATTGGGATTGGTCTAGGCATCTGGCCTTGGGTTACTACGATCAGGGACCTCTGATCGCTTATGTTATTCATCTCACAACTACACTTTTCGGAATTAATGAATTTGGCGTTAGATTCGGAGTTTTAGCCGCCTCCTGCATTACAATCTCAGCCTGCAGCTATCTTGCCCATCGCATTGCCAATCCTCTCGCCGCATTCCTCACTGCTGTTTTTCTGGGAGTGATCCCACTTATGGAAGTAGGGAGCATCGTTGCAACCTACGATCCGCTTATGGTCTGTTTCTGGTCGCTTACTCTGATTTCACTTTATCGTGCCCTGTTCGATGAGCATGCGCAGTCACCAAGTAATTGGTGGCTGATCACCGGCATCACAACAGGATTTGGGTTTTTGAGCAAACATACGATGATGCTCATCGCCCCTTGCCTGGTGATATTTCTAGTCATCTCAAAGAATCATCGTTTTTGGCTGCGCCGTCCCGAGCCCTATTCAGCATTTCTCATCTCGATGCTTTTGTACTCCGGAGTTTTTTGGTGGAATGCAAACCACCACTGGTGGACCTTTGGCCATCTGCTTTTCCTCACCGCCAAAACATCTGGATCGCCTCTAAAACGCCTTGGTGACTTTCTTGGTTCACAGGCACTGCTGGTCGGCCCCGGGCTGTTTATAGGCTGCATAGCGGCCTGTGCAGCTTACTTAAAGAAACCAAAAAAGAACAACTTAAATCGTGAGAAAGCGCTCTTCTTAATATGTATGGGGCTGCCCATTCTGCTATTTTTT
>JBBRDM010000083.1:0-21354 GCA_038203935.1 Chthonomonadales bacterium
GATGTTACTTGAAATGACGCCCGAAATGGCAGCTTTGAAAACAAGGCTTAAGAGCACCTGGGAGGCTGGCGATTACGCCAAATTTGCAAAATTTCTTGAACCGGGTGCGTTAGAATTCTTTGACCGCCTAAATCTGGAAAAAAACACCTCCCTTCTTGACGTGGGATGTGGAGCAGGGCAGCTTACCATTCCAGCTGCTAAACGCGGCATCGATGTGACAGGGATATACCTGGCTCAAAACCTGGTAGATGAGGCAAATAGCAGAGCGGTATTGGAAGGCTTGGATATCGATATTAGACAGGGAGATGCCGAGGCATTACCATTCCGAGATGCCTCCTTTGATACGGTCATGAGTATGATTGGCTCCATGTTCGCGCCGCGTCCCGAACTGGTGGGTTCCGAGATGATCCGAGTGTGCAAGCCTGGCGGCAAAATCATAATGGGAAACTGGACACCAGCGGGGCTTGTAGGCTAGATGTTCAAAGTGATCGGGAAATATGCCCCGATCCCAGCCATCTTTCCATCGCCGCTGCTCTGGGGAGAGGAAGCTATCGTGAGAGAGCGTTTTGGTAACGGAGTGGAGGATCTAAGAATTACAAATTACATGTATCCCTTCAGATATCCATTTTCACCTGCTGAGGTTTCCGACTTCTTCATAGCCAACTACGGGCCAACTGCACGCGCATTTCAGTCACTAAGTGATGCTTCGAAGGATTTCTTTAAAGCAGATATGACAGCTATTTGGAATAAGAATAATCGGGTCTCGGATGGTACTACTGACGTCCTCGCTGAATATGTCGAAGTTATCGGAATTCGCAGTTAAAGCACAGCATTGTGCATTGTGATTACCTATAATTTTCGCTTTGTATAATAACGATCATGCCATGCTGGAGCGGTTTGCAAACTATGCAAATCGCTCCGGGGTATCCTTCACTTCGCCTGGACTCGGGGCTCTGACAGTTCCTGCGCCTGTTCTGATGCCATGGTTTCGATCTATTCGAGGACTTTACCAATAAGCCATCGGTGGCCAAATGGATCAACTACACTCCCCTGCAGCATCTTCTTGATTGGGGAAATACCTACCGTTGGATGGGTATGTATTTCGATGGGGCTCGCCTCAATCGCTCCTGCAGCTATCGCCCGGGCCTGAGTTTCATGTGGGTCGTCTACAAAAAGTTCGATGCGAACCGTAGTATGACCGACAAGGTTTGGTGCACGTGTTCCCCGACTCGGAGTCTCCTGTGCAAGGAAAAATTGAGCTCCATCCACCGATAGTCCAGCAACCACATCTCCATCGACATCGATTCGCCACAACTCTACCGCTCCAAATGCAGCTATATAGAAATCGATTGCGGCTGCGCCATTGTCTACAGCAAGCATTGGAGATATCTGCGTACCCATGAGCACCTCCTCAATAAAAGCTTGTATTTTCATCTAGTGATAATTTCGATAGCGATTTCGGACTTGAAAATTAACTGATTATATCCATGTTTCCTACGCCGTCCGACCTTCAGGGAGAGGGCTGGATTTCACCAGTTCAAGCCAATTATCGATCAGGATTTCACCCGTCATCTCACCTAAAGAGGTGCGTGAGACGTAGTCGTAGCGAGGGAAACTGTGGAAATCTACTTTTGTCAGAATGTAGCCGAAGGCATCGTTTGTGAGGCCGAATAGCAGATTGTTTGCGCCTTTCATTTTACGTTTGACATAAAAGCCGATATTCGGAAGGGCTTCACCGGGAATCGTAAGAATCTGTGAGTCACCAATATTTACCAGGTTGAGTCGAACCTGAATGGTATGCTCTTTGCTGTGGGGATAGTTGAGCGGGGAGTTTGTAACTACGTACCACATTTCAGGCGATTGGACGGGAAATGTCACCATTGCGCTGCGGCAAAAAAGGCCTGGACTATCCTGGATAGCAGCTTTGGAAACGATACGGATCGCCTCATCCGCCATCGTATGCCCAATGCGCAGGCACTCGTCCCACGTTCGCGCATCATCCCAATATCCTTTTAGAGGATCTCTTGTGTGGTCGAGCATGCGGTTATCGGCAGTTACCATGCCACCTTGAGCGCTGTTCATGAAAATTGCCATGCCACCAGCCTGCTCTTCGACTCGGTCGTATAGCGGACCACAAAGATCGGGACTTAGAATACCCTGCTCGTTCCCGATTACTTCCGGATGAATCGCGTAGTTGACAAGAGTAGATATCGTCTTGCCATCCATCCCAACTGCCTGAATAACGGACATGCGCCGATCATAGAGGTCAGGGGCATAGTAGTTGTAGGCGATTTTCCCCTGAGCTTCGCCGGTTGCAATTTTCAAACGGGCAGGCTTCGCTGCATCTAACGCCTCATTGATGGCCTCGGCAGCCAGATTACAAACCTTATCCATATAGGCGAGGTCGCCAGTGTGGCCTCCTTTACCGTCCGGGAAAGCATAGCAGTCGGGAGCGCTGTGTGTATGAGTCGAGCCGATCATGATATTTTCGGCAGAGAGACGCGGAACTTTGGCGCGTACGCGATTAGCGAGGATGGATGGAAATCCGATGAGATCCAGACTGACTATCGCGATCCCAACATCCCCTCGGTGAAGGGTGACCGCTCGCACAGTCAGCTCTCCCTTTTTCTCTTGAGCTGCTCGTGGGGTTCCCATTCCTCCTGAGACCGGGAGCAGCGGATCAGGAGTGATTATTCGCTTTGCTGCGCCGACGATCATCTGCGATGCTGGCGCAAATGCTGCCACTGCTGCACTCGATTCTGTATTCAGCGCGATAGCTGCTCCGAACGCCGCGGATCCATGAATCAGCTCGCGTCTGGTAATGCTCGATCTGGATCTGCTATTTTCATCTGGTGAAGATTGGGCGATATGTTCTGGATCGAGCGAAATTTTCTTGGACATGATGTTCTCCGAGGACGAGTGTATTAAATTTGCTATTTATCCTTTCCATACCTTATGCCTGAATTCCTTCGGAGCAAAATTATTACTGAGTGATCTGGATGATAATAATTCTTAAATGATGTTACGCAGGCGAGCAGTTTCCCAGGATCAAGCTGCCTATATCTTTTATAATTGTTCTCAGATAGGAGCGTTACTGAAATGGAATTTCAAATCCATCGAATGAGCATAAAAATCATTGATCTTGCAAGCTACAGCATTCCGAAAATTCCACGTAATCTTACTGATCTGTTCGCCTGCGTACTATCAGTTAATAAATAAAACCTGATCACATCATCCAAAGCAGAAAACATTAGTAGAAAGGGGATCAGTTCCAGGTCAGTCGAGCTAAGATTTTGTAACATGATTCTGGATATTTTCGATTTGAGCCTCCCATCCGTGGCTGTCCATTTTGTACGCCTCGGCACGTCGTTCAGCAGGAATTTTATCGAAACCAGATTCAACGATGGTGAGCAGGGTCCCGCTGTTGACTTCTTCCAGCCGAAACTCGACGAGAGTCATCGGTTCAGCGGAGTAGTCTACTTCCGGCTGTATGGCATATGGATGCCATTTGTATGAAAACAGATTTTCAGGTTCGATTCGGTCGATAACCATCTCCAGCGTCATATGCTCGTAGCCCGGGTAAGTAATCTGTCCGATTACTGTAACGCCTTCGCTAAAGGTCCCGTTAATCTTTAATCCAAACCATTCCCCAAATTCCTGAGCGTTTGAAATCGCGCGCCAAACTCGCGATTTTGGCGCGTTCAGTGCGATATTTTTCTCAATGCGATCTATAACCTCTGTTTTTTCAGTTGGTTCCATTACATATTCTCCGATCATATTAATTAGCAGCTTGATTAACACTGAATTACCAATGATATTTAGCGGGCACACCTGCAATTTCCTCGGTACCAGAATAAAACGCATTGAATAAGTGGCAAGCATACAAAGATTTTCTTGAATTTATTGGCGCTCGAATTTGACGTGAAGATAATATTTGCTATCTCTGTCTCGATACCGTGAATGCAATAAGAATCGCAGGTTAATGGGGAAGGAGTTATCCGTTTCTTCGTGGAAGTTTGAATTATAAGCTGCAACGGGAGGATAATACGATGGCAATGGGCGTGTATCTGGCTCTGGTGATAATATTTGGCTTTATTGTATTTATATTCTGGGCAAAATCTGCGGTGGGTCAGCAGCGGCTAAAACAGTCGTGGGGAGAGCCGCACTCGTTCAAGAAGAGAAAGCGAATGGCTAGAAGACACGCTGGCGCCGGCACTAAATCTACGCGGAGCAATCGAACTCCGAGATAATTGAATAGTAAATCTATTTAGTTTTCTTTGGCCGAACTATGGAGAACGAATCCAGGTCGACTGGCAGGGGGCGTACTATCCCATTGGGATGGAACGGCTGACTGGTAAGCAGAATCGCATCGATAGAAAAATTATATAGCGGTGGAAACGCAGCTTTATCGTCCACATATATCGCAAGCTGCTGACCGGTTCCTTTTTGTAGATTTACATTTCCAAGCAGTGTCCAGCCAAATCGTTCTCCGAGGTAGAGCGGGCCGACTGGCGCTCTGGATGCTGGCTCTTTGACAGGGTCAGAATTTATTTTCCAGTGAATAGGGGAAGTCTCAGCACTTGGTACGGAGCCCGCCAGCCAGACATAGTAACTTCCTTCGCGCGGAACTTCGAACATGTAGTGGACACCATATCCATATTTATTTGGGGGATTCGGAGTAGAAAGGCGAAGAAATCCGCCATTGCTGGCTTCCGAATTTCCAGCTATTTCCGTAAAAGTGTGCACACGAGGCAGCTCGCCTTCGATCCAAATGTAAGGCTGAGAAAGCGCAGTTAATTCATCCAGCGTTCCTCTCCCAAAAAGGTACGATGTGGCGACGTCGCGCTGACGAAATGATCCTTTAGCTCTATCCATTGCGAATCTCTCCGCTTCGAGAGCAGGCAGATTCTGTTTCGTGGCGACATCAAAAAGTGCGGTGAGCTGCGTGATTACTGTTTCAGAAGCCTCTTGAGCCATCAGCTTCTGGCCGTCGGTATGGAATATAACTGGAGTATCATCGACCATCAATTCGAAGGTTGATTTACTCGTTATTTTAAACGGAACTGCATGTCCGTCCGCCGTAGATGCCTGAATAAGTTTTGTATCTGGTGTCCGGTCGGATGGGCCAACTATAGTCATATGAGTGAGTCTTTTGCCGAGCAGTGAGACAAGAACGAAATCTTGATCGCCTTCAGAAGAACCATGCTGGATGCGGTAGCCGGAATAGGATGGCCACCAATCTACTGTTTCACCACTCGCAAATGAACTTAGCCAGAGAACGTCTTTGGTGCCAGGTACTATGCCGGTCCGGCCAGGACCAGGCGAAGATTGAGGATAGTACAAAACGGTTGGCAGATAATCCGCAGAGTTCGTCTCGCTGTTCATGTGGGTGCCGTAGTCTTTTAGCCAGCCGGCTGCATTAGAAGCTAACTGTGATGACTGCTGCCCGCCGCCATCTCGAATCTCTCCGTTAAAAAATCCCTTGAATCCGAATCTGCGCAGAGAATCCATAGATCCGAAAAGATCTAATTTGGAAACCGGCGTTCTGCCGAAAGTATCCGCAGAGTTGGAACTTAGCGATGCTGTTTTTAAATTTGCAGTGGTCGAATATCCGGCATCATCCGTTGCCAAGCCTGCCGCTAAACACCAGATGGTTCGAACTGACTGTTCCGCTTCGCTATAGGCTGGCCCGAGGGTTCTAGCCTCCATGTGCGATGACCCCGCAAGTACACATAGGCCATCGAAGCCAATGTCTCGGCTATTATTCCAAAATATCGGATGCGTGTGCGTCCAGGTGTAGACAACAGGAACATCCGCCACTTCGTGCTTTAGTACCTGCGCCATGGCATTCATGTAGTAGCTGATGCTAGAATTTCTGCAGGTTAGGTAGTCTTCCCACCATCGAGATTTTGCCGTGTCAGACACCCGCCGGGGTATATGGGTCTGTATATCGTAAAGATAGGGGACTCCCTTCGCATTTGCCCATAAAGGTATCAAATGGCTGAGAGATTTATGCGTAAACTGCTCCGAATTATCCAGCCCCCAGGAAATCTTCGCCTCATCGATGTTGGAATATCTGCGCGCGAGATAGCCTTCCCATTCCAGTAGAAAATTATCAGACTGAGGAATTAGATAGTCCGTTTCACCGGCGAGGCATAGTTTAGATGCCAGAGGATCTAAAAAGAACCGAAATCCTTTTCCCAGCTTTATATGAGAGAAGTAATCGAGAAGGCGGTCCCGGTAGTTATCGTATTCATTCCATAGATCAGGCAGACCACCCTGACTGTTCGGAACGACTGTTTTATGCGGATATAGCAGCGCTACAATTCTGTCCGAATTTACATTTTCAAGCGACGCGGTAGCTACGCCGTCGATGGTAGGCGCTTCGTTGATTCTGATGATTTTACTGTCTTCGGTGGTGCTTGTAATCACGTAGAGGTTAGTCTCGGATCCGGAAACATTCCAGGTGGCCGAAAGAGAATTTTTATCAATAAATCGATAGCTGTTTGGCTTGACAACAGTACCAAATACCGACCGGGTTATTCCTTTGCCAAACTCAATACCATAGGTAAATCCCTGCTCTTCTAAATAGTCTACAAGACGCTGAAATGATGCAGGGGGTGTATCTGTCAATGTTCCGGGAGGTGTTACGATTAAATCCAGTATTCCGATGGATTTGAGCTTTTCGAGTTTTTGAACATCGGCTTCCCATACATCCGGGCGAGTGCTGGAGAAAGATTGCGGTGTAATGGATTGGCCCAGGGGAAGATACGGTTTTCCATCCCATTTTAACGCATGCGACCTTGTGATTGTCCAGTCGTGTTTAGCGCCTGCGGCATCGTTAAAAGTGCCGCTGCTGGTCAGCTTTGCAGCAGAAACCGGAGAGGGAGGAAGTGCGGTGGAGATATGGCCGGGCGGAAATTTCTTGCGCAGTTCATCCAGGCTGTCCACCTTTTTTTTGTTTTGAGCGTAGGCGGGCACCAGAAGTGCAGAGAACAGCAGCAGCAGAGAGAAAGACGTGGCAGTACAGTGTCTATTTCTCATCAGCGAGAAGGAAGCTTGGTGTGAGATCAGGGTCATAGTGCAGAGACTTTCCTATCAAAACTCCAGGAGCGAAATGGCTTTTGCTCAACCGGAATGGTATTACTGACCGGAGTGGCTGAAAAGGTAATCAGTATTCCGCAACCGGTGAAAAATGGATGACGGTTACGGTGTCTTCTACAGATATATCATCGGAGTAAATTCTGCGAAGCAGATGAAGCAGATCCTCAGCAGTTCTGAACTCAGGATTTTCTTTCTGAATCTCACGTGGGGAAAGAGCATCAATTGTTTTGACCTCAACACGGTCTAAAATCGCAGCAAACAGTTTCTGACGCTTTCCAAAACGCGGGCCAATGGTGACCCAGACTATCATGCCGGTAGAGTATTTATTGGATTTATCGCCCAGTCGGATCGTTATCGACTTTCGTCCGTTCCGAAGGACTTCTTCGTAGAATTCAGAATAAAAATTAAGTGCAAACATACGCTGCTCGTTTCCTGATTATTAAGGCTGTCTTCAGCTCAACACGACATCTCTGTCGATTAAGGAGAATATCATAACATAAAACTTATATCGCGTCAAATTTTTGATGTTCACATCTTATCAGGTGCAGAAATCCCGAGCATCGTGAGCAGATTGCTTTGAACGATGCGGGCGCCATTCACCAGCGCGAGGCGCGCTGTCGTCAATACAGAAGAAATAGGTTCGTCGGTTCCCGGGAGCACTCGGCAGTTTTCATAAAATACGTTCAACAGACTGGCAAGCTCCATTCCGAACCTCGTCAGCCGATGTGGTGCATAATCTTTAGCTGAAGAAGCAACTTCATCCGGATAGTCAGCCAATTTTCGCAGAACATCCAGTTCAGCCGGATGGGTCAGCAGCGCCAATTCTGATTGAGCAGCGGGGCGCACCGTTATTCCTTGATTTGCTGCCTTTACAAGAATATTTGCAAGTCGTGCGTGCGAATACTGCACATAGTAAACAGGATTATCGTTGGACTGTTTCTTGGCGAGCTCTACATCCACAGTTGCTGGAGTTTCATATGAGTTAAGCAGGAAGTAAAAACGAGCCGCATCCTTGCCAATATCATCGATAAGGTCTTCTTTCAGTTCGATGATATTGCCTTTCCGTTTGCCTCCAATAACAGCCTCTCCATCTCGAACCAGCGAAACCATCTGTGTTAAAATAATCTCCAGCTTCTGAGGATCGTGTCCTAGAGCAGCTACTCCCGCTTTAAGACGGGCTACGTACCCATGATGATCTGCTCCCCAGATATTTATGAGATGATTAAATCCTCTTTCAAACTTATCATGATGGTAGGCGCTGTCTGCAGCGATATATGTTGCTTTCTCGTTGGAACGTACAAGCACTCTGTCTTTCTCGTCGCCAAGCTCAGAGGATTTCAGCCAGAGTGCGCCGTCATGTTCATACGCATAGCCCAGGCTTTTTAACTGTTGGATAGTTTTTTCGACGGCTCCGGAACTATACAGAGAGCTTTCATAAAACCAGGTGTTAAAATAGATACCAAACGCTTCCAGCGCATTTTTTTGGGCAGCTACCATTCTGCTCAGTGTGGCCTGCCGGAAATAGGCGTTTCTCTCTTCTTCGCTGGAGGTAAGAAATTTGTCGCCCGCTTCTGCGATAATTCCCCTGGCTATATCTCGGACATACTCTCCGCGATAGCCATCTTTGGGAAAATGAACCGGAGTCAGTTCAGCTTTATTTGTGAGTACAGCTGCACCTGGTTCCATAGTCTCCAGGCCGCCGTCTGCAGAGGAGGGCATCACAACTGGGTGACCAAGCTCCTGCATATATCGAACCACTACCGTATTAGCAAATTTTTCCAGCTGCAGCGAGTTCAGGGCATCATTGATATAGAACTCACGGCCAACTTTGGCCCCTTGAGATGCGAGTAAGTTTCCCAGCACATCGCCTAATACTGCCGCTCTGCCATTCACCACACTGATCGGGCCAGTGGGATTAGCGCTCACAAATTCTATTAAGATATTCTCATCGGCCATTTTAGTATTGAATCCATAGGATTTGTCCTCAGACTCAATGGTTTTGAGAGCCGTATACAGCCAGTCCGGCTTTAAATAAAAATTCATAAATCCTGGACCGGCCACTTCGACCCGCAATAGAATAGAACTATCTGTTGGGATATATTTCACAATTTTTGCTGCGATTTCGCGGCTGTCTTTTAATCCGGTATATTTTTTCATAGCGAGCGCTATGGTACAGGAGTAATCGCCATGCTGTTTGCTTCGTGGAGTTTCCAATGAAACTTCGAATGTAGAATCGTCTAGCGTATATTCTCCAGCCTCGGCAGCTGCCAGCACTGCGGTTCGAATGAGTGCGGAGAGATCGTCGGTAATCACAGAAAAGCGCTCCTTGATATGTTAAGTCCAGATCAGCGTGCGTGTACTGTCCAGATAGATTCAATATAGCTGGCTAATCCAGTGACCAGAATCAGCCCTGTTGCCGACTGCACGATACCCATGAGCCAGATTTTGCGCAGTGGGCGTATGCGAGAAGGCGGTACTCTCATATAGACTGCCTGAAGTTCGGCGGCAGCATTAATGCCGCTCAATAACTGTTTTGGTGACGCAGGTCGAGTGGTAAACCACTGCTGCAGAAAAGTGCCGAAACGACGCCAGTTGTACCAGGTGAACAGGCCAGCAGGCAAAATACCAATTTCGTTCAGGCCGGGTACGTACTGAAAAGTCTGCAGCAAAGTGAAAAAAAGAATCGAAGCCGCCATTATATTTGTTCCACATCTGGGATGTGGCCGAGGCATTCGGTTCACAATTTCGGGAATTAACGGTTCACCCCGCTCCATCGCATGTACCGTCTGATGTTCCGCAGCATGAAATCCCGATATTCGGCTAAATCGCAGCAGAAGCACAAAAATAAAAAAAATCGCCAGCTTTAACAAGATGGAGATAAACCCCTGCATTACGTGTCCGGGCGGTGGAACATCATCAAGATCAAGAATGGATATGCTCGGCAAATGCAGAATAGGTGCTGCCAGGTGCGCCAATCCCTTTACGATAGCGCCGGAGATTAAAAGCAGGCATCCCATGGCAGCGCCAGACGCTATGATAGCTAAGTCATTCACTCCGCCGCGAACATTCCCATTCGTAAGATAGACACCGAACGGGGTCGCCATCCCACCTACATTGGATGGATAGTGAGGATTGTAATCGGGCGCCAAAATATCGGAAAGCGAAATAGTTCCGAGCAGATAGTTTTCGAAATCTACGACAGGTATCTCTAAAATGTTGGACGCCCGGCCAATTTCTACTATTGTCTCCAGACTCATATCCGCTGAAGCGATGGCCGAAGGAACCGTCATAAAATCGGAGACAGGCTGATTTATGGCATCGCAGTCATCCCAGCTATTCGCAGTTCTCAACAGTTCGAAAAGTATGGTCTGAGATATGCTTCCAACAAGCTTGCCGTGGGACTGCACAGGAATCTCACGGGAGCCGCATTGGCGCACCAGATGTAAGAATCTGCCAATACTGTCTTCTGGATATAGTTCGATCGCAGGCCGCAGCAGCATGCTGACAGATTTCGGCGTTGGATTAGAAAAAGCCGAAACATCCGGGCCATAAATTGAACTGAAATCGGTCATGGAAATCCTTGCCAGCATACCAAAGTAAGCATAATAGGAGATTATACACGCAGGAGAAGGAGATTTGCAAGGAATGCGTGATTTGAAGGATTTGCGAAGTTACAAGTAGTCTCCGCCAGGTTCGAATACACGGCCGCATTTCCAGCATCGTTCTTCACTCTCTGCGGCGATGCTCTTACATTTTTTACAAATATGCAGTTTAGCAGGAAATTTTTTACACTGAGGGCAGCGTTTGGTATCGTTAAAAACCAGTGCGCCACAATGTCCGCAGGCAACTGCATCGTTGGAGTTCGTGCGTGGAATTCCTCTTTCCATCTCTATTTCCTGTTTGGTATGGCGGATGTTGCGCGCCAATATTTGTGCAGTGATAAACTAAGTATAACAACAGCTGTGAGCGCCCATAGCGCTGCCCAGGCAATTGGCGGCAACAATGGATACGCAGTACTCATAAAACCGGCATCGTTTTCATTCATACCCGAATGTGTTAAACCAAGTAAAATTCGAATATCACTCAGCGCGTTCAAGCTGCATTGTACGGCGATGAAACTGGCTGCGAACATCGAAGCTGACGGAGGCAGTGTTCGTGCCAGGCCCCATAGCGCCGCGGAAAGCAGCAGCCCAGCCGAAATGGTGAACAGATCTCTTGCCCAGAAGAGAGTGATGCCCAGCAGGCAGGCTGTGCCCAGCATGAGAGCGGTGCGCCCCGCATTTTTCCAGCGATTCAGGCGTCCTACATGCAGCAGTACCGCGCCAAATATAGTAGTTCCCAAATAACCGCCTGAAAGCGTAAGCCATTGAAAAAATGGACTCTGAAAAGTTTGTGTTACTCCGCTGCCGTTGGGCATTATTCGGAGAGAAACAACACTGCCGCCAGTGATGGAGGCAGCAATTGCGTGCCCGCTTTCATGTACAAAAGTCACCAGCAGGCGAAGTGGGTAGAGCAGTATATCGGAATAGGGAATGAACCAGAGCAAGGTTGTAATAACCGTGGCAAAAATCAGCACTTTGCGAGACGTCTGATGTACATTCGGCTGGGGCGACTCTTGCTGCTTCAGATTGTTTCCCTGATATTTCGTGACCCGTGAATCCATGAATTTTGTCCTCTCCACAAATATGCGGAAGTGATTACTCTCTCTATTATACTTATACGTTAGATCTCCTGCAGAAACTTCACTAATATTATATACAGACTGCAATCCTATTATGTCGTTCTGGTACAATAACATTTCGCAGGAAATATCTCAAGAGAATATTTAGAGTGTTGGAGCATCATGGTTTCACTTTCAACAGTTTTTGGTCAGGATGCAGCAGTCGCAGCGCTGAGACGCGCTTTAAATTCGAACAGCCTCGTCGGTGCCTATCTCATGGTGGGACAGGCCGGTGTTGGTAAAAGTGCTCTGGCCCTCGCATTTGCTCGTGCTGCTGCCTGTCTCAATCCGAATCTTCATCCATTCGATGGCTGTGGTATGTGTGATTCATGCCGCCTATGCGAATCTGGTTCCAATCCGGATATATTGACAATATCCCCAGCAGGCGAGCAGACTCAGATATGGCAGTTATGGGATAGAGATAATAAGCCACCAGGAGTGCTTTCTCGAACAGTTAATTATGCCCCGACTGTTGGAAGAAAGAGAGTCTATATAATCGAACAATGTGATACTCTGACTCCATCCGCTGCAAACAGCATGTTGAAAATTTTAGAAGAGCCGCCGTCTTATGCGATGTTTATTCTGCTTGCTCCGCACGCTTCCAGGGCGCTACCGACTATCGTGTCGCGCTGCCAGATGGTCCGGGTGAACGCCGCTACAATCAATGAACTGGCGCTATATCTTTGTCGATCACGAGATTTACCTCAAGAAAGAGCAGAGATAATTTCAGCGTACGCGGAAGGTAAGGTAGGGCAGGCGGTTCGAATGGCAGAAATTCCCGGGGTAAGCAGCGAAATAGCACTTGTAATGGATTTCGCACAGAGCCTTCCCGGCGCTCCTCTGGTTCGTGCGCTCAAATCAGCAGAACAGATGCGTAAACTGGCTGGGCAAATGAAAGCGGCCATCGGGGCGGAGCCGACTGATTCAACCGAAACTGGTGAAGCTGATAGTGGTACAGCGAGGGAAAAAGTCAGCCGTCGTCAGCTGGCGGTCGTTTTCGACCTGCTCGTGGCGTTTTACCGGGATATGCTTTCCGTCAGCGCAGGTAAGGCTTCTGCAGACATGATCGTAAACCGAGATCGAGCGGAGCAGTTCAGATCATTAGCCTCGCCGGGAACTTCTGAACGGTGGATGCGCTGCATCGATTCTTTGATGGCGGCCCGCCGTCGGCTGGACGCGAATGCAAACATCGCTTTAGTTACGGAAATACTTGCTATGTCGCTGCTGGAGTAATCTCTTAAATCCCCTAATTGTCCTGCTTAGTTTACAACCATATATTCAACCAGGCATATTGCGCCTTCCCAAATTAAACAACCAAATATATATTTTTAGAACCAGGTATAAATTAAGTTGACAAAATTAAACCAAAGAGTTATAATGCTGAAGGGATGGTAGGAAATAGGATGCTTGAAACCACCAAAAAGAGAAAAGGTCTGGTGTCTCAGCGTATTTTGGTTGTACTTAAAACGCGCATAGAGGACGGGCAGTATAGACTTGGAACCTGGCTCCCTACGGAAAGAGAACTATCTGCCGAATTTGATGCAGATCGCTCCGCTGTCCGAACTGCTCTTGCAGATTTAGCTGAGTCTGGCCTAATTGAACGCGAACCAGGCAAACGGCCTCGTGTAGCCGTATCACAAATTATGGACAGCAGATTCGAAGCAAGAAAGGCTCAAAATGCTTCGACTCGAACGATAGCGCTTGTTTTGCCGCAGCATGAATCCGATCACGCATCTCGTGAGATTATGCGTGGATTGAACGATGTGCTGCGGGCTCAGAAATCACAATATCGACTGCTTATTTTTGATATCAATCTGCGTTCAGCTCCGCGCAGAGTTCTTGAACAGGAGGCTCAGTCCGCCATAGTGGCAGACGAGATCGCTGGGGCAGTGGTGTGGCCGACGCTAGAGCAGGATTCGGGGACTGTTTGGAAACGCTTATCGCATGGCGGTCATCCCATCGTTTTTGTGGATCGCTTCGATACTGCCGAACCCATCGACTATGTCGGGGTAGATAACTATGCTGCGGCAAAAGAGGTAGTTGAATATCTGATGGGTCTGGGCCACAGGCGCATTGCACATCTGACGAATGACGAGTCAGTTTCTTCTGTACTGGAGCGGAGCGCGGGATATCGTGACGCACTTCGAACCGTTGGAATAACCGGTGAGCAAACCGTGCCGTGGGTAGTGACTATGGGTTTTGACGGTGCAAAACAGATAGAAGATTTTATTACGAGTTGTCTGTCATCCTCGGATGCACCAACTGCGGTGTTTGCAGTGAACGACTTCTTAGCACATAGATTGATTGCACACCTGGAGGCACGAGGCATAAGGATACCAGAGCAGTTGAGTGTCGTTGGTTTCGATGATGATGATCGATTTTCGCCGCGGCCTGCGCTTTTGACTACCGTTCGTCAGCCGTTTGAGCGAATAGGGCAGCGCGCAGCAGCCTTATTGCTGCAGCGTCTTAATTCGCCGGAGATGATACCAAATTTATTTCAGCATGTGTTAATGCCGACGTCACTCATAGAGAGAAAGACATGTCGACCTTTGATTTAACTATAAAACTGCCCTGAGCGCAGTAGCATTGAATATTCACAGAAAAGTGAGATAGAGACCTGGCAGGAAGGGAGGAAAGAAATTAAGCGTATGAAAAAAGAGTTACCAATGCCAGTAGTGGCGGGAGTTATCGTAGTGGTTATTCTCACCATAAGCATTTTCACCTGGCGCGCAGTAAATCCTACGAGGGGAAATTACCCGCAAATCAAATTAATGCGAGGAGGTGCGCCGCCAAATCAGGCATTACGCACGAGCATTCCGCTTCCACGTTGATATGGAAGAAATACTTTCCATTTATACCACATTTATACCTACCAAAATCATAACTTTAGGGAGAGAACAATGAATGCAGCAAAGTCGAAAATGGGTTTTACACTGATTGAATTATTAGTGGTCATCGCTATCATCGCAATCTTAGCCGCTATCCTCTTTCCTGTCTTTGCTCAGGCGCGGGCACAGGCGCGGAAAGTTGTTTGTCTCAGTAACATGAAACAGATCGGGCTGGCATCCATGATGTATGTTCAGGACTACGATGAAATTTTCGCGCCCAACCGATTGTATAAAGACGGCACCAATACGGATATTGCCCCGAATGGAGCAACGTGGCATGCACTCATCTACCCTTATATAAAGAACTCAGAAATCTTCTTCTGTCCCGATGACACTCTGAATGTTGGCGGGTCGGAGGGTTACATCGACGGCAACATATTTGGCACCCATGATGGAGGCGATGATAACACGGCTCCCAACCCGGGCGCCAAATGCCTGAGCTACGCGTATAATGGAGCTACCTTTAATAAAGATAACGCAGGTATCGCTCTCGCTTCCATCACGGCGCCCTCCAACATCATGATGCATGTGGAAACCAGAATGTGGTGGCCAGACCTTGGCCCGTGGATTTTGGACCCCTGGTATGAGGACAACTGGTTGTTGGGATGGGGCTGGCCTGCCGGAAAAGGTATGTTCAGCAGTCATAATGGCATGCTGAACTGGTCATACTGCGATGGTCATGTAAAAACCAAAAAGTTAGCATCAACGATCGCCCCGAATTATGAGTGGCAGGATCCACCACCCTCGGACAATACGATCAAAACCTATCTTTCGTGGATTCAAAACCCCTTCATAGAATACAAATAAGTTCTGGAATACATACCAAATACTCAGGACTAAAATAGCCGCCCCTCAATATCATGCGGGGCGGCTCAAATCTGCCACACGGAGAAACCAATATGCCACGTCAACTTTGGAAGTCAGCGATCTTTCGGGTAATTCTGCTTATAATCGCGCTGCCCAACTCTGCCGTTTGCTCACCATTTCCAAACCCTCAGTCCAAACCTGTGGCAAGAGAACCGTATCAGCATAATCTCTACGCATTATCGAAGCCGCTTCATGCTCCAAAAGTTTTAATCGACGTTTCAGACGCCCCAGAAACATGCGGCTGGGCAGCACAGGCCCAGAAACTGGTCGGCTGGTGGTTCCCGATAGTATCTCAATTTCTGGCAACAGAAAATTACACACCGCCAAAGACAATTATGCTCGTATTCAAGAAGAAGCTTGAGGTTCCAGCATACGCGGACGGGCAAACAATAACCATCGATGCTAAATGGATCACTGCGCATCCCGACGACTTCGGCATGATTATTCACGAAATGACACATATCATACAGCATTACCCCGATAAGGGCGATAAGCCCGGTTGGCTCGTAGAAGGCATTGCGGACTATATACGTTTCTGGCGTTATGAACCGGATGTTCCCCGGCCTCGCGTCGATCCTAACAAGGCGAGCTATAAAGATTCCTATCGTACAACGGCAGCTTTTCTTGGATGGGTTTCGGGTAAATATGAGCGGTCGCTGGTCATAAAACTCGACCGAAAACTACGTAAAGGAGAATATACTGATAAGCTTTTCGAGATAATTACAGGCAGGCCACTTGACGAACTCTGGGAGGAATATACCAAAACTCTGCCCGCTCTCTAATCGACGGCAGGTTTTTATCTAAGCTTATAACAATCGTAAAATTTGAAATGTGGTATCCAGTTAAGCCAAAATTGAATTATCACGGTATAATGATCTATTCGCCTGCAACATTAAGCAAGCGCTGTTGTCAGAAAATATAACGCTGCATTCGAAGCATTCCGGGACGCAAAAACATGCGCTTTTCTAAAGCCTTCGCAATCTGTTTTCTGTCAATGAACTGCGTCTCTGCAGCCATCTGCAGCCCTAATAACGCATCTGCCTCCAAAATTCCCAGCAGCTTTAACGGTTCCCAAATAAGCTTTCTTAATGATGTAGTGCCTGCTCTGACTACACTTGGCTGTAATCAGGGGCCTTGCCACGGTGCAGCAGTAGGTAAGGGTGGATTCAAGCTTTCGCTCCGCGGATATGCGCCGGAGATGGACTATATTGCACTCGCGAGGCAGAATGATGGCCGCCGCTTGAGTGCTGTCCAGCCCGAAAATAGCTTATTTCTTCGGAAACCACTTATGGAACTCCCGCACAGGGGAGGCAACGTTCTTCGCAAAGGGACCAAGGAATACGATATTCTTTTTGGATGGCTCAAAGAAGGCGCTCCTGGACCGCTGGCTTCTGATCCACATGTTGTGAGACTCGAACTCGATCCGCCTCAAAAAACATCACTGCCTCATGCCCGTCTGTCAATACGAGTGTTATCCCATTTTTCTGATGGCTCAGTAAAAGATGTTACACATTGGACTCGGTTTGGAACGAACGATGAAAATGTTGCTACGGTAGCAGCCGGCGGAAATGTCCAAATGGCCGGGTACGGCGAAACCGCTATCACCGTTAGCTATCAGGATAAAGTTGCTTTCGCACGAGTGGCTGTTCCCTATCCAAATAAAATTGATACAGTGGATTATTCCAAACTCCCTCGTAACAGTTATGTGGATGATCTGGTCTATAAAAAACTTTCTGCACTGCGACTGTGGCCCTCGCAGATCAGCACTGATGGTGAATATGCCCGCAGGCTGACTCTTGATTTAACGGGGGGACTTCCATCTCCAGAGGAATTAAAAGTTTTCATTGCGGATAAATCACCGGAGAAGCGAACGAAGCTTATCGATGCTCTGATGACGAAGCCGGAATTTATCGACTATTGGACTTACAAATGGTGTGATCTCCTTCGTGTAAATCGCGGCACACTCAAAGATAAGGGGATGTGGGCTTTCTACGAGTGGGTTCGCCAGTGCGTAGCTCAGAATATGGGCTGGGATGAGATGGCGCGCCAGGTGCTGACTGCACGCGGCAACACTTTTCTCGATGGCCCTGCGAATTTCTTCCGCACCTCTCAGAAAACTGAGGAGATGGCGGAAAACGTTAGCCAGGGCTTTCTTGGCATACGTGTACAGTGTGCCCGGTGCCACAATCATCCGCTGGAAAAGTGGACTCAAAACGAATACTACGGAATGGCTAATCTGCTGGCACGTGTTGGCCGCAAAGTAAACAACGATCCCTGGGTCAACGATGAAATGACGGTCTACAACACATCCACTGGTGATCTTATCCAGCCGCGTTTAAACCGCATTATCGATCCAAAACCTCTTGGCGGCCCCATACTGGCTGCCAATGCTCCCCGAGAACGGCGCAGCTTTCTGGCGGAGTGGATGACACGCCCGGACAACTGGTTTTTCTCCCACTGCATGGTTAATAGAGTTTGGGCACATTTCATGGGGCGTGGATTGGTCGAGGCCGTGGATGACCTGCGCGAAACAAATCCTCCCACCAATCCAGCGCTATTCGATGCGCTCGCTGAGGATTTTGTAAAGCATAAGTTTGATCTTCGGTACCTTATGCGCCGCATTGTAACTTCAAAAGTTTATCAGCAATCATCGGAACAGAACCCTCGCAATCGGCAGGACGATCGCTACTACAGCCGATATTTTGTAAAACGCCTTACTGCTGAGGAACTGCTGGACGCCCTTGGTAAAGTGACAGGAGAGCAGGAAATATTTCCAGGCATCCCTGTAGGTTATCGCGCCGAACAGCTGCCAGACACCCATGTTCGTTCCGACTTTTTGGACAGCTTCGGCAGGCCGGCAAGGCAGATCACCTGCGAATGTGAGCGCAGCCAGGAACCAAGCATGTCACAGGCGCTCGTATTCATCAACGGAGACACTTTAAATAAAAAGGTTGCCGCGGATGGAGGGCTGGTAGAAAAGCTGATAAAATCTGGAAAATCGGATGGAGATCTGCTCGACTCACTCTATTGGACGGTGCTTGGAAGAGCTCCGCAGCCCAAGGAAAGAATTGCAAATCTCTCCGCGCTGAGCGCATCTCAAACAGTGCCGATTGGGCAGTCTGCTAAAACTGCAGCCAAACCATCCACGCGAAGGGCAGCTTTCGAGGATTTATTATGGGTTTTGGTGAATAGCAAAGAGTTTCTATTCAATCATTAATTCTGCTGTAACCCCTTGACTCATCAGTACCTGTGAGTTAGGTAAAACAGTTCGTTAGTTCGTACAGATCAATGCACCGTATCGAGGATCAACTATGATAGAATTCGGACATGAAAACGTACAGACCTGTGATGGTAAATCGCGGCGTGAGTTCCTGCAGATTGGCGCGGCAGGATTTCTTGGCCTGACTTTACCCGGGCTGTTATCCTCCCAACAGGCGATGGCCGCACAGACCATAGATAATGAAATGTCCGTAATTCTGGTTTTCCTCTGGGGTGGTCCGCCTCATCAGGATACCTTCGATATGAAACCGGATGGCGCTTCGGAAATTAAAGGACTGTTCAAGCCGATCAATACAAACGTATCAGGAATCCAGATTTGTGAGCATCTTCCATCCCTGGCGAAGATTGCGGACAAGTATACGATTATTCGATCTGCCACCCATGATCAGACAGTGCACGCTCAGGCAGCACACTATACTTTAACAGGCAACAAGATAGCTCCGGGAAGAGAAGCGCCTAATCTGGCGGCGGTAGTCAATCGATTTTTACCGCAAAAAAATGCCCTGCCGGAATCGTTCCATATCGGGCCCAGAATGTACGATACCGCCGGTAACGGGCCTATTGGGCAGGATGGGGGCTTTCTTGGAAATGTCTGTGCGCCGTTCCGAGTTCTTGATTCTACAGCACCGCCAGATAAACTGGCTGCGCTTACGCCCCCAACCGGCATGACGGGAGATCGGCTTAACCTGCGCCGAGAACTATTCAAAGTAGTGGATGGTTTCCAGAGCCGAGTTGAGAGTGGCGATACCAAAATTTATGACGCTGCCTATGAAAAAGCGTTCTCACTGGTGACTTCCCCGGAAGCCAAGAAGGCATTCGACCTCGCCAGAGAGCCACTCAAAATTCGTGAGCGATACGGAATGACTCAGTTCGGCCAGGGCCTTCTCATGGCGAGGCGCTTGATCGAATCGGGAGTCCGATTTGTGCAAGTCAACTGGAGAGCGCACCCCATTAATGACGACGTGGATAAAATGGGATTTGATAACCATGGAGACAACTTCAACCGCTGCAAACGCCAGCTGCCCGAACTGGATAAATCGGTCTCAGCGCTCATCGAAGATGTTTATCAGAGAGGAATGGATAAAAAGACTCTTGTACTGGTCACTGGAGAATTTGGCAGAACACCAGTCAATGGCAGTGCCGGGCGAGATCACTGGCCATTTGTCTATAGTTATCTCATCACCGGTGCGGGAATTCCTGGCGGACGAGTGATTGGCGCCAGCGATGCTAGAGCCTCCTATCCAGCACATACACCCGTTACACCCGAGGATACCTATATGGAAGTCTGCCGTCGAATGGGTATGGATGTATCGCTCAAGCTGCGAGAATCGCGCATTGTGAAAGATTCAGCCGGCATTCCAGGGCTTTATTCCTAAGTGATCAGTGTCGCGGCAGAATAGGACCGACTCTGGGAATATGTCTGCTGCGCATCAAGTTTATTGCCCAGATAGATCAAAAATCATTCGCGTCAGGATTCATTCTGGGTGGTCTCGGATCCTGACTGATGCACCAACCTCGAAATCCTGACCGATCAAATTACTCCATGATTATCAACTACCATCGTTTTTTGAATCCTCGCCTCTTTACTGTTTTCCTATGTCTTATGCTCGCAAGTCGGCCACTCGTTTCTGGTGCACAAGCCCCTGAGATAAGTGGTTCCTTTCCGTCGGGAGCTCAGATTGGAACGACTGCTGTCATCAAGATAGATGGGAAAAATCTTCAGAATCCGCAGCTTCTCATAAGTGGGACTGGAATTATAATCTCCTCATTAAAATCGAATGCTGCAGGCGATCAAACGCTGCTTGGAATGACCATCGATGCAAAAGCGCCGCTCGGGCCGCGTGAAATACGTATCTCAAATAGTATGGGAGTCTCGAATCCAGCCAGAATCTGGGTTGGAAACTATCCTGAAATCAATGAGAACGAGCCGAATGACTATTCCCAGCATGCGCAGCTGCTGGATAAAACTCCTGTCACAATAAATGCGCGCATCCAAGCTGCCGCGGATCAGGACATATTCTCTTTTCATGCGAATGCAGATGAGGTTTGGATATTCGACTGTATAGCAGCCAAAATTTGGTCTCATCTTGATCCACAACTGGAACTGCGTGACGAATTTGGAGCTACGCTGCAATCTGCAGAATCCTACTGGGAGACTGATCCAAGGTTAGTTTACAAGTTTAAAAAAAGCGGTTCGTATTTTCTAACGGTTCATGACACCCAATTTTTAGGCGGCAACGACTACTTTTATCGCCTTACGATCGGTCCTGTTCCGACTATCACCGGATATTTGCCGCTTGGCGGAGCATCTTCTGGTAAAATAGATCTGCAATTTTCAGGGTACAACCTGGGCAGTTTGCATTCCGCAGAACTCCCTGTCTTTACAGGACTGGGCAGCCATGAATCCTGGCTTTCGATAGCTGCGCCGGGCGGGCCGACTTTGCCAATCGCATTTCTAACTGATGAAAATAAATATGTGGTACGATCATTCGAATC
>JBBRDM010000084.1:0-21347 GCA_038203935.1 Chthonomonadales bacterium
AACTGATCAACCTGGTGGGCGAGCTTGTAATCAATCAGTCGATGCTCAACGAAGTCATTACCGATTTCAACATGGCAAAGCTTCCCCGGCTTATCGAAGCGGTCGCAGAGATGGAACGTGCATCACGAGAGCTGCAGGAACGCGTGATGGCAGTGCGCATGCTTCCCATAAAATATGCATTCGGCAGATTCCCGCGACTGGTTCACGACCTTTCGGTGGCCTGCGGAAAACGAATCGAGCTGAAGACAATCGGTGAGGATACAGAACTCGATAAGACTGTTATCGAGGTGATAACGGATCCACTCACGCATCTGGTTCGGAATTCAATCGACCATGCGCTGGAGACTCCTGAAGAGCGGAAAATTGCGGGAAAATCGGAAGTCGGCATTATTACCCTCAACGCTTTTCACGAAGGCGGCAATATCGTCATCGAAGTTTCGGACGACGGGCGTGGCCTCAATCGTGACCGCATCCTGCAGAAAGCCATAGACCGCGGGCTGATTTCAGAAAATGATACTCCGCCTTCCGACGATGCCATCTATAACTATATTTTTCATCCCGGCTTTTCAACCGCGAAAGAAGTGACGGACCTTTCGGGGCGCGGAGTGGGAATGGATATTGTCAAGCGCGCCGTTCAGGCTCTGGGAGGTTCCATTGGGCTGAGTACAGTGCCCGGAGCCGGCACACGCATTCGAATACGGCTGCCGCTCACCATGGCAATTCTGGAAGGGCTGTCTCTTTCTGTTGGGAATGAGGTCTATATTCTTCCATTAACCAGCATCGTGGAAAGCATCCAGCCGAAGGCAGGCGACGTCCGGCTCGTAGCGGGCCAGGGTGAAATTGTTATAATGCGTGGAGAGGTGCTCCCTATTGTACGGCTCTATCAGTTTTTCCAATCTGTTCCCCAGTTTATAGACGCTACAAAAGGGATACTGGTTATCGTAGAAAATGACGGCCGCAAAGTGGCTCTGCAAGTGGATGAGCTTATCGGTCAAAGCCAGGTAGTCATTAAAAGTCTGGAGACAAACTATCGTAAAGTGAATGGTATTGCAGGAGCCACCATCCTGGGAGATGGAAGAGTGGCTTTAATACTGGATGTACCCGGACTGATCCGACGCAGCGAACCGGGCGACATGTTGAGCGCAGCGGCGTAATATCGTCCTATTTGCGTGATATGAAACTCAGATAAAATTCGATTTCGATCCGCAATGCGACGCAATAGAAAGGTCAATTATGGCAATAGATCAGTCCGATCTTATGAATCCGAATAATTTGCTTACAGCAGATTCGAACCAATTTCTGACATTCACACTTGGGGATGAAGAATATGGAGTGGATATATTAAAAGTTCAGGAGATAAAAGGATACGTTCCTACAACCAGAATTCCGAACGCTCCCTCCGATGTACGCGGCGTTTTAAATTTGAGGGGGACCATCGTTCCGATTGTTGATCTTCGCTCAAAATTTAATCTGGGAACCATCGAATACGATCAATTTACGGCCATCGTCGTCGTAGTCGTTCAGAATAGAGTGATGGGAATGATCGTCGATAGTGTCTCTGAAGTAATGAATATTCCGCCTTCGGATATACAGCCTCCTCCTGATTTTGGAGGAAGCATGAATAGCTCCATGCTGAATGGCATGGCTAAAGTAGGGGAAAAGCTGATTATCGTACTGGATATCGATGCAGTACTTCTAGGTGATAACGTAAATACCAGCCTGGCTGCTTAATAAGCAAGCCGGAATAACAGTCTGAGAGTTCAGATTTCGGAAAGGAATCCATAGAATGGCAGTGTTAGCAAAAAAAACGTCTCCAGCAGCGACATCCGCTGCAGCAGAGTTAAAGAGTTCATCGACAGCGAAGCCGAAATTATCGGTTGTCGCTTCGCGCGGAACAGCAGCTTCAAAACCACGCACCCAGCAGTCCACAAAACTTTCGGTCGTTGGAACCAAAGAGTCTTTTGAAAGTAAAACCCTTCCAATCTGGGCTATGAATGCTATTGAGAATTCACGTTCAAATACATTCCTGTGCGATTTAGATATGAATATTGTCTATGCAAATAAGAAAAGTTTTGATATTCTTGAGTTTATGGAACCAAATTTGCACAAATGGAGCGATTCCTGGAAATCTTTTCACGCAAGTGAGATCCTAGGGAACAGTGTCGAATTCCTATTTACTGATGAGCCTGCAGAATTTCGTCGAGCTTCGAATCCTTCAAATCTTCCCTATCAGAAAAATATTCGGACCGGTCCCTGCACTTGCGACGTGATGGTAAATGGAATTTTTGACGATAATGGTGCACTCTCTGGCTACTCAATAGATTGGGAACGAATTACAGACAAAATTGCGAGCGAGCATCGAATTAAGCAGCTATTGACGGTTCTAGAGAACGCCGCAACGAACACCTTCTTATGCGATTTGAACTGGAATATCGTTTATGCGAACAAACGAAGCTTCGAAGTACTGGAATTCATGGAGCCTAACCTGCATAAATTCGACTCAAAATGGCAGAGTTTTAAAGCGAAAGAGATACTTGGGAATCCAATGAACTGGCTGTTTACCGATGAGCCGGATGAGTTCATAAAAGCAGGTCATACCCGTAACCATCCCTACAATAAAGTGATCAAAACAGGGCCGTGTGTCTGTGACGTTTCTATCACAGGTACCTATGATGATGATGGTACTCAGTTGGGATACGCCGTCTCCTGGGAACGGGTGACGGACCAGGTCGCCGCGCAGAAGCGTCAGGCACAGCTTCTTGCTGCTCTTGATACATTCAGCACCAGCGTAATGCTGACGGATGCCGACCTAAAACTCACTTATGTGAATAAACAGATGAACCAGAATATGAAGTTATGGGAATCCGACATGCAGAAAGAGTTCGGGTCTGGTTTCAATGTGGATGGGCTGGTAGGGCGCTGTATCGATGATTTTCATAAAAACCCGCAGCATCAGCGAAAGCTGATCGCGAATGAATCAATATTTCCTTATCAGACTCAGATTGCGATCGGCCCGCTTAAGATCGATCTCTCAGTAAATATATTGAAAGACGAGAAAGGGATCGGAATTGGATACTGCACGGAATGGATCGACGCGACTGAGCGAATTCGAATCGATGAGGAGTACAAAGCTGGGGTCAAAGCTATCTCCGATAGAATGGAGTTCCTGCGCAGCGCCTGTTCCACAGATCTAGCGAATGCAATGGAAGCACTGGCAAACAACGATCTGACCTTTGAAATCCAGCCTCGCACACCGCTTCTGGATATTCCCACCCAGCCAGATCTCGCCATGATGGCTCAGACCTTCAACGACCTGAGAAATCAGACCGTTAAGGCAGTAGAATCCTACAATCGAGCTCAGGAATCGCTGTCTGCTACTATTGCCAAAACACGCGGCGCTGCTGATAATATCGCTACGGCTTCGACAGAAGTCAGCACTGGAACCGATGATCTTTCACAGCGAACAGAGGAGCAGGCTTCCAGCCTGGAAGAAACCGCCTCCAGCATGGAAGAGATGACTTCGACTGTAAATCAGAATGCGGATAATGCCCGACAGGCAAATCAGCTGGCTGCTCAGGCCCGAGAAGTGGCTGAAAAGGGCGGTGCGGTTGTCGGCAAAGCAGTTACTTCTATGGAGGAGATCAACAAAGCGAGTAAGAGGATTGCCGATATTATCTCTGTAATCGATGAAATCGCTTTTCAGACGAATCTGCTTGCCCTCAATGCTGCCGTAGAGGCTGCACGGGTCGGAGAGCAGGGACGAGGCTTCGCAGTAGTTGCTGCTGAAGTACGAAATCTCGCTGGAAGAAGCGCAACAGCTGCCAAAGAGATCAAATCCTTAGTACAGGACAGCGTTCAGAAAGTACAGGAAGGCAGCACGCTGGTCAACCAGAGCGGGCAGAATCTCGAAGAGATTGTCAGCTCTGTCAAGAAAGTGGCGGATATTATTTCTGAAATATCTGCGGCATCTACAGAGCAGGCTGCTGGCATTGAGCAGGTGAATAAAGCCATCATGCAGATGGATCAAATCACGCAGCAAAACGCCGCTCTTGTAGAGGAGACGGCGGCAACAAGCCAGGCAATGACGCATCAGGCTGCCGATCTGCAGGAAGTGGTAGGCCAGTTTAAAGTCGATGCCAGGTATCTCGATTCCATACAGACACCTGTGGCAGCTGCTAGACCCGCAGTGCGGCCAGCGCCGACTGCAAGGCCTGCATCGATGACAGCACGAAAGACTGCTCCAGTTGCACTGCACAGACCCTCTGCGTCCAATGTCAAAGATGATGATGGATTTGAAGAGTTCTAAGCGATAGAAATCGTAAAAAAAATCCCACCGGCAGCGCCGGTGGGATTTTTTTTGTCTGACACTCAATTAGAAGCCATTTCATAGTAGGAATACCGGGTGCGCAAGCCATGCGAGCATGGAAAAATACCAGTGGAATTAAATTTTAAAATGAACATTTTCAGGACGGAAGCCAATCATGGAACAGATAGAACTCAAAGATGAAGATTTTGAACTTTTTCGCGCGCTGATCTACAAGATGTCCGGAATTTCTTTGAGCGAAGCTAAAAAGCAGCTGGTGAAATCTCGGCTTCAAAAAAGACTGAAATCCAATCAGCTCGAAAGTTATAAAGCTTATTACGATATGGTTGTTACACTGGGCAGCAGCTCCAAGGAGATGACCGAACTCGTAAACTGCATCACCACCAACAAAACCGACTTCTTCCGGGAACCACACCATTTTGAGTTTGTACAGGATCATATTGTTCCAGAAATGATACAGAAAGCGAACCAGTTTGAAATTCCTCGCTCACTGAAAGTGTGGCATGCAGGATGTTCTACTGGCGAAGAGCCGTACACTCTGGCTATCACGCTCGCAGAAGCTTTTGCCGGCCACGATGATTGGCAGATAAACCAGTTAGCCTCAGATATCGATACCGGAGTTCTGGCACACGCAGAAGCTGGAATATACGATCGTGATAGAATTAGCCCCGTACCTTCACAGCTGCTGAAGCGATACTTCCTGAAAGGAAAATCAGAGCCCTATACCTCCGTGCGGGTTTGTAAAGAGATTCGCGACATGATCACTTTTCGACAGATCAATCTGCTGGATGAATTCTGGCCGATCAAATCCGATGTCCTTTTCGATATCATCTTCTGCCGTAACGTCGTGATCTATTTCGATAAGCCCACGCGTCAGAAACTTTTTGCTCGGTATGCACAGCGATTGAAGCCCGGCGGGTACATGTTTATTGGCCACTCTGAATCCCTGCTTGGAATTTCTGATTCATTCGAATCCCTGGGGCGAACCATCTATCGTTTACCTGAAGCTCAGGCCCAGCTAAAGAAGGCCGCATGATCGCACCACATCAAAATAAATCTGCTGCCCATCGCCAATACAGCATTCATATTGGCGGAGTATTTGCCAGCCGCGAGCCAGCAGTTGTCCACACCGTACTCGGTTCCTGCATAGCGGTGTGCCTGTACGATAATGATAGCTGCATTGGAGGTATGAATCATTTTATGCTGCCCGAAGGAGGCATGGATGCACCGGGGAGCACGCGATATGGCGTTCATGCTATGGAGCTTTTAATCAACCAGTGTATGAAGTTGGGTGCAGACCGCTATAAGCTGACTGCGAAGGTATTTGGCGGCGGCCATGTTTTGAAGATGCGAGAGACTGAAGGTAATGTACCTAAAAGCAACATTCGATTTGCATTGGAATTCCTTAAGTTAGAACATATCCCGATACTTTCTCAGGATCTGGGAGGTTATGCCGCCAGAGTAATCTATTTCCACACGGATACTGGGCGCACCCTGTTAAAAAGACTGGAGAAAACAGGCAGCGGCGGCGACCATGAACTTGATAAGTTAGAAAAAGAAGAAGCGAAACAGTACAAAATTATTACAAAGATACCAGAAGTTTCAGACGATAATAATGTTACGCTTTTCTGATAAAATCAGTATTTAGAGTTCTTAAGCAACAGGAATAAATAGATGACAACACGTAAAATAAGAGTACTCATAGTGGATGACAGCGCGGCGATGAGACAGCTGCTTACACAGATTCTCACCTCAGACCCAGATATTGATATTATTGGCACCGCGTCGGATCCATATTTTGCACGAGATAAAATTCGTGACCTCAAGCCGGATGTGCTGACACTGGATGTAGAGATGCCGCGCATGGATGGTGTTACATTTCTCGAGAAACTGATGCGCGCGCATCCCATGCCAGTAGTGATGGTCTCTTCTCTTACTCAGAAAGGTTGTGAAGTGACCCTGCGTGCGCTGGAGTTAGGAGCAGTCGACTTCTTCGCAAAGCCTGAGCTCGATACTCTCCAGGGTGTCGAAAACTGTGCAAAGGAGATAATCGCAAAAATAAAAGCGGCAGCTTCGGCGCATGTGCATATTTCCAAGAGTTCCAAGCCACTGTCTGCTTCAGCGCCTGTAACTGGAAAAGCAACATCGCAATTCAGAATGACCCATCAGTTAATTGCAATCGGTGCATCAACAGGTGGAACAGAAGCGATACGAGAGGTGCTGACTGTGCTGCCGGCAGATACACCGGGAATTGTAATTGTGCAGCATATGCCGCCCGGCTTCACCGCATCCTTCTCGAATCGGCTCGATACGCTTTGTAACATTCGCGTCAAAGAAGCTCAGAATGGGGATAAAGTTCTGCCTGGCCACGCCTATGTTGCCCCAGGCAATCTGCATACCTCGGTGGTGCGTTCGGGAGCGCAGTATGTACTGGAAGTAAAAGATGGGCCTCCAGTGAACAGGCATCGGCCAGCAGTAGATGTTATGTTCGATTCCTGCGCAATCCACGCCGGCAAAAATGTCGTTGCCGCAATTCTGACTGGTATGGGTGACGATGGTGCACGGGGTATGCGGCGTATGAGAGACGCCGGAGCGAGAACGATAGCTCAAAATGAGGAGAGCTGTGTCGTGTACGGCATGCCCAAAGAGGCGGTAGCGCATGGCGGTGTTGAGACCATACTGCCGCTGGATCGTATTGCGGAGGAGCTGCTTCGCCTCGCTTCTAAATTGCCGATGGCAGCATAAACGGTAATACAGCTGGCAAACTAATTTGATAGAAACTGCCCTGATTACATCTGTTCACACAAATAACCAGGGCAGTTTTTCAGTTAGAAAGCCTGATGTTCCCCGTAAAGTTCGTGGCCATCAAACGCAGTACGTGTCCGTTCAAATCGCTGCCATTTTGAATGTCCATCTGAATAGACATAGTTGCTTCCCTGTGTGTGTCTCAGATTTGCAATGGATATTGGATTTAAGGTATCCGATGAGGAAGTCGGAAGCTCAATCTCCTGCAGCCAGGGATGGTAGTGGACATCGCAGAAACTGGACTTGCGTTCTGCAATATAAATCGACTGTGACGGCGCTGATATTTGCGCGAGAGTAGCGCCGAAAAGATAGTATGCATTCAGCATATAACTGCTCAGTGGGCCGGGCGGAGCAGCAAGCGGGTTGGAACCTATGCAGTTTCCCTGCGCATCCAGCAATGTTTTTCCATGCGGGTCTGAGTCTGAAGGACAGATATAGAGCTGAGTATTTGCACTGTCTTTACTGGCGACGTACGGCAGAATTTTATCAAACGGTGATCCGAAGTCTTCCTCTTCCATCTGAGCAGCGCTGTCATCTACAATCGGGTTGGAGGTAGACGGGTGCTCCTGTGGATATTTATCATCATAATCCTGCAGATACAACATCAGCGCCGTACCAATCTGCCGGCTGTTCGAGAGGCAGCTAATTGATCGCGCTTTCTCACGAGCCTGTGCGAAAACCGGGAATAGAATAGCTGCGAGCACCGCTATGATCGCGATAACTACCAGCAGCTCGATTAAGGTAAATGCAAGCGCATGCCGCTTCAGGCATCTAATTCGTGAACTCATAAAATCCTCCCATGAAATACATTCCTCTACACATTTATTGCGAGATGATGTAATTCAGGAGGGGGTACAACAGGCGAGCAGGCAAATAAGGAAGCGCTCCGATAAATCCTCTTTGAATGAGGAACCATTACAGGCAGAAAGCGGCGTTCGGATACCTGTGTATCCGGCGATATTCTTTCCATGAAAGCAGCAATAACTCTGGCGGTTTCGTGATTAGCACATCCGGAACTCAGGGTGCATCTGCCCGTAAGCGGAGCGTTATGGCTGCAGTCTGTCATAAAACACTTGCCGCCGGGGCAGCAGCATGCAGAAAAATGGCCTGCCTGTAATCCATTGATTTTCTGAGTATGATTCGGCGCTGACGATTTAAAAATCATGAGTGGAGATAGTATATTCATCAGTAAGGCGAGACTCACACCTACCCCAACGCATGCCCGCAGAAGCGAAGCAAGACTATAAATGCATTCTGCTTTCGGTCTATATGCGTTCATAACCACTCTAAAATCAAAGATTTACTAGCTGCGCTTTTTCCATGCCTTGCAGGGATCGAATATTTTTGAGCATTTCCGAAGAGATGGCATCATCGAGCAGAAGAACCATGATAGCCCTGCCGCCAACCTTTTCCCGCCCGACATGCATGCCAGCAATATTTATGTTGTTTTCTCCCAGCAGTGTTCCCACTTTACCGATGATACCGGGCTTGTCGATGTGCTGTGTCATGATCATGGAACCGGCCGGAAGAATATCGACATGATAACCATCGATATGGACGATGCGCGCGTTTCCATCCTGCACTGTCCCGCAAACTATGCGGTCGCCGCCAGGATAGTGTGCTCGGACGGAGAGCAGGCAGTTGTGGTCGGCAGAGGTTTTACTCTGAGATTCGGTTACTTTAATGCCTCTCGCTTCCGCGAGAACGGGAGCATTTACCAGGTTGACCGGATCTTCCAGAATAGGTGTCATCAGCCCCTGCAGCACCGCTCGAGTTATCGATTGGGTGGGAATGCCTTCAAAATCACCGGTGAAGGTAACTTCCACGGAGTTGATTGCGGTTCCGGTGCCCGCTGTATCTGCTGACAACTGAGTCTGCAGGCTGCCGATCTTGGATGCCAGAATAAGGAATGGTGCGACACGGGCCATCTCTTCGGAGGAGACTGCCGGGAGATTCACAGCGCTTCGGGCTGGCCGCCCCTGCAGAACATCTGCTATCTGCTCGGATATATCAATCGCCACATTGATTTGAGCTTCTTCCGTGGAGGCGCCCAGGTGCGGAGTGATCACATTTTCAGCCAGACTCAGAAGTGGATTATCTAATTCTGGCGGCTCTTTTGTAAATACGTCGAAGGCGAGCCCTCCCACTTTTCCGCTTTTGACCGCATCTGCCGCCGCTTGCTCATCAACAATGCCCCCGCGAGCACAGTTGATAATGCGAACGCCATCTTTCATCAAGGCAAATTGGGGAGTTGAAATCATGCCTTTCGTTTCGCTATTCAGCGGAACATGTATCGTGATGAAATCGCTGAGCTTGTAGATCTCTTCCAACGATACGAGTTGGACACCCATTCTTTGCGCACTGTCCGCAGTAGCGAAGGGATCGTACGCGATGACTGTAGTTTCAAAGCTCTTCATGCGCTGAGCGACGCTTCGGCCAATCTTTCCAAAGCCCACTACACCAATTGTTTTCCCGTAAATCTCTGTTCCGACAAACTTCTTACGTTCCCATTTGCCCGAGCGAAAACTGGCATCTGCCTGGGGGATCTTGCGTGCCAGTGATAGAAGCAGAGCGACCGCCAGCTCCGCTGCGGCTAGAGTGTTGCCTTCTGGCGAGTTTACAACGACAATCCCACGTTTAGTAGCTTCGGTAACGTCGATATTATCGACCCCGACTCCTGCTCTGCCGATTATTTGGAGCTGCCGAGCTTCTGCCAGTATATCGGCAGTCACTTTAGTTTCGCTTCGGACTGCGAGGGCGACATAGTCTCCAATGATCGCCTTCAGCTCCTCTGGTTTCAAACCGAGTTTGACATCCACCTCGACACCAGGTATAGCGCGGAGATGTGCAATCCCAGCTTCAGAGATAGGGTCGCTTACAAGAACTTTAGGCATCCAAAAACTCTCCTCAAAAAATATGGAACCATTCGAACGTGCATTTCGAGAATGGATCCGTGTTCAAAGAATACCGGAAAGTGCTGCCTTCTGTCAACGCTTTAAGAAGGTTTACTCGTATCCAGATACAGCAGTGACATAGACATTTTTATGCTTGTCTGCTCTAATCCGCAGCCGATTTGGGGATCCGCAGGAGGGGCATTCCAGGAGGCGCGATTCTGGACCAGTATCCAATAGCAGGGCGCTATCACAAGTAATTTTATTCGAAGCAGAGCAGCAGAAACACGTATATAGTGTAGTTTCTGACGCATTTGCGGACGCTTTTACATTCTGGTTATCGCTATGTCGGAAATAGACGAACAGCCGTCCCCAGTTATCGCTGTCTTTATCGATTCGGTGGTACTGAGATTTAATTTCAGGCCGCTCCAGAAACCGTAATACCGATTTTTTCAGCGCTCCCGATCCCTTGCCCGGGATTATTTCCACTTCTGCGGCGCGTTTGGACACGGCTTGTTCAATAATATCCTGCAGTGCTGATTCTATTTTATGTCCATCGCTGAAGATATCATGCAGATCGAGTTTTAATTTCATGAATATATCCAATGCGGATTAGTTTGAGTAGAATAATTTGATGAGGCTATTTTTCGAAACCGAACTCGAGCTCGGTGGCCCAATGCGTAGCCCAATCTACGTGGAACGCGAGCGGGTCATCTTTAGATACACTTCTTTCGGCAGCCAGTTCGGAGGACGGCCCGCCGTTATCATTTACTCGAAAACTAAATTTAATAGTTTGGCCAGCATCCAGATTATGTTTCACTTCAGGGATCTCATCCCATGGAATTGCACACTCTACAATCCGCATATTGCCATCACGCCGCATCACTAGTTTAACGCTTTTTACTGGTCCGCCATCAATTAGTGATTGTGGCTCTCTCGGATAGAAATTTTTTCGCGGCATTCCCGGGCTTAGCAGTTTCCATATTTCTGTGCCTCCTCCGTATACATCGGCAACACGGTTTAATGCGAACTCATAATCTGTGCAGGGATAGGTCATAAATCGTGGCTCGGTACCCGGCGGATTCGAACGCATCGATTTTTTGATAGGCGGAATGACATTAAAAGCCAGCTGTACATTATCCCGGTAGCCTCCGTTTGCGAACTTACCGCAGGGCAGTTCGGGGTCCTGCCTGTAACTGAATCGGCGTACAGCATCCGGCCATCGAAGCGCTATTTTTTTCATGGAATCGGCGTAGCTGATCTCGGGGTAGAAATCGGTATTCTGATCGCGATTCTCGAATCGAAGGGCGCCGGCATCCGGGGTAGAATCTGATATTCTTGATGCAAAATAGAAAAATCTTTCATCATAGGCGAGATACGCTGTCGTTAGGCCGCTCGCGGTGCCTTCATCAAACTTTGCGAAGGGAAGATAGGCTTTTTCAGACATATTCACCCCGATTGCAGAATCGGTGCGCATTGTCTGTGGGAGAGCTCCGGCCCAATCGGATAAATCGCCATCAATTTTAATAGGTCGATGTGCAATCCAGTTAACATGCAACTCTTCCGAATGAACAGACTTTCCGTCAATTCCGGCGTCTGCAGTTATTCGTATCGGATACCGATTATCTGCCGCAGTTCTGCCTCCGGTCACTTTAATTGATAACTGTTTCGTTTCATGAGGACGCAAAGATATTGTTTGAGCGGGACTTTCAAGAATCAAACTGCCGATGGATACCTCCATTTTCACATGGATTGGCCGGTTCAAAATATTCGTTAATTCGATTCGCAAAATGGGATGTGCTGTGACTGGACTGGTAAAATCTTTTACAATGATAGAGATCGGTTCATAACCCGTGATCTCCGCATTGGCGACTGCATCGCATAGATGTTTAAACGACCCGGGAGCGCCATTAGTGCGGAGGAAAAGTCCTAATCCGCTCAGGGGTACTGGAATAGAGCCATCTTTCGATGAAACAGGATTTCCATAAAAATCGAAAAGCTGAAACTCATTATTTTCATCGATGAGCGTCATAACGGCATTTTTCAAAACACTTGCCGCTTTAATTTGCTGTTGAATCAGTCTGCGCTCCTGGGGTGATAATATTCCGTTAAGAGCAGCGAGTCGCAGTTTGAGTTTATCCACCTCTTCACGGTTTTGCAGTCCGAGCACATCACGAAATAACAGCCGGTTACGTTCATAGATAAGCCCCATATCTCCCACAACTAGCAGAGTTCCATCGTCTAAATTTTTAATTCCCGAGTTATGATATGGCATTCCGTCGAACTCGAATACCCATGGAAGCCCATTTTTGATCAGAAGCTGTTTGAAATCCCGTTGGCCGATAAATTTTTGTGTGGCTGCCAGCGCTGCAGCTGGAGCCCATGCATGAACTACTCTGTATTCTTGATTATCTGCTTTCGTAACTGAAGAAGTAAATACGTTTCCGCGATAGATTCCCGCCGTTCTGCTCTGGCCCTGAGCCCGCATCGAAGCGATGACAGCGCTCACTCGATCTTCAGAGTTTGCGACCCAGCTCTCTGTATCCCAGATGCGAACAGGGCCGTATGCTGATTTACGATTCATCCATGCCGGCTCTAATGCCGCGTCAACCGCCATTGGCTGGTAGTGAATACTTACAAAATCCAGCCATTTCAGAAATGTATTTTTCCCATCGGAAAATAGTTTGTCTCGCGTATTCGATGTAGAGCAAGCGCCTCCAATCAATACCTTGACACCGCTTCTATTTCTTGCCTCCACAATGCCTTCTGCCATATGCGTATAGATCTCCCGAAACCGAGGAATATCCGCTCCCCATCCGGAGATGGAGATTCCTTCCCATGGTTCGTTCCAGAGTTCCATGGCATTCAGCGGCCCCTTCGGCCAGCCAAACTCTGCCGCGATTCTTCGACACCATTCTTGAAAATCCTGATCACTCGAAGGCAGCCAGGCACCGTCCCATTTGCCTGGTTTCATCACGGCATCTGCAGTCAGCCACGGGCGGACGTGTCCCAATGGGAGAGGCGCATCTTCACCATAACCGGCTGTGATCATCATAGTGACATGGTTCTCTTGAGCCATTTTCATCAATGACCGGAGACGTTCCATTTTCTTCGTGTAAGCAGGAGAATTCGTAGGAAAGTATCCCACTTCTACCCGCGCGCCATGAATGCCAAGTCGTTTGAAAAGTCGAAAAGTCTCTTCATACTCACCATCTATATCGAGTGCGTAAGTAGGAAATTGAGGATATCCACTATCCGCCGATATAGTCCGAACAATGGCTCCGGCCCACTGTCGCCCGAATCCGGGTATATCGAAGACCATCGCGTAGCCGCCAAATCTCTCCGGTATGGAGGGAGTCAAGGTGACTGTCTGCTCACCTCCCGCTTCAATATCTATGCGGATGGGTGTATAGCCTGCTGTCCTGAGTTTGGTAACGGAAGGAATCCACATTTCTCCTGCAGCTACGCTGGTCTGGTAGGCAATCACCTCGAGAGTGCCCGATTGGTGAATTGGGGTCTTCGTACTTCTGATTTTAAAAGTGCAGCGGGCAGATTCGTGTGCCCAGAGTATATTCACTCCAGAGGCGCTGGCGGTGTTTATCGCGATTTGAGCCACCGTGTATGCCGGATTTTTACTGGAATCGGAAAGATTGAAAGCCTGGGCGAATCCCGCCATTTTCTGGCCTGTAACCATCTGTGCAGCTATTTTTGCAGGAGGTAGAGAAAGCAAGAGGATGAGCTGAACGAATAGCAGACTACATGATGATTGTTTGAAATGCATACCGAATTTCCTTTGTGGCTACAATCTGCTTCTTATCCATAAGATATTACGAAGGGGATTCTGCCGGAAGCGGAGAAATGTTCTGCAGCTATAATTAAAGTATCGGAAGCGTATAGTCGATTTTATTAGGCTTGATTTCGATGGGAATGTGAGTGGGCCAACCATGTTTGATTTCAGCAATTGTGTGCTGGTCACTGCCGGCGCTTCAGCGCCATCCGCTCAGCGGAAGGCTGCAGAAATGCTAAAAGCCGAGTTGTTCAAACGAAGTGCAGTCGTGATTGATGAAAGAAATTCGCTCCCGGCAGATAGGCCTGCGATAGTACTTCTTTCTGCAAAAAATGGACCGCCTGGGATTAACCCGCCTGCAGGAGCAGTCCGTTATGCATCTAAACAAGAGGGATTTACTATATTTTTATCTGGTGCTTCCTCGAAACAATCGGCTGTTCTCTGGATAGTAGGCGCGACACCGCGCGCCGCTCTTTTTGGCGCAGGGCGGCTGATTACTATCCTGGAGTGCCGTCAGAATTCTATTACGGTGCCCGACAACAAATCCGGTTTGCTGATCTCGACCAGTCCCAAATATGATATTCGTGGACATCAGCTTGGTTACCGCAGCACACCTAATACGTACGACGCATGGACGGAGACTCAGTTCGAACAGTACCTGAGTGATCTGATAATTTTCGGGGTAAATTCGATAGAGTTGATACCAACACTCGATCCTCAGGAAAAGCCGACTTCCATTATGCCGCTCAGCCCCTGGGAGATGAATATCAGGCTCTCGAAAATGCTGGATGCTTATGATCTTGATACCTGGATATGGCTGCCGATCGAAGATGGAGATGCTTCAAAGCGCGAAAACTGGCCGGTGATGCTGGAGCGCCGGGCAAAGTTATTTGAAGCGATGGTGCGACTGGATCACCTATTCGTTCCTGGAGGCGATCCCGGAGATCTTTCGCCACAGTCTCTCATGCCATTTATGGAGGAGGTAGCGAAGACGCTGCGTCGATACCATCCAAAAGCACAGGTATGGATCTCGCCGCAAGGATTTGATAAACATCAGCGTGATTTCTTCTACGGATATCTCAGAGAGCCTGGCCCTAAATGGCTGGATGGTGTTGTTTTCGGGCCATGGGTTGCAGATACTATTGAACATCTCCGCCAGAGCGTTCCTGCGAGATATAAGGTGCGCAGATATCCTGATATCGGGCACTCCATAAGATGTGAATTTCCTGTTCCTTCCTGGGACCCTGCTTTTGCAGAGACTTTAGGGCGCGAAGCTATCAATCCCCGCCCGTACGATCACGCGCATATTCATAACCGTTACATGGATTTTGCTCATGGCACGCTGACCTATTCGGAGGGAGTCAACGATGACGTGAATAAAGCTGTATGGTCTGCGCGGCTATGGGATCCTGCAGTTAACGTAGATTCTATTCTGCGGGCTTACGCACATTCTTATTTCTCGCCAGACATAGCACAGGACATACCGGAAGCCCTGTCTAATTTGGAACAAAACTGGCGATCGCCACTGTTAAATAATCGACTGCCGCGGATAACTTATGACCGGTGGAGCGCTATTTGGAAAAAGGCTGGAAATGCTGGTCAAAAAAACTGGCGTCTCCAGCAGGCATATTTCCGTGCGGTCTACGATCTCTATGTTCAGGAACGTTTAAAAGGGGAAACTGAAATAGAAATTCAGTCTCTTGAAATACTGAAGCATGCAAAAACATTGGGATCGGAAAGTGCAGCAGAACAGGTACGTGATTGTCTAAAGCAGCCATTTCAATCGAAGCAGACGGAAGCATGGCGAACTGAAATCTTAGCAGTTGGCGAGATGTTATGGCAGAGCATTGGTATGCAAATGAGTGTGCCGCTATACCATGCGGACGGTCCGGAGCGGGGGGCTGTGCTCGATTTTCTAGAGGCATCCCTGAATAATCGAGGATGGATACTTGCCCGGCTCAATTCCGGGCTGGCGCTGCCGGAAGAGCAGTCCCGTCTGGAAGCCATTGATCAAATTATAAACTGGACAGATCCCGGCCCGGGAGGATTTTATGACGATCTTGGCAATGCCGCGAACTCTCCGCATTTGATTCAAGGTGATTGGAACAGGGATCCGGGGTTTCTAAGTTCGGTGCAGCATGAATTCAGCAATGGCCCTGCCGATTATCGACTTTCGTGGCTGAGGCAGGCATCCTGTCTCTACGATACACCTTTGGAGATGCACTATGCTAATCTTGATATGTCTGCCCAATATCGTTTAAGAGTGCTTTATACAGGAAGATATCACTCCTCACAAACACTTACCGCAAATCATTTCCACCAGATCCACGATGAACTGACTGGTTCAAAAACGCCGGCTCCTATCGAATTCCTGCTGGATTCTTCTCTCACTGCTAATGGAGAGCTGCATCTGAGCTGGAATAGAGTAAAAGGGAGAGGATGTCAGGTTGCAGAAGTCTGGCTGGTAAGAATATAGCCATTTTTGCACGCCGCAGAAAACAGCCTCTCTCGAACTATCGAGGGAGGCTGTTTGTTTCAGGAGTCTGAATAGACTGAAATCAATCAGGCACATCATTATGGAAAATCCAACCGCTGGTAATTAAATTTAGTAAGTAACAATCATACCGTTGGGAAGCATAACCGACCCGTTGCTGAGCAGAATAGAACCTGCCGGCAAGCTTGCGCTGGTATTAATGATTGCCTTGGGAGGAGGAAGATTGCCACCGCCAACTCCGCTGCCCTCTGCACGAAGAGTATTGAAAGTGAAACCGAACAGGCCGCAGCATACAGCGAGAATGAGCATAAATCGGTCGGTGCGGTTGGAAGTAGTTTTCATATCGAGTCCCCTTTATAAAAAATGTGCATCAGTGTATGATAATTGCTTTTGGAGAAGGCCGCCGAACGAATATCAGCTCCTTACATATATATAGTAACATAAAAATAGAAAATCTATTTAAAATAAGTAAAAATTTTAATTATTTTTTTAAATATAATTTTATAACTTATACAAAACCTTGATATTTGACCCAGGCAGGGCATTTGGAGAGAAATGTTTAATGTTATGTCCAACGAAAAAACCTGAAGAACTGCCGCAGTCAAGGCTGATTGAGAGTACAAATAATGGAATTGTCTAAAAATGATCTGGCTGAACTGAGAAGCAAACATCTCATCGAGACGGAGGAACTCCAAAAACTAATAGATTCCAATCTCCAAAATCTGCGAATTGTGGATCTTCGTGGTTTTGTTCGAACACATACAGAGCCAGATGGATTCCAAACAGCTATCTATTCAGGAGCCGAGGAGGAGTATGCGGTTTCCCATATTCCTGGAGCGGTCTATCTGGACTGGACTAAAGATATCGTTGACACTTTGGATCCTGTACCTGCACAGCTGGCCGGACCTGAGAAGATAGCGCAGGTTCTTGGAAAAGCAGGAATTGGTGATGACAGCCTGATTGTGGCGTATGATGCGCACACTGCTTCTCAATTTGCTACGAGATTCTGGTGGGCTTTGAGAGCATATGGAAATACCAATGTACGTGTGCTCGATGGTGGGTGGCAGAAATGGAGCAGAGAAGCACGGCCCGTCACACCTGAAATTCCAACATATCCAGAAAATTTATTTAATCCAAAACTAGACAAATCATGGAAAGCCTCAGCTGAAGACGTTTACCGCTTAATCGGCAGTTCCGAGCATATACTTATCGATGCACGCGATGAGGGCCAGTATTCTGGAAGTATAAGGCGAGGCCTGCGTGGAGGACATATCCCGGGCGCGAAACATCTGCCGCGAGAAGCTTTCTTCGAAGCAGATGGATGTTTTAAGTCTGCTCAAGATATCGCGCGCATTACCGATGCCAGCGATGTAGATTCGAATAAAACAACGATTGCTTACTGCAACGGAGGAGTAGCTGCAACATCGATACTTTTTGCACTTTCAATGCTGGGCTATAACCGCCTCACAAATTACGATGGATCTTGGAACGAATGGAATCTAATGGAAGCCTATCCTGTTGAGAATGGAGATTTGCGTGCTCAGTAATAATCAGAATTCAGAATATGAACTATTTACTGCTATATTAACCCCTTTTAATGCCCAGGGTGCATTGGAATTGGAAAAAATTCCGGCGCTGTTCGATTTCCAGCGCAGCGCGGGAATTGATGGAGTGGTGGTCTGCGGAACGAATGGAGAGGGAACCTCTCTTTCCGTTGCCGAAAGAAAACAGGTTATGGAGTCGGCTCAGCAGCACAGAGGCAGCCTGCGGATTATAGCCGGCACCGGCGCAGGAAATCTTACCGATACTATTGATCTGACAAGGCATGCGGCGGAGCATGGCGCAGAATCAGCTCTGGTGCTGCCGCCATTCTTTTTTAAATCGCCTGCAGCGCAGGGAGTGGCCAATTTCTTTCGAGCCGTGCTGGACTCCTCCTCTATTCCAATCCTATTGTACAGCATTCCCTATTTTACAGGAGTGCCGATTACCAACGAAATTCTTGACCTTCTCATAGACCATCCGAATCTTATCGGAATCAAGGACAGCGCCGGGGATCTGAATCGTACTCAGGAGCTAATCTCTCGATATCCACATCTCAAAGTTTATGCTGGGAGCGACTATATTATCGGCCCTGCTTTGAAATATGGCGCTTTCGGCTGCATCTCCGGCGGAGCGAATGCTTTTCCCGAACTGCTTAATGACGTCCGCAATACTTGTAAGCTGAACCGCTCCGAATCCGAACAGGCAGAATCACAACGGAAGCTCACCGGCATGACGGATATTTGCGCGTCATATCCGCTTATTGCAACCAATAAGACGATCGCTGCGCTTCGCGGCGTATGCCGGATATCTGTCCGCCCGCCGCTCATCGATCTCACCGAGCAGGAAGAGGCTCAGCTGCATCGCGAGCTATGCAGTTCCGGTTATCTGTAGTCAAAGTTGCTGCGTAAAATAGTTTCGTCCGCAGAATTGTAATGTCTGGTTAATCTATTCATTTGATAATCGACTGCAGTTACGGTACAATAGGCGTGTGTTACTTTATTAAAAAACGTAACATGCGCCTATTTTTTACATTTTTTGATGCCGATACCAGATATTGAAAGTGAGCTGGCAGATTGCATATCCCTGATTCTGTATTGAGCCCTTCGACTTCGGCCACCACTGCTCTCCTGATGGTTCCGGTGTGGGCTGCTGCTGGCCGCCAGGTTCATAAAAAGCTCGGTTCGCGTCAGATACCCTTGTTGGCAATGGGCTCCGCATTCTGTTTTACAATCATGATGTTCAATATTCCTGCATTAGGTGGGACAACAGCACATCCAGTGGCAGGAACACTGCTCGCAGTTCTGCTCGGTCCATGGGCAGCGGTCATCGGGGTTTCTGTTGCATTAGCTATTCAGGCGCTTTTATTTGGCGATGGCGGACTGCTGGCCTATGGCGCGAACTGTTTTTCGATGGCTTTTGTGCTTCCCTTTACCGGTTATGCTGCCTATCGGCTTCTATTCTGGCTGATGGGAAAAAGTGAGAGAGCCAGGCCGCTCGCTGCGGCTTTTGGTTCTTTTTTTGGCATCAATGCGGCCGCATGTATAGTAGCCCTCCTGCTCGGAATTCAGCCTGCCCTTTTTCATGAAGCAAACGGGCACGCACTCTACTTTCCTTTTGGAGTTGCGGTGACATTTCCAGCTATGCTGGGAGCGCATCTGCTGGTGGCAGGCCCTGCAGAGGCGATTGTAACCGGAATGGTCGTTCGTTATCTGCAGTCCGCTGCTATCCCTTTGCATGGGGCCTCCTCCTCTGTGCAGTCCAATCGAACTTCCAAAATGGAGCGTGTTTGGATTGGATTATTAGCGCTGCTCGCGCTTTGCCCCCTCGGCCTGCTCGCCAAAGGCTCCGCATGGGGTGAGTGGGATGCGCAGGAACTTTCGAACCAGATTGCGATGCATGGACAAACCGCCTATATTCCCAAAAATGCAATGTCACTAGATGAAAAGAGTTTCAAGGGTGCAAGCGGACTTCAGGATTATGCCAGTGAACGAGGCTCGAAAGGATACTTAACTGCGGCTTTTCTGGGTGCCGGATTAATTCTATGTATAGTCGGGATAGTCGGTAAAATATTCATGAAGCAGAAATCTATTTCTGCTCCTTCCCTGTCGAGATCAAATTTGGGGAGGAAAGACGAGAAGCTCGACGATGATGTTTCCGCACTTCCAGGCTGGATGATGCACGCAGAAACCGCAGCATCGACTCAGCCATCCAGGAAAGAGTATCAGCGAAATAGATATTTGGAACTGACACTCAGCAGCCTGACCCAGCGACATGCCGCCTCGATGAAAATGGAGGCGATGGCCAGCAAAGATGGAGTTCTACAGCGGCTCAAGCCGCAGTATAAAATTTTAATTTCACTTTTCTTAATACTCATTCTTTCTGCACTGCATAGCTTCGCCTTACTTGCATCTTTGTATTTGCTGCTTCTTTTTACGGCTTTAAAATCAAAACTGCCGATTGTGGACCTGGTTAAAAGAGTCTGGGCGTTTGTTGTTTTATTTGCGGGTGTTATTATTCTGCCGGCGGCTTTAAACACAGTCACTCCTGGACGTGAAATAATTGTACTGTGGAACAGACCGCATCTAAGTATCACTCAAGCAGGAGTAACCATTGCATCTGTACTCCTCATGAAAATTGCAATCTCAGTCACGATTGGGACTATTCTTACACTTTCAACAAAATGGAGTGCGTTACTGAAGGGGCTTGCGCTGCTTAACGTCCCGACGGTGTTCTTGACAATACTCGCGATGACCCATCGATATTTGATTGTTCTTATGCAGACGGCTTCCGAGATGTTCACTGCGAGACAGAGCAGGATGGTAGGCAGACAGAGTAATAGCCAGAGCAGAAGTTTTGTGGGAGCGGGTGTCGGCGTGCTATTTGGGAAATCGCAGGCGCTATCCGAAGAGATTCATAGCGCTATGGTATCGCGGGGATTCCGTGGTCAGTTCAAGCAGCTGGAGAGCTATGTGCATGAAGCTGGATAATATCTGTTACTGCTACGATGGCGGACACACAGCGCTGCAGGATATATCTCTTGAGATCAAATCCGGGGAAAAGGTAGCGATACTCGGTGCCAATGGCTGTGGGAAAAGCACGCTTCTCCGCCTGATGGACGGGCTGGTGTTTGCATCGTCAGGTAAGTTTACAGCCTTTGGGGAGGATGTCACCGAGGACTATCTGAGCAGTGATAAGAACTCTTTCCAATTTCGGCGGCGTGTAGGATATATTTTTCAAAACTCGGAAGCCCAGCTTTTTTCTTCCACGGTTCGTGAGGAACTAGCCTTTGGGCCGATGATGCTTGGCATGACCAGAGCAGAAGTGGATCAGCGGATCGACGATGTGGCCAAAATGCTGCATATTGTGCGGCTGCTGGATCGCGCTCCATTTCAGCTCTCCGGCGGAGAAAAAAAGAAAGTAGCCATAGGCAGCAGTCTTGTCGTGAACCCCGAAGTGCTGTTGTTTGACGAGCCCACGAATGGCCTGGATCCTCGATCTCAGCGT
>JBBRDM010000085.1:0-21338 GCA_038203935.1 Chthonomonadales bacterium
GGCTCTCGCTCAGCTCCATGCTTGATCCCGAGCCTTTCGCCCACCACCGCGCCGGGTTGATACCGGTTCCCATGAACTGAACCACGAAGCGCTTTGGAGGAGCAACTGCCGACTTTGTACTCTCCGCCGCCGTTCCCCAAACCGGCAGCGACTCAAGCCAGGGCAAAGCCATCACTACACCTGCCCCGCGTAAAAAAATACGACGTGAAAGTGGAGAAGTAGGTTTTTGAATAGGATCGGGCATGCTGTCTATTTCCTTGCGAGTGCAGTTAAAGTATGGCGATTACGAAACTGGCGGCTTGTTACGAGTGTTTCCACCAGCGATTCAAAACGATAATTATTACTCACCAGTCGGTGCTGCATCTGCTGTATGATCTGGTCATCCGATGGCTGAAGGCTCCGCCCTAATCCATAAGATAACAGTTTACGGCTAAAAGTGTCAAGAAAATCTTTCTGGCGATGTACGCGGACGAATTCCTGTAATCCCGAAACACCAGTGCGCTCGATGCCGCCAGGAAACGGCGCCTTCGCGTCTATCAGTTTTCCACCGAGGTCTTTACTGCGCAGTTCACCTATTGGGCCATAACCTTCGAAAACCAGTCCGTACGAGTCGAATCGGGCATGGCATCCGGCGCAGGCCGGGTTTGATCTGTGCTGGGAGAGCGCCTGCCGGAGAGTCAGATCGCCCATTTTGCTCTCATCTTTCGGAAGTTCCGGTACAACGGCGGGCGGTGGGGGTATATACTCACCGAGGAGTCGTTTTACAACCCAGTAACCCCTTTTTACCGGACTGGTGCGCAGGCCGGGCGAGTTTTTGGTAAGAAAAACCGCCATGGGAAATAGTCCTCCCCGGCCATATTTATCGGCGCTATCGATTCGTACCCACTCGCTCCCGGTAGTGCTTACCTCGGGCATGCCGTAGTGTTTTGCAAGGGAGGCATTTACAAAAGTATGCTTCCCGTAAAGCATATCCAGAACGGAGCGATCGTTCTGAAATTCATCCATCAGAAAGTGGATTGGTTCCTCAAACATCGATTCTCGCAGTGCGTCGTTAAAGCTGGGGAATCGCTCACGATCCACCGCATTGTGCTCTTCGAATCTTCTGAAATCCAGCCAGTTTCCGACGAACTCCAGCGCAAGTGCCCGCACCTTAGGTGAGGCAAGCATTCGGTGAGTTTGAGCGGTAAGAACTTCCGGTTTGTGCAGCTCGCCGGCAGAGGCATGCGCAAGGAGCTCCGCATCCGGCATGCTCGACCAGAGGAAGTAGCTTAAACGGCTCGCGAGTGCGTAGTCTGAGAGCGGCTGAATTCCACTTCTGACCGGCGGGGATGCTGCCAATGCCGTCGTATGCAAACCGGAAGCAGGCTGGAAAGCATTTTGCGGTGACTCCAGATCCATTCTGAAAAGGAAATTAGGCGACATCAGAATGCTGACCACCGAGTCCCGAACAGCGTCCTCATGATTCAAGCCTTCTTTGAGTCTCAGCGAGTGGTAGAAAGTTAGAATACTTGCCTGCTCGGCATTAGTCAGGGGCCGGCGGTATGCTCTGCGCGCAAAATCGACCAGGGCTTTTAGCTGCACAGGCTCTGCAGTGATTCGCGCTTTCTCTGCCGCCCGAATGTTTATCGAAACCCGCCTGAAATGATCTTCTATGGCTTCGAGAGTTAATGGTTCGGCGCCGTTCCTGCGTGCTTTCGCGAGATAGAGAGCAGCCAGTCGATGTATTTTTTCGTCGGATGTGGCGTCTTTATCTTCGGGGCGTGCGAAGTTGAACTCAGGATCGTTGATGGTTCCCGCTTCTGCCCGCTCATATACGAAGAACTCCAGGTGCATACGCTCGGGAATAAAGGCGACCATATCAAAATCACGCCAGAGATCATTCAGATGTTTGCGGCCATTTTCATCCAGCAGCATCTCCATGAGGGGTGTATCGTCCCGGAAGTAACCCATGGAGTTGTGCAGTCCCGCCGTGAGCAGTCGGCCTTTATCACCGGCGTCATCCACGAACATTCGGCCGCGCTCGGCTATATAGAACGCATCCGGAAAGACACTGCAGAACTGCTCGAAGCTAGTTAGATAGTGAGCGCGCTGTGCTTCGCTGCTCGGAATAAATAGGTCTGGATCTGCCTGATCTATGACGGTCTGCTCTGGAATTTTTCGGTCCTGTTCTCGATGGGCCGGAATTGTGTGGGTAATAGTAACGCCTTCCGCCTGAAGATTGGCCGTAGAGAGCATTCGGCGATGGGAGGCATACTGGCGATCTTTCCAGAGCACGAAACACTGTCCGCCATCAGAGAATTCACGGGGAACATGGAGATTTTTGAACTTCCACGCCAGTTTCTTACGAAGCCCCATCACCCAGTCACGCATCGCTTCACAGCCTGCCCGTGCTGCTTCCGTGTGCAATTTATCCGGGGCAGGCAGCGATTTCCACAACTCCTGTAATTTCGCTATTGGGCCAACTTTCTCACCGGGGAGAGTGAGTGTCATCCAGACGAGTTCGAGGTATTTAGGGCTGACTTTTGACTGGGATGCGATCGATTGCAAGCTGGCTGCAGGATTGCCGAGAGCTGCTCGGTGCTGATAGCGCCAGGCGGCCTGAAAATAGTCGGCGAAATCCGTGGGCTGACGTCTATAAAAATCGACGATACGCAGGATGCAGAACTTATCTCGATCTGTCTCGACAAGAACCGGATGCGATGCAAACTCAAGCCCGGTGGAGGTGAGTACCAGATGATCAGCAATTCCCTTTGCTGCCTGCGCATACTTCTTCATAAGGGCCGACGAGAAGGTAAGCGATTCGCCGGAGTTATCGAATCCTTCCTGGTTCGCGGGGTCGACCGGGAATTCCTTCGTCGGGCGCAGGTCAACTCCGGTGAGATCGCGGATGGTGTAGTCGTACTCGGCGTTGCTGAGTCGTCGCGCCAGCACTGGTCCGGGATCGCCTGCATTTCGCTCCGATTCATATCTCCTCATGTCCTGTATCCATCTTAGGACATCCTGACGCAATTTTGCGGAAGGCTGATTGGGAACTGCCGGAGGAGGCATCTGTTTTGCAGTCAGTTTTTCCAGCACGAGCGACCAGTGAGAATAGTCTTTCGCCACCGATGCCGTGTTCGAATAAGACGTCAAATCGAGTTGAGCCTGCGGTTTATCTTTCCCATGGCAGGATATGCAGTACGTTTGGAGGAAGGGCTTGATAGTGCTGGAAAATCGTTTATCAAGCGCCGTTTGGGGTGAGGTCTGCGGAGCTGCGCCGGAAGAGATTGTCCAAATTAAAATGCTCAGGAAAGATGCACTGGCAAGGAACAGTTCTGCGTACTTGGATGGGAATTTATATTTTGATGGCATAAACCTGAGTAGTTCCTGTAGATCAGTACTGTTAAATCAATATTTTTTTACAGTAAGAAGCGATAGCATTACGAAATGCTGCCATTTATTGGAGCTGCTGCGAGAATTAATGGCAACTTTTATTGAGACGCTTTCATGGAGTAATTGTTTGCAGAATTTCTGATTTTGATTGCATTTCGGTTCAGCCAGGAGTGATATCCATTTCGGTTATTTTCTAAAATATCAGAGTAACCAGGTAATCGAAGGAATTGCAACTACATTATACTATCCTGAGATCATTATCAATTGCTTCGAATAAATATCAAATATGGTATCCGTTTCCTATGAGCCGTTGAAATTTATAATTGCATTCCCTGGATATGTTTAAGACCGGAGCATTTCAATGCTCCGGTCTTAAACATATCAAGAATCTTTTGTGGTTCTTTACTAGGCTGATTTAGCTGGGTAGCCAAGCCATTCCGGATGCTGGATAGTCGAATCATATTTTGTGCTGGTTTTGAAAAGCTCGTACTCACCTTTCATCGCCACCGCTTTCGTTTTGTTGAGGAGCGTGGTTAACTGCTCATGCGACATTGGCTGAAAGGTCTTGACTGCTTCAAATGCCTGGTCAAGAATGGGCATACTGTCGATCCCTGTTATTACTACGGAGGTGGGCAGATTCAGCGCATAGTGAAGGCATTCGATTGGTTCGACTACTTTACTCTTAAGCAGGTCGCCGCTGCCCATCGATTTCATGCCTAAAATCCCCAGCCCATTCTGCATAAAGATAGGGACAACCTGATGGGCAAAGCTGCGGAAATGCGCATCCATGACATTGAGGGGCATCTGAGCGGTATCGAAATGAAAGCCGTTTGTTTTGGTTAGCTCGAGCATGCGTAAATGCACCATCGGATCCTTATGTCCGGTGAATCCGAAATATTTAACTTTGCCTGCTTTTCGAGCTTCCAGCATTGCTTCGTTAGCTCCGCCTTTAGCATAGAATTGATCCGGGTCTTCCAATCGGATATTCTCGTGAAATTGCCATAGATCAACATGGTCAGTTTTAAGCCGCGAAAGAGATTCATCCAGTTGTTTTAGAGCAGATTCTTTGGTACGGCCGTCAAATTTGGTCATCAGAAATACTTTGTCTCGATAACCATCCTGCAGCGCTTTGCCCATACGGATTTCGCTGGCGCCCTCATTATAATCCCAGCTGTTATCCATAAAGTTGATACCACGATCTATGGCTGTGCGGATAATCTTGATGCTCTCATCCTCGGAATTCTGCTTGCCAATGTGCGCGCCTCCTACTCCAATTGCCGATACATGCTCCCCTGTACCGCCAAGCATTCTATAGAGCATATCGCCTCTAAGCTCGCTGTGCAGCGCCGGCATCAAATCTGCGGGATCATCAGCCACTGCGGAGGTATTGGGAGTATTTTGTGCATTGGGTGTGTTTTGTGCTTCCGCCTGCATTGCTGGAATCGTCATTCCCAGCAGCGCAGAACTATAATTTAAAAATGTTCTTCGATTGGACTTCATGGCCCTCTCCTTAATTTTCCAGGAGATTTGTAACCTGGGTAGTGTGTTGAACGAATCGTGTTTTGGTATTAACAACTTTCAGCTTCCACGTAAAAACATGCTGTTCCGATATCATGAAAGATGAGTTATTTCATCGTCAGGTTCCTTAGTTTATCGCACAGGCGCTTTTGTATCCTTGAAGTACAATTGAGACCTGACGGAACGATAAAGCTGTTCTATTTTCAAGATTTTAAGCACTGCGCTTACGCAGGCGAGCGATTAGATATAATTTAAATATCAGTGGCATTCCTAAGCCGTCATGACCATGAATTTCACTGAAAAGCAATTTCAATCTATCATCTGAAAAAAATAATCTTTAATCTGGCATCGGTAATCTGTGCTAATCCTTGTAATTGTGGATAAAAAATCAGAAGTATTATCCATCAAGATATTTAACATGCGAAGGATTTAAAAGCATTTTATCCACAGATTACACAGATTAGCGCAGATTAAATTATTTCTAGCGTGTAAGCGATTGCATCACGTAAAGTTTTAATTTTTTTTGGTGAAATGCGGATCTGAAATTAATCAGTTAGTAACAGATGGTAAACACTTCATATATTTACCATACTGCTGTTTATCTGAAGAGGGCAAGTGATTTGAGAACGGTCTCTTTAATTCCCCAAAGCAGAGGCAGACCAACCACCAGCCAACTGCAGATCAAGAGTGGAGAGGGAGTAGGGGAAATATTGGTATCGACTTCAGCTACTATAGTCTCATCGCCAAGTATGGTATCCGAAATCAACGCAGTTACTTCATGTGCATGGTATTTAGCATCGACTGCCCTCACCTGCGAGTTCGCGATGAAACCTGTCGCAAGCAAGCCAGCGATAATAAACATGGTTTTCAAATAAGACTCCGACGAAGAAGCTCCGTGATGGAGTTGGTACTGATAGGAGAGGGAGATCAGCATCGGGCCGCATATACCTGCTGCCGACCACGCAGTAAGCAGCCTGCCATGAATAGCTCCGACTTGAATGGTGCCGAACAGATCCCGCAGGTAGGCAGGAATGGTCGAGAATCCGCCCCCATACATACTCAGGATAGCCGCGAAACAAGCAACAAACAGGCTTATGCTGCCGGCACGCGCTGCCACAGGGACTGCTGTGTAGAGCGACAGCCCCAGCAGGAGATAGAGCATATAGGTCCGCTTCCTTCCCAAAGTATCTGAGAAAGACGACCAAAGAAAGCGGCCTGCAAGATTGAACAGGCTGAGCAGCCCTACAAAACCTGCCGCAGCATCCTTGGTCACTCTATCCTTGAACACTTCCTGGATCATCGGGGATGCCTGCGACAGCACTCCAATTCCTGCTGTCACGTTCACGAATAGTACATACCAGAGCAGCCAGAACTGCGGTGTCCGAATCGCCTGGTCTGCGGTGATGTTGGCGCTGGTGATGAGCGGCTTTCGTGCGGCTTGTGGAATGAAACCCGCTGGCTTCCACCCCTCACGAGGCAGCCGCACGGTAAAGACTCCGAACATCATAAAGACTAGATAGATCAGTCCCATGGTGAGGAATGTGGGGATTACTCCGTTAGAAGTGGAGGAGGAATAGTGCTTCATCAGATTGACTGCCAGTGGAGAGCCTATCATCGCTCCGCCACCGAAGCCCATTATCGCCATTCCGGTAGCCATTCCCGGCCTGTCGGGAAACCATTTCAACAGGGTGGATACTGGAGAGATATAGCCCAGTCCCAGTCCGATTCCTCCCAGCGCGCCGTATCCTGCGCAGACCAGCCATAGTTGATGCAGAGCCAGGCCGATAGCCCCTACGAAAAAACCGCTGCTGAAACAGAGCGCGGAGACGAACATCGCTTTTCGAGGGCCTGCCGCTTCCAGCCATTTCCCGAATATGGCAGCAGAAAGTCCCAAAAACACGATAGCGACGCTGAAAATGATACCGACTGATGTCGGCTGCCAGTCTCCCGGAGCCGACTTGCTTATCCCAATCAACTGTGCCATCGGCTTGTTGAAAACGCTGAACGCGTATGCCTGCCCAACGGAAAGATGGATAGCGAGGGCGGCCGGAGGTACCAGCCATCGGTTAAACCCCGGTTTCGCAAGTGAGTGCTTTCGGTCAAGAAAATTGACATCGAGTATCGGGCCAGGGGAAGCAGGCCTGTCATCAGGCAGGATAGGATGCGATATGGGTGGAGGCTTCAGCATCAGATGCATTCTCCTTAGAATTGTAAACACCGAAAAGTTTAATTTTTTCGAATGAAAGGCAGCGGATGAATTCGATTAGAATTACCAGGTAATTTGTTCTCAGGAAATGGCTATTTCAATTATTTCATCGTATAAATTGCTGTTCAGCAAGTGCGAATAAAGTTTGAGGCGAATAGACAGAAACAGCACAATATGCGTTCAGAGTAAATTGAAATTCATTGGATACCGGCTGCGAATAAGCAGCATTTGACCCTCCCATATCAACTCCGTAAAAGTCATTAGGAGGAGTTAGAAGTTTACCGGCAGAATAGTATATTTCCTCCTTTAAGCACGATCGCTAAGAATTTCAGGACATGCTGGAGGAGATATTTGGCTGGTTGTATTTTGGACATGTACCCGCAGCCGACCAATACATGCACCGCCTTTATGAAATGGACTGGAAGATTAGAGAGTTTAACGAGAAGAGGTGTTGAGTTTGAATAATAATCCAATTACCAGACGATCCTTCATGACGACGGCCATGGCGGTTGTCGCTGGAGGAGCAGCTTCTGCAAGTGGAATTATGAAGCCGCGAAAGATGCCAATTGGCCTGGAACTCTATTCGGTGCGAGACGAACTCGCGAAAGACCCGATAGGTACTGTTAAAGCTGTCGCCAGGCTTGGTTACGAAGTGGTGGAGTTCTATTCGCCTTATTTTGAATGGACGCCCACTTATGCAGGAGAGGTGCGTAGGCTGCTCGATGATCTGAATATCAAGTGTCTGTCCACGCATAATCAAAAAAATAGCCTGGAAGGTGATGGCCTTAAAAAAGCAATCGAACTCAATCATATCATCGGCTCCAAAACCATTGTTATGGCAAGCTCCGGGAGAAATGAGACTCAGGACGATTGGAAGAGAGTCGCTGGCACACTTTCTCAGGCTGCCGAAACTTTAAAACCACTGAAGATGCGCGCTGGTTACCACAATCACCAAACTGAATTTACCGAAAAGAATGGCTTTCGCCCCATGCCCTTAATAGCTGCCAACACACCCAAAAGTGTTACACTGCAGTTCGACGTCGGTACCTGCATGGAGGCAGGGTTTGATCCGGTCGCTTGGATCAAAGCAAATCCCGGGAGAATTCGATCTCTCCATCTAAAGGACTGGGGAGCAGGCGCTAACCGTGGATTCAGTGTACTTTTTGGTGAAGGCGATACGCCCTGGAAGCAGTTGCTGGATGCAGCAGAATCCTCAGGCGGGGCAGAGTACTATCTTATCGAACAGGAGGGTAGTCGTTATTCTGAGATTGAAACTGCTGAGAAATGTCTGGCCAACTATAAAAAAATAAGGCCGTAGCACGTACTGCGTTTATATCAAAAAAAGCTGTACGAATTAAAATTGGACGATTGTCGTGTGCGATATAGTTCGTACATTTCCATCTGTAAAATTGACTTTGTTCACCTCACTCGACATTGAGTGAGGTGATTTTTATAAACATAACCTAACATCGTGAAACCGTGGAGTCTCCGTACCCGTCAGAACAAACATGAAACAGGCTCAAATACAGTCTCATCAAGTTGATCCGCGTAAGGAAGCTGAAAGATTGAACCCGTCAGAGCGTGCAGCTGTCGAAGCAGCAGATACACAGCTCGGCAGGGATCAGCAGGAAACCTCTCAGGTTCTGGGTGCGGATCTTAGCAAAGAGTACAAAAGCTTCAGGAGAAATATACTACAAGTTACCGGAGGAATAAGTGTGTATGGGGCACTTTTGATCGCTGGCAGATTATATTTCGGTGATGAGAAATGGAAATCGCTCCTTTCGGCTCAGGTCGTTGTTTCAGGCACACTTGCAGCATTGCTAATAGCTTCTATTTGTGTAGTGAGTTCCGCGCGCAAACCGCGTCTTCGCCGGCGAGATCTCGCTTCAAGAGTAGTCGAGCAAAACGATATTCGGAATATCGGCTCACTAATAGATGCCCTGCAGCTGGATGATGGCAGTACGCGAGATATATCAAAAAGAGCATTAATAACGCTGCTTCCTCAACTTCAGTCCGATGATGGATGGCTTCTAAATCCTTCACAACGCGCGAAATTATGCGGTCTGCTGGGTACGCCTCCTGAAAATCCGCTCTACAAGGATGTGCGGGAACTGTTTCAGCCAGCCAGCCAGGAAGCAATCGATCTAAGAGTTTCTATCCTTAAAGCATTTGAACAAGTAGGCGACAACAGAGCTATTCAAGTCGTGTCTCGCCTTGCAAATTCTCAGCCCAAATCACCTGGAGAGTTGAGAATAAACACCGCAGCGAAGGAGTGTCTGCCAATCTTGCTGGAGCGTGCGGAAATGAGACATAACAATAAAACACTTTTGCGTGGATCACGTCAATCAACAGTTTGCTATGAATCGCTCTTGCGCGCCGTAGAGAGCAGCCATCAGGATCCTCCTGAGGAACTGCTTCGGGGTAGCGAACCGAATAGCTGACTATAGCGTGATAAAAATCATTTTTTTATTACAATTTGATTAACAAAACCTTTGGATCATGAGGGAGGTTATGGATGCAGTATGGCAATACAGGCAGGCAGATGCCCGCTTCACCTTTGCCGCTATTAAATAGCTTAAAGGGCGTGTTGATTGAACGGCTCCAGGCAGTTACCCTCATCACACAGTAAGAGATGGCGAACTAATGCCCTGCGGCCCAAAATATGGAGTTCTTAAACAGAGTGGTATAAGCTTTGTTGTCGAAAAGTTCTGGTGAGTGGCCCATAAAAATGTAGATATTTCGTGCTGGGAAATGGAGGTTGGTCCATATCACCGGATGATCTCCCATTTTGATTTTAGTATCCGGCTTATAGCTCGATTCATCGACACTTGCTATCACATGTACATTGGCGCGGGGGCTTAGATTGTAAGTGTACCACTCTTCCTTTTCAATCGTGAAGATTTTCGGCATCCCCTTCATGCTGGGATGTTTTGTATCCTCGACATGCACACGACCCTCTACAAAAGTCGGGATGTAGTTTGAATATCTAATACCACCCTGAAACTCCGAAAACCACTGCCACATGTGATATCCATCGAACTCACCAAGAAGTGAAGCATGATGAAATCCTATCCAGCCGCCTTTACCCTCGGTTATGTATTTTTCAAAAGCTGCGACGGCCTCTTTTTTCCAGCCATAGGGAGGATAGTCCAGCTGAATAAACAGCTGATATCTGCTCAGTAGTAAATCATCAATGGTGTCGGTATTTTGTATATAAAAGACTTGGAAATTACTTTTTGCTGCGAGGTTATCAATCCATACTCGTGCTCTTTTCGAGTATTCAATGTGATGCCCGCCATTTTCATAAAGAACTAATGCTCGAAATCTCGGCTCTGCTGGTTTAGGAGCATTCACAGTTGTGACGAAGATCGAAGACAGCGAAGTGATGAGAAACAGCAGGGAGGGAAAGTACATGAATCATCCTTAAATAAATTTTGGACATAGCAGGCTCGAAACCTTAATCTGGGTAAGCCAGTATCCAAAATATCAATCGACTGAAACAGATTTTAGGCTTAAAGACTGCCGTATTTTCTGGAAGGTGTTTTTCGATTGCTTGACTCTAAGAAGCAGCCCAGAGAATAGAATCTCTTAGCAGAGTGCTGTAGGCATGGTTTGTCAAAGATGAGGGATCGTGTCCCACTGCGATATAGATTGCCCTTCGATATTTTTCATTTGTCCAGATAATGGGATGGTCTCCCATCGGCTTATTCTGATTGTAGGTAGCCTCATCTACTATAGCCAGGACTCGTGTCTTATCTCTTGGGTTTCCATGGAACTCATACCACTCGTCGGAAATATCAAAGTGCGCTGGAAGATTCTTAGTGGCGGGATGGTGACGCTCTTCTATGACCACAGTCGCCTTTTGATAAGCAGGATGCGGTGAGTAGAGGACATCTCCCATAAACTCCTCAAACCACTGCCAGTATGTGGAATGGGGATCCAAAAAACTCTTTCCAGTCAGTCCGGCCGCATGAATTCCGATCCATCCCTTCCCATTTTCTATAAATTTTTGAAGTGCCTGTTGTTGAGAGGGAGTCATATCGAACGGAGCGAGATGCAGCATCACAAAAGCCTGGTATTGCACTAAATTCGCATCATTTATAGTATCCGCATCCTCTGTAAAATCAACTGAAAAATGATTATCTGTCGCCATTTTCATAAAGAAAGGCTCAGCGCTTTTTATCATGCGCACATGATCTTTTGCTTTGGAGGCAACTACCAGAATTTTGAAACTTGGTTGTGTATTCATTTTTAAAAAGTTCCAACAATAAAATTAATTTACTCAGCGCTCAAACAATTCCCAATACATTGTGATATTATAGCATGTCAACCCGGTACGCAGCCGGAACAGAAATCCTACTTGATCACCACAGAATTGCTGCAACGATTGGAGAGCTTGCTTGAAGAGAACAGTTATCAAATTATTTATACTCTTGATTTTATTGGTAAATATGTCGCCGGAAAACGCGAGCGCTGGAACGAAGAGTATGCACAATAAGATTTTTTATGTTTCCAAATTAGGCAATAACTCATCCGGCACCTCCTGGAAATTCGCATTCAATACTATCCAGGCAGCTCTTAATGCGGTGCCAGACAGCGCTGGAGGTTATTCTATTATAGTTCGGCCTGATACCTATTTCGAAGCAAATCTCTATCCGTCAAATAAAGGGGCCCAGGGCGCTTACAACAAACTTATCGGAGATTGTGACGCTCGACTCGGTTCCGGCACTCTTGGATCGGTTATTATAGATTCCGGTGACCCCGGTCAAAAAGGATTTAAGAGTTACGATTGGTGGGGAACTATTCGATCCACCTCAGAAGGCTGGTCCCCTCAGCATAAGGAGAAAACTTTTTCCGCAATCGGGTGGGATCGCTGGAAGTTCAGCCGCCTGTACGTGACTGGTGGGGATGCCGGTATATTTTTTGATATGACCGATCATATCGAACCTTTCAGCGTGATTGTGGAAGACTGTGTAAGTATAGGAAGGGCGTTTGGCGGAGGAGTTGCGAACTGCCTTTCGCGTCCCAATGAACCCATTACATTTCGGCGCTGCCACCTCTGGTCTCTCGATTGGTGGGGAGATACGGCAGGCGCCTATATCCGTGTGGAAAATCAGACTATGCCCAAGCTGCCAGATGCTGTATTTGAAGACTGCACTCTGACAGGGCCGCAATGCGCTCTCAAGAGCAGCAACTTTGGATTTCATACTTATTCGCATATCCGCTTGAATCGATGTCAGCTTATCGCTCTCAATTTTTCTCAGCCCGCGGGCACTCCGACGGATGGAATAATTCAAAGTGTGCAGGAGGGAAAGCTTCTCCACGTCGATCTCGAAAACTGTACCTTGATGGGCTACAAAGTGTTTGGAGTAATTAAAAATAAGGATACCGTCCACCAGATTTCCTATACTGTGAAAGGGGATGTGAAAGCCTACGTCCAGTTTCAGCAGGAAGTCCCATCGAATATTTATCGCATGGGGTCCTGGCCCGTCGAAACATTTCAAGCACTGGTGCCTAAGCTGCCAAAATCAGAATCACCATTTGCTGAACGAAGTCGGATAAAGAGTGATCTTTGTGAGGTCACGCCATTCGTGTGGAAAGGCAGATTGTGTCGGATGGACTGTATCCGGCCAGCTTCGGGCGGTACTGGCAAAGATTACTACATGGTGCTCCGTGATGCGGAGACTGATAAAGAGTTTGCCCGATGTGCCGAGGGATATGGATTGGCATCGCTGCTAGTGAATGGCGATGAGATTCTACTGTTCGCCTCAAAATGGTCACCAGAAGGCTGGCATGATGTCACTCTTTTTCGAACCAAAGACCTAAAAAAATGGAAATCCAGCCGTGTGGTTCAGGGTGAAAAGGAACAGCTTTTCAACAGCTCCGTCTGCAAAGGGTCAGATGGATTCGTGATGGCGTATGAATCAAACGATGCTCGCTATCCGCCTTTCACGGTGAAATTTGCCCGGTCGAAGGATTTGCTGAACTGGTCGAAAATTCCTGAAGCGACGTTTGGCACCAATCGGTACACAGCCTGCCCCTGCATACGCTATTCAAAAGGATTTTACTATGTACTCTATCTCGAGCATCGCTCCCCTCGTTGGTGGTTCGAAACGTACATAACAAGATCATCTGATCTTCACCATTGGATATTGAGTTCTGCAAATCCGGTGCTTCGTCCTGAGGGTCTGGATGAAGGAATCAACGCTTCCGATCCTGACTTAGTAGAGTGGAAAGGGCAGACCCTGCTCTACTTTGCCGTTGGTGACCAGCAGACATGGATGAATATTAAAAGAGCGGTATATCCAGGAAATATCGATCAATTTCTTAGTTCGTGGTACAAAATACCCGGCATTCCCGATTGGGGCAGCGTTGTAAGGAATTAAATTAAAAATATAAAGTCGACTAGTCTGAAGACTAGTCGACTTTATTTAACCGTTCTGAATTATGGTGTATTATTCAGAACAACGCATATATTGTTAGTATTTCTTGAGCTGACAAGAATGTCCGGCTTACCATCCCCATTAAGATCCACAACATTCATCCAGGTGCATTGACCTCCAATAGGGATTTGCACTGCATTTTGGAATAGACCTTTCTGATTGCGCAGAACAGTAACAAAGGAAGCATCTCGATTTTCAGCAATGATATCAATAGCTCCGTCACCGTCCAGATCAACGGATTCGAGAATATCCGGATAACTGTTGCACGCATAGGTAGCTGGCGTCGCGAAACTCCCTCCACCGGTGTTGTAAACTACGGATAACGAGCCGCTATAATCGTTAGCGACGGCATAATCTAGTTTGCCATCACCATTGAAGTCGGCAATAGTAGTCCAGTCGGTATTGCCTGATTCTGTCTGAACACCTGGCCCGCCTGTAAAGTTTCCAGTGCCATCTCCCAGGTAAATACCCGCCCCGCTAGTACCAACAATATCGGTAATTACATTCACTAGTAAGTCCTGCTTGCCATCACCATTCAAATCTCCGACTCGAATAGTCAACACTATCCAGGTATTTGTGAGTGTTGAAACTTTTGTGAACGTATCACTGCCTTCATTACGATATATGAAGATATCTGTCTGTGTGCCGCCGGGATGATCAAATGCTATGATCGCGACATCCGGTTTGCCATCGCCATTAAAATCACCCACAGCCAGCGGTCCGAGAGCAGTGTTACCAAGTGCTACTGCAGCGGGAGCAGCAAAGTGACGGCTTCCGAGATTGTTTATGACGACAAACTGGTTAGGTACTGTGCAGACGATATCGGGTCTGCCGTCACCATTCATATCAAGGGAGGAGTACGGTCTAATTTCACCTGACCAGGTTAATATAGTCTGCGCAGGCTGGAACGTACCATCGCCATTTCCATAGAGTATATAGAGCGTAGTAGGCGACCCTATGACGATATCTATTTTACCATCGCCATCAAAATCCGCCGTGACCATAGGGCCAGGGGAGGACATATTGATAAGTGATGGCGCTTGGAAGGTAATCGGTGGAACAATTGAGACAGTAATTGTTAATTTTCCGCTCAAATTGGACTCCGTGTCTTTTACAGAGATATCCGAGTTACCAACGGCCAGAGCTTTTACCAGGCCTGCTGCATCAACTGTGGCAGCAGCTGTATTTGAGGAAAGCCATTGCAATTTGGAAGGCGTAAGCAGGACTATTGCGCCGCTCGCATCCGTTGCAGTTGCTGTCATCTGCTGCGTATTTCCGATTTTGATATTCGGGTTCGATGCCGTCACGTCCAGCTTTGTGATTGTGCTCTGCATAGTCAGTGCAAAAGAGAAGGTCTGACCGGCTTGAATATTGAGAGCTGCTCCGCCAGTTGCCTGAGCTATTCCAGTGCCATCTGCCACTGGGAAAGCAGTTGCCGTCATCGCCAGCGTTCCGACTGGCAGCGGGTCGAATGTCACAGAAGTCGTGGTACCGGATGCCGGGCGAGCAAGCAGCCTGCTAGTGACCAAAGTATTTCCATTCTTGATGCTGACTTTGATACTGTTGGCTGCTTGAGGAAGAAGTCGTGAACGTAAAGGCCATTTCACAGTAAGAACTGCTCGGCCTCCAGCTGCATTGATCTTTGAACTGTTCCCGCCGCCGCATCCTGCAAGAAGTGCAGCGAGAATACCTAAAAACAACAAAGATATATTTCGTTTCATGGTTTTCCTCACTGTATTGTTCCAGATGCACTGCCAGCCTGAACGGTGATTGCAGCGATTGAGTTTTGAGTAGTGTCGTGCTGACTCGTTGCCACTAGATGATAGGTTCCAGGCACGTTGGGAGCCGTGTACTGGCCCTGGCTTGTGACTGAACCACCTGCAGCGCCTTCCTGAATTTTCCAATTAACTCCCTGGTCGGTCGCTCCGAGTACAGTTGCAGTGAAAGTCTTTTTATCAAGAAGCGTCAGTGTGAAGCTGTCCGGATTGATGCTTACCTTGATATGAACTACGACAGGAACTGTTGCGCTTGCCGTTGAAACAGCCAGACTTGTCGCATGAACGTGATAAGTCCCGGCGATATTAGGCGCTGTGTAAAGGCCGTTTGCATCGATACTACCTCCTGCTGTGCCTTCCTGCACACTCCATGCAACACCGGAGTTGGTGGCATTGATAACATTTGAAACAAAGACCTGTGTGGCTCCCACTGCTAGAACAGGAGCAGTTGGTGTGATAGTCAAGGTTACTGCCGGAGGTTTAGCATGAACCACAACCGGCACAGTGGCGGATTTTGAGGTATCAGCCTGACTTATTGCCTTAATATGATACGTACCTACGGTGTTTGGCGCGGTATATAATCCGGTTGCTGTGATGATTCCACCAACTGCGCCCTCCTGTACACTCCAGGTGACTGCTGTATTGGTGGCATTAGTAACCGTTGCAGTGAAGGTCTGTGTTGTGCCTACATCAAGGGTGGGAGCTGATGGCGTGATAGCTACCGTTACAGGGGGAATGGGGCCGCCGCTGCTTCCACTGCTGCCTCCTCCACAGCCAGGCAGACAAAAAATAAGAATGACAAAAAACAGCTGTCGTAAACGCACCATTGTTTCTATCCTTTCAATCAAAATATTACAAAAATGAAGATTACCATTTCCAATATTAACTGAAAGGGAAATCACATTATTTTGTTCTAGATACAGGCATGCAGTTCCTGCAGGAATCGAGCATTTGTACTATAAAGCCAATATATTTGACAGTAGAGCTGCCGTGTAAGACATAAATCCCCTAGAATTTGGAACAGTTATTTCTACTTCGGAACCATGAGAGTGAAGGGATAAACGTATGCCTGCAGTAAAACAAGAATGCCGATAATGGAAGCGAGGAGGATACTGTGCGGCAGGACAAATTTGAATATATCTGCCTCAGTTCCTGGCTGTTCTGTTGCTGCTGTCGCAACACAGATAGACTGCGCATCGATCATTTTGCCCATCACTCCGCCAGTTGAGTTAGCGACGGTGATGAGCGTGGAGTTGAGATGAAGCTGCAGCGCAGTAATCTTTTGCAGACTGCCAAAAAGAGCATTGCTCCCTGCATCAGTGCCGGTCAGGAATACTCCCAGCCATCCCAGTATCGCAGCAAAAAACGGATAGAGCATCCCTGTCTGCTTGAAAGCCATTCCCAGCGTTGCATCAAGGCCGCCATATCGTGTGGTGTATCCCAGCCCGAGCATGCAGATAATAGTCGGAACCGGAATTCGCATCTGATTGGCCGTTTGCCGGACAATACGCCGTAGAGTCTTTCCATCCACTTTAAGGAGAAATAAGACGAACAGAAAAGTTATGAATATGGAAGTTCCTGGTGTAGTTATCCAGTTCAGCCTGAAGACTGCCGCTTCCAATGTGGGCTTTTCAACCACTGGAGGCAGCCGCTGAACCTGCTTATCCAGCCCGGGAATATGCAGCTCGTACATTCCCCGGATCGGGCCAAGGATGCCGCCATCCAGCTGCTTTTTATTGATTCCGACGGCTACCATGAAGACGCAGAGGATTATGAACGGCATCCATGCTTTGACAGCTAATCCCAGCCTCATTCGCCCGATGGGAGAATGAATCTGTGCGTTCTCCCGATCGACCCCTTTGCCATGCGTTTCGAACCGCCAAATAGAGGCTGGCTGCCAATACCTTAAGAAAAAACCAGTGACCACCAGCGATATAAGTCCCCCGGCTAGATCTGTCAGCGGGTAGGCTGCAGAATGCGCAAAGATGTATTGGCAGAGCGCAAACGAACCTCCGGCAACCACGATTGCTGGGAAAACCTCCATGGTTTCGCGCCAGCTGCACATGCAGCGCACCAGCCAGAAAGGAATAAGGCAGGAGAGAAATGGAAGCTGGTTGCCGGCCATGATGCTCAGCTTCTGCGTATCGATTCCGGTAACCCCAGAGAGAGCGAGCAGGGGAGTTCCAAACCCTCCGTAGGCTACCGGCGAGGTGTTTGCGATGAGGCAAAGGCAGGCAGCCAGAAACGGCTCAAAACCCAGCCCTACCAGCATGGCGGCGCAGATGGCCACGGGCGTCCCTGCTCCGGCTGCTCCTTCCAGAAATGCGCCGAAAGCGAAGGCAATCAAGACAGCCTGAAGACGATGATCCGCAGAGAGGCCGGCGACAGAATCCTTGATGCGAGAAAACTGCCCCGTTATCACGGTAGTGTTGTAGAGCAGCATGGCCGTGACGATTGCCCAGCAGATAGGCAGCAAACCGAAAAGCGCTCCGTAGAGAAATGCCATACCCGCCATGTAGACTGGCATACGGTAAAGCATGGTTGCTACAAGCAGAGCGGCAATTGCACCCCCTGCGGCGGCAATGGGAACTGGAGAACGCTTTACAACAAGAAGGAAGAATAGGACGAGGATAGGCAGTGCAGCCAGTATGGTGGTGAGAAGCGAGGAAGCAAGCGGGCTGTAGTTTTGAGTATAAATCATTCGGGCAAAGCGCCTCCGGAACATCATCATCGATTAGGGCACAACAACGATAGGTTGTTGTGGAAAAGCCCCTTAAAATCCTGCATTTCGGTGTTTGCCGAGAGAACTTTGTTTTGTTATGGAGGCAATAAACAGCTTGCCCATAAGAATGTGGGATTGGCAGTTTTTAAAGTGCGGTATGAATTAATGTTGTGAAAGGATATGGGATGATACAGTGAGCTGTTCCAATCTATGGACTTTCGTTCATAGGCAGTTCCGGCTTGATATCGGATCATAATTAGCGGGCAAACAAAGCAGGATGTGCAACATTAGCTGGAACTAAGAAACGATGTCCGGCGGCCACCATATCAAAAACCCACGGGGTAGCTGCTATTATATCCGGTGTCCATTTCATGTTCGTCACTAAGCCTGAAGGCCCGGCGTCAAGAAATACTGTCAGGCTCATTCCGTCTTTGGATAGAGCAATCTAGCCCAAATTTCTTTACTGAGAGCTTATAATGCGTTTAAACTCACGCAACTCTTCCTGGGCGGTGAACAGCTCCCCTGGATCGTCAGTCGCATTTTATTCTAACCATGACCTCATAAGCGCCATTGTTGCTGTTTCCCATTGTGGTTTCGGTTACTCCTCAAATGCCTTGAGTTTTATAATTGCGCCCAATGTGATTCGTTACGGTGGCTTACAGCCTCGTCACTATTTCCCCGAAACATTTTGTATGGTTGTTGTGTTTCCAGCTCAGCCATATTTCTTACTTCTTATTGAATCCTACTTATACAATCTCACGGTCTATATCGACCATAATCAGTATGATAATTCAATACAGACGATTTTCTACCTATGAGCACCTGCATGTTTGAGCATTTTGATAATGGAAGGCACAGGCTCAAGATATTGGGCGGTCTCAGCTAATGCAAGTGGGGTCTTGTTGGAACAATTCGCAAGATTTGCATCTGCATGTCGAGCTAAAAGAAGGCGAACAATTTCTGGGTTTCTGCATAATACAGACATAGCCAACGGCGTGGACCCATTGCCTTTAATTGCTTCCAAGTGTTCGTCTTCTGAAAAAACGCTTTTTCCGTTAATATTGGCTCCATGATCGAGCAGTAGTTTAATTACCTTTTCATTTCTTGATTCTACTGCTTCAATTAATGGAGTTCCTTCAGAAGTCTGCTCATTTGGATTCGAACCATATTGTAACAGCCATTCTATTGATTTTTCATTGTTCCAATGGACCGCTAACCATAATGGAGTGTATTCATCACTGCTCTGGCCATTTGGATTTGCTCCGCGATCCAGTAAAGCCTTGACCAACGGAGAGTCTTGTGGCACTAAAAGTATATCGCCCTCTACTATAGTTCCACACAAAAATAATGAAAGGGCGGTTGGCCTGGAAGATCGAGGTGCCCGCCTTCCGTGCATCATATCCCACATGATTTTCCACTGCGGCCGAAAGTCCTTGTTAACATCTCGACTATTGGCATCTGCACCGTTTTGTAGTGCGGCTAAGGCTAGAGATGTTTTACCGCTCTTAATCGCCCTAATTAAAGCGGCATTTAACCTTTCCTGGCGCACAACTCGGTAGGTAAGATAGCCTGGAATACCGAACATCAATATCAGGATAATGCAGGTTATCAGCCATTTGTTTTTCACGGTGTTATTTTCGCCATTTTTCTAACGAACCCCTGTAATAATTGTTGTTATCATTAATTCTCAGGCAATCGAATCCAACCCTTTTTTGGCGACCAGAGAAAGTAATTTAAGTGAAGAACCGGCAGGATGTTTAATCCCACGCTCCCACTTAATAACCGAATCTTTCGATACGTTAAGATAGTGTGCAAACACATCCTGGCTTACCTCTTCACGTTCACGCAGCGCCCGGATTTCTTCGGGAGTGAAGTCATGAACGTGCGTCAGGCAGGACTCGTCGAACTCACGCATCGTCTTTTTGTCGATCATACCGGCTTCATAGAGACCGTTAGCTGTCTGATGGATTGCCGCTTTGATGCTGCTTTTATAGTTCTTAATTTTAGTCATTGCATTCTATCTCCACATATTCACCACGTCCTGCTAAAATATCCAACTCTGTATCGGAAGCGGCTAAAAGTATTGCAGCGAGTTTCTTAAATCCCCGTTCGTCGCTGTCATCTATATTATCCTGCTCATTTTTAGCAAATCCATAGACGAAAAAGTAACGCTCACCTCGACGGAATAAGATAATAGAACGGTACCCGCCAGATTTGCCTTCGTTTTGCCGCGCTATCCTTTGCTTGATAACTCCACCGCCATAATCAGCATCAATAGCGCCATGCTCCGCATTCCTTATGGTTTCGCACAGCTTTTCATCGGTAATCCGCTCTTTGCGTACGAATTTTGCAAACCATTTACTCTTGAATATTCTCATCAATTATTGCAGCCGTATGGTTTCACTTTTATATTATATAGGACTTTGTCCTATAATTCAATAGTGGATGTTTGAAAAAAACACAACTATTTTTTTGCTCATAATTCTATAAATCACACTATTACCCTCAAAGTACGAGATATGCAGGATATTCTACAACAATGTCTAGTTCGCTCGCTTTCGCTCTGTGTTCGAGAAGCACTTTGGTTTTCCCAGGGTTCATTGAGTCTAACTTATTTCTGCCGTTTTCGTGTTCGAATTCTAAAGATCATTCTAATATCTACGGAATTCGATAATGGGCTTGCCTGAAACAGAGTTTCGATATGAGACGTCAGAAGGATAATGCAGAAGTCGATATCAGCATTTAAATGTTGATATGTACATGCTCCAAGTTCATAAGCTGCAGTTTGTTAGCGGTTTGGGAAACTGCATTAAGTTCGGATTAAATTTTTGAAAGAGGGAGATATCCTATGTTCAAGCGGACTCTAAAAACGCTGCTAATCACAGCTTTACTCTCTGTCTCAATTCTGGCGGTTCGCCCTGCAGCGGCCCAGGATTCTGCGGACGTGACCATTAACAGAGCGATCGAAACACTCAATCAGATTGCACAATTGATCGATTCAATTCAGGCTCGACAACCCGCTCACTAAGATATTTTGCTGAGAATCACTCTTCTCAGAGGATCGATTGGGAAGTTTCCAGCAAAAGAAGATTCTGGTTTTTGAGGCGATCCGATAAATTGTGTTTAATAAATAGAGGCTGCAGTATGGCTGGTGCCGTACTGCAGCTTCTACTTATTTTATTTAGAGATACAGATTCTGGTACACTGCTAATATGATCTCGCCCGTACAAAACACTCACAGTCTTTACCGGCGTTTGTTGGCGAACCAGTTTGATTCGCTATCGGAACCATTGAAGCGATTT
>JBBRDM010000086.1:0-21307 GCA_038203935.1 Chthonomonadales bacterium
TGGAATACTCGAACTATCGGTGGTTCTTACTATTGCGTGGGCGTTCATCTCTCTACCTTTATCTATATGGATCGACAATAGCAATTCATATTATTTATTCCCATACCTTGAAACCCTGGGAAAATACGGTAATGCATCCAGCATGTTACCGATCTCGAGATGTCTTTTGCATTCTCCATGGCACGATAAAGCGGCTGGCGCTCTTGAAGGAGTCGTTTCAAGATTAAGCCCGGCAGATTATGGAGCACTTCCAGTACAAACCGTACCTGCGCTAAGTAAAGCTCTATCCAGAGTAGATCATCGGACTGATCTGATCATACTCCAAGCGCTCAACATAGTCGGAGATGGCCGAGGAATAGCTGCAGTTGTTGGCACTATGAATATGACAGTTGACAGTAGTGTACGAGACGCTGCGACCAAGTTGATTCCCATCCTGCTAGAACGAGATATGGAAGCGAAAGCCACTACCATGCTTCTTCGCCCCAGCTGCAGACCGCAGGATGGAGAGAAAACTTTACTCAGGGCAGCGAATGAGCATTCAGAGGCGAATTCAAATCAACTCTTACGAGCCAGTAACGAATATATAAAAGAAAATGAATGAGAGACATCTGACTTAAAAATGCCTCTCTGTATCTTGTCACGCACGGCCAACATAATGCAAAAGCTGAAATCAATCCTCTTTACAAAGTTTTGTCCACTAAATACACGAAATAACACGAAAAATATCAAGCGTTAAATTATAAAAATTCTACATCGAGTCGACATGTATTAGGATTACCATTATAACCTCCCGCTTCCAACTTGGTCAATTCGAAAATGTTTAGTGGTTACTTCAAAGCCAACCATTTTCGTGTTATTTCGTGTATTTAGTGGACAAAAATCCTAAAAACTTAATATTCTATGGAAATGAGACATCAAAATGATGAATCGAGTCTTACATATCTCCAAGTTCGATGAAGAGATACCATAGAAACGCGATAACCGATCCAAATCCTGCACCGCCTACTATTCCGGCAAATGACCCCATCCAACTCCCAGTGAAATACTTATCATAATGACCTGCTATGCCTCCGAGTATACTCATTACTAAAACAATAGAAATATATATCGCCGGGTGTGCAGCATAAAAGTGGATAAATTTCTGGCTTCGTCTATTTTTCATTGTTTATTTTCGAGTAAATTGAACCGCGATACCGCCGCCGGATGCCATCGATACAGTTAATAATTCCGACGATGTGACAGTTCGTGTAGATTCAGTAAGATGCTCAGCATTCTCGCCCGCATCTGCTGCATCAGAGAAGATGTGCGCGGCGTAAGAACCTTTTCCAAGGAATGTTAATGGTATTTTAACGGTTCGTGCAGACCAGTTCGTAATACCGCCAAGAAACCAGTCCCTGCCGGATAGTCGAGCAGATAGAATAAACTCACCTACCGAGCCATCCACTATTTTGGTGTCGTCCCAGACTGTCGGAACCACTCGCAAAAACTCCAAACCAGGCTGGTTATAGTAGTGCTCGGGATCGTCACATAGAACCGTCAGAGGGCTGTCGAAGATAACGAACTTTGCCAGTTCGTGGCATCGAGTGCCCATCACTTCGGTGGGGCTGGTGCGCTTCCATCTGTCTTTGCTGCGGTTCAGAAAGCCGCCGGGAGTGTAGTCCATCGGGCCGGCAAGCATTCTTGTAAACGGCAGGGTACAGTCATGCTCGGGAGTAACCCCGGTCGAGAACTTATCGTACTCTTCGCCCATAACGCCTTCACGGGTAATCTGGTTCGGGTAGGCGCGCTGCGTGCCCGTCGGTTTGTACGCCCCATGGAAATCGACCATCAGATGATGCATAGCTGCCAGTTTGATGACGGTATGGTACCAGTTCACCATCTCCTGATCATCCCTATTCATGAAGTCGATCTTCACTCCCGCCAGCCCCCACTTCTCATAGAGCGCGAAGGCTTCATCGAGTTTGCCGATTTTCAGTTTCATATCGACATCCGAGGAGTGCAGCCAGTCGAAAAGCCGCACATTTCGCTCTTTCGCAAAACGCAGCAGTTCCGGCATATCGATACTTGAAGTTATGTGAGTGATATCCGAACTGCTGGAGTTAAAGTCGCCATACCAGGTCCAGTCGATTAACTGGTAGGGAAATCCCATATCCGCCGCGAACTGGATGTAGCGCTTCACTGTCGGAGTATCCATTTTCACTTCGCTGCTCCACCAGTGATCCCAGGCGCACTTTCCAGGCTTAATCCAGCTGGTATCCGCGATAGCGCATGGCTCGCTCAGGTTCATCACCAAATCGGATTCAACGAGATCCCCTGGATGCGCGCCTATCAGCAGTACTCTCCAAGGAGAACGGCGTATATTTCCAATCTCAACTAACCCATTTCCATCAGGTCTGGGTGCGAGACGCGTCACCAAGCCCGTATGATCCGATCGAGCGGAACTGCTCGTCGAAACACTGAAATTTGCACTGCCTTTACTGCCCACCTCAGAATCAATGCCGACTTCCGCTTCGAATCGTGCATACTGTCCACCAAGTTCGTACACAATTTCGCCTTTGGAATGACTGCCCAAACCGTGTACATACTCCTGGCTGCCGATTTTTAATGAATGTCCGTCAATGCTTTTATTTTTTCCTAGCGAGCCATAACCTTGTTTCGCCGTAAGCGGTACTAAACTCTCCAGATAGGTAACTTTGCCATTCGTATCGATCAATCGCGCATTCGCCCAATCTGCATGATCAAAATCATAACCATCACCCCCATCACCAACAGTTAAACGAAGCTTTTGCTTATCTTTAACTGATAATCTGATGGTTTTCGCCGGCTCACCTCCATGCATGATTCCACTATCAATCTCAGGCTTTCCCCAGGAGCTAGTGATACCGCTGAGATACATACCAGCCCAGTCCTGAAGATCGGCTTCAGTAATTCCGACAAATGCCGATTCGTTTGCTTGAACCAGTAATGGAGTTCCATAAGGCGTATCCATTTCCAGGTTAGAGAGTTTCTGCTTATGGAATTCGGCCTCTTGCGCAGAAGAGTAACCGCCATAATCTGCCGCCCAAACGGTCGGATTTCCAGCAAACCGGAAGTGGATGCTCTCTTTAGTCAGAACTTCTTTTCTGCCTGCATCTTCGGGAAGTTCGTAGCGAATGGCAGCGCCATCATCATAGGCTCTAAATATCAAATTGAGTTTGCGATGAGTAATTGAGGATTCTTGGAACGCAAGTGTGAGTTGACTGCAGTGATTTTGAACATGCGTGCGTTTTCCCCACTGGTTCTGCCAGACCTCGCGTATCTCTTTTATCGAATGATTTATCAGCTTTAAATTATTTCCAAGTGGCGGACTGTCCTTAAACTCAAGCGCAATAGGGGAGTCCAGAATGAGCGGCTTTCCTCTAAACTGTATACTGTAGCGCAGTGTTAGTTCCGTTTTAACTTGGATTATAATTTTGCCGTCGGGTGATGATACTGAAATAGCTTTTGCAAGGCGAGAGCTGCCAATTAAAAGCACAAAAATTGAGCATCGAATGCAAAATGTACGCATGGAAGAAATCCTTAATTTATGGTCCGCCAAATAGCTCCATCAGCGACTGAGCAAACATCTCGTGACCGTGATCATTAGGATGGTTGATCGAGTTACTGAGGAGGGTGATATAAGGGATTCCCTCTTTCACCAGATGCCCCCAGCGCAGAGAGGCATCCGCCAAAGCAATTTTGTGCCGTTCCGCGAACTGATGCAAGCCTGCTACATATGGGCGAGGGTCGGCCTCGACTCGCACGCTGGGAGCGTTCATCCAGTCCGGGCGGACGTAGTGCGGCGTCAAAATAATCCATTCCGCGCCAATCTCCTGAAAACGTTTAAGCAGGTAAGAGTATTTCTCTTCCACTATTTCAGGCGTCATATAGGCATCATTTACAAATTCCATAACAATGAGGTCCGGATGCGCGCCGATCACTTTTTCGTTGAAGTTATAGGATGAACCCGCGGGTTCTTTCAGGAAACTATCCGTATTTCGACCGCCCCATGCCACCGTGGAGAGATGAATAGCCGCAGCCGGAAATTTCTTCTGCAGCATCACCTCAAATCGGTTTTGATACTGATGTGCTGGATCGCTCGCTTGCCCGCCATCAGTCACGCTGTCTCCCCAGGCTAAAATATTAAGAGGCAGTCCATTTTTTAGTTTGGCCCAGCTTTTTGGCAGCAGTTTTTCAGCAACTGTTCGCACACCTTGCGTTATTTTTGGATAGTCCGCCTCAATAATTGGGTAGATATTATCCTGAGTGAGTGCGGCTAATCTGCCCGGAACCCAGATATTAGCGATAACAGCAGAGTCCTTTGGAATTTCTGGTGGTACTGCGGATACAATATTTGGTTTCCCTGGTATGATGGAAACAGAGCCTTTAATATTTACGATGATGGAGTCGATACGAGATTTACCAAAAGAGTAGTCTGTATATATCTTTTGATTTTCTGTAATGGATCCACCTGGCAGTCGTCCAATGGTAGCCCATCTCGGTTCGATATCATAATCTACACCTTGTTTGAAAACCTGAGAATCGCCTGGGGCCGACTTTATGCGTAAACTATCCAACACCAACATGTCCGGAGCGGTTGTTTCGTGTGTTGCCAGCCCGGTTAATTTTGCACCTTTACCCCAGGGAGCGCCCTTTTCATTATAAAGTGGTAACTGGTATATCTCGTCCTTGACGTACACTAGCTCGGCTGGCGCTATTTGAAGGCTCGCTGCGGCCGGAACATGCACTTTTCTTTTGCCAATTTTAACCGTTCCAGCTGCTACGTTTACCTTCCATTTATCGGTTATGGTTATGGCAGGCGCAGTGTCCGCCTTGCCAAGAGTAGAGGACAACATCATTATGATCAATCCTGTAATCAATATTTTTCCTTCGTTATTTTTTTATGGGTTAGCAGTATAGACAGGTCAGATTCAACTGTCCTGTCTATCTATGTTGCGATTATTTTTTGAGCATTTCGTCATGGAGCCATATTAGGTGATTATACCAATTTGAATCTTAATCACTAAGCCAGGAAGTTTGTGCTGAGCTTAATTCGACTTTCTCAGAAGACATGACTTCTTTCACATGATCCATGCTGCCGCTGCTGAAGAGAGGTATCACAGGATAGGACTGATGGAGCAGCCAGGCGATTGCGACTTGCGTTGGCGTACATCCAATCTCTTTACTTAGCTCGAGGCAGCGTTCATATTTCCTGGTATTTTCTGGCCTGGCGAATGTGCCTGAATCGTGTCCTCTTCCTGCAAAATACCCTCCCGCGGTAGCCGAGTACGCCATCACTGGAATTTGTGTGCGAGTATGGAATACCACCTCGTCCTCGTCTATATATCTATTCGTTGGGTCGGCCGTAATTTTCCAATCCGGAATGACAAGGCTTACCTGATCCTGTGAAACGGAAAAACCAAGCAGCCCCTTCGATTCTGCATATCTATTCGCGGCATCCATTCTGTCAGCAGACCAGTTGCTTGCTCCAAGTGTTCGAATTTTGCCAGCTTTCACGTGAGAATTAAGCATCTCGATAATTTCAGACACCGGAGTATGTCCATCGTCACGATGCAGAAAATAGACATCGATCACATCGAATCCGAGCCGGTCCAGACTTTCGTCAATATCTTTACTGATGGTTGTTTCGGAAAGGAATTCTTTGGGGCGCTGATAGGCAGGCCCGCCATCGGGATGGCCTCCTTTAGAAACGATGTATACACTATCACGGCAGCCCAGACGTTTCAAAGAGGCGCCTAATGCACGCTCGCTCGCTCCCAGTCCATTTTTCTCCCAGAATGCGTAACAGTGCGCCGTATCCAGCAGATTCCCACCTGCTTCAATATATGCTGAAATTAATTGGTCAGCGTTCGATTCATTTATCTGCGTGCCAAAATCTGCCACTCCGTAACTGATCACAGAAACATCAATATTCGATCCTGATAACTTTATTTTCTTCAAAATTTCGAGTCCTTTCTTAATGACCTAAAATTCATACTATATGCACGCCTTCCGGCGCATCGATCTCACTCTCGATTTCGCCACCATGTCGACGATCATGACGAATTTTTAAAGGTCCGAACGGTGTAGGAAAAACACCTTCGGCAAAATCCAAATCTTCCAGATGCGGGGTGATCCTCATAGATTTACATCCAGACTCCAATATCTCGACACCGAGGATATGTTCAGACATCCATGCAGTCGGGCCAGCAGCCCAGCCGTGGCATAAGCTATGGCGTAGGCCTTTGTAACAGTGGTCCCCATATTCCAGATGAATATCCACTTTACCCGACGGAGTCAGTTCATCTATTCTGGCGGCGTTGACCGCCCATTCCAGGTTGAAATCCTCCCAGAAGGAGGTCGCGCCCAGATCAAGCATCGCTCCCCAGTACTTGCGGATGACTTCGAGGCATCCTGCATAGTCTCCTGCTTTCGCGCGCGCCTGCAGTACATAATATCCGTAGAAGGTCGAAATCCCATGCAGGGGATCTATTGCAAGCGATTGTTGATTTATCAGATCAGGAGGATAGAGGCCGCTGAGTGAGAGCAGGCTGCTGGCCTGCTTGGACGAATCGATGGGAGGGATATGCTGCTGCATTTTTGTGACAGCGGTCGTGCACATAGTTTGATTGGTGTCGTCCCCAAGTACTTGAAATAGTTCCCCGGCAGCTTCTATTGCCATTAAAAGCAGAGCGTGCAGCCCTGCATGTATCGCAATATCATTTCCCTGTGTCGGCCAGTCGAGGAATCGAAAACCTTCCAGTAGTTCGCTTCCATCCGCATCAATCTGTGTTGCTAACTGCGCAGCCAGTCCGTTCAGATATAAGTGTTGCTTCTTCAAATAATCCACATCACCCCATCGTTTGAACCAGTCTCTCTGAATGACCACCCACCAGATAGAATAAGAGCTGATGCCGTTCATCCAATTCGGAAGAGGGGTAGAATCGCGAACATAGTCCAGCGAATCCGGGACTATTTGATGTTTTCCGAATACGGCGCTGATAACCTGCGTCTCGGGGTGCATATCCCCAATCCAGACCAGCCTGTCCCGTTTTATTCCATCCCAGACATAGTCCTGCATACAGAGATGAACCGTTCTGGCTCCGGTTTGCCATATCTTATTGAGACGATCATCGCTGCAGTGAAAAGAACCGATTTGCTCCAGCGGCCGCATCAAGGAGACGGCGCGAACTGCTATCAGATGCGCCTCGCCGCCTTCATCCAGGAAATCAATTCGAACGAAACGGAAACCGGTATTCCCTGCCTCCTGCACTCCCCATTGGCGAAGAGGAAAAACTAGATCGTGATTAGCGTGGTCGTTGTTCGGTTCTCCCATGGCTTCGCTGACTGATTCTCCGAATCGGATTCGCACATTGAGTGGATCGCGATTAGTCTGGCCTATTACGATCTGAATGCCCCCGTTCAGCTCCATTCCGAAATCCAGGAGAATGCCTGGCTGGTCCCCTGTGTAATTAATGGTACAGACATCTGGGGCGTTCAAAGTCGCCTGGCCGGTGTTGTTTCGGAGCAGGCATTCACTGTTTTGAATTATCTGATCACTAACAGATTTCCAGACGATCCGCGTGGGCATAACAAACTCACGGATTCGAGGATCTTTCAACGTATTGGTCATGAAAGTGCAATATCCTTCAGCAGAAATTATGGAACCCGATTACCGCGCGCTGCCACCCAAATTTTATACCAGTCTGTTTTTGAAAGCGTGATTGATGCCGCTCCGGCTGCTTCGCGTATGTGTTCCGGATTATTCGAGCCAACGAGTGGTATTATCTTCGCAGGATGGCTGAGCAGCCAGGCCACGGCAAGCTGGGTTGAAGTGGCGCCGTCATAGAGTGGAGAGAGTTCTTCGAATAGCGTAAGCAGGCGCTCGATTTTCTCTTTGTTGTGATGATCGGCGGGTACCGTCCGCTTTCCTGAGAGCCATCCGCCTCCGACTGGACTGTAGGCAAGCGGTGTGATGTCTAGCTCCAGGCACTGATCCAGAACTCCATCGCCATTTCCACCCGCTGCGCCTTCATAAATCGGATCGAGCCGAAGAAGTGAAATAGAGATTTGGTTGGAAACGATGGGGGCTTTAAGGTACTTCTTGAGCGCTAATGTCTGATGGGGATAGTAGTTGGAGACACCGATTGTTTTTACGAGTCCAGAGTCAACCAGCTCATCGAGAGCGGCAGCCGTTTCTTCTGGATGCGTGAGCGGATCCGGGCGATGCAGTTGATAGAGATCGACATAGTCTATTCCCATGCGGTCCAGCGAACCGCGTATGCTGTCCTTAATATAACTTGCTGCGTGCTCGTAATATCCGTTCCGAATGCCGACTTTGGTCGCGATAAATATTTTGTCTCTGCTGCCTGGAACTGCTGCCCGGCACTCTTTGAAGACTGTTTCGCAGGAGGTTCCGCCGTAGATATCGGCATGATCGTAGAATGTAATACCTGCTTCTAAAGACGCCTCGAAAGATTTAATAGCCTTTTTAATATTTTCCGGCCCTACTTCAGCAGGATTCCATGTTCCCGATAACCCCATACACCCCAGCGCAATTCGTGAAACCTGAGTATTATCCGGACCAAATGCCTGCGTCGACATTGCATTATTCAATCTATCCACTCCTTATGATCTATAATCTGTTCATGATTATACTCCACCAAGTATTCATTTTCCTGGAGTGAGCAGGCGAGTTGTCCTGGAAACTCGATTTATGAAATCCATGCTATTTTATATTTTCATCTTGATTAATTACACTATGCATTATATAATAACTAAAGAGTAATAGTTATCCAGTGTGTTTGCTGTATTCAATAATATTTTTCTCTGAGGAGGCTGCTGTGTTAACGAGTAACATGATGGTGACGCCGGAACAGAAACGGGCTTTCGATGCAAACGGATTTCATGTGATGCGCCAGGCGCTCACTCCTGATGAGTTAACTTCCTACCAGGAAGCGATGAATAAACTTTTCCTGGTACCGAGAGACCATCCTTATGCGAGCCGATTGATGACGTGCGATATGCCAGAAGAGAAACGAGACGCAAAAAATCCTTATGCTATCTGGAATGGATTCGATCTATCGCTGTTCGATGACAGGTTCTTCGATCTGATCTATCACACACGAATCGCGCTCACGATGGATGCTCTCATCGGTCCGGATATCAATTTCTTCGAGACGTGCTTCGTCACCAAACCACCGTTTTTTCCCGGAACATACAGGGACTGGCATCAGGATTCTGCCTACTTCGACCCGCAGTCGAACGACCGAAACTGCGCGGTAATTATCTATCTCGATGATATGGATGAAAATTCCGGCGCAACGAGAGTGGTCCCGGGCAGCCACAAACAGGGGACGTTGCCGCATAAAATACCTGATGAAGGTACGTCATCCAAGCATCTTGAAGTGGTCGATAAGCGGCAGTATGATGCACCGGGTGTCACTTTTGATTTCAATGCGGGCGATGCAATGTTCTTTCTGGCGCGGGTGCTGCATAAAGCCGGTGAAAACTCTTCAAACAGCTCACGAACAGGTATCATCTATAACTATACCCGGCGTGATACACTGGATCTAGGCGAGAAAAATAGAAGCATCGCTAATTCTGTTCCGGTAGTCCGAAACGGGCGAATATATTCACCGAATTCAAGCGGCGCTTAGATTCTAACTGTGTGATGTAATATTTAAAATTCGGCTTGAATCAACCGAGTTTATGCATTCATTATGTATAGATTGATCGAAATGGATGCTCGTAAAATTAGTCAGATGTTTTAAGGAGAGAGATGAGCGAAGCCAGCGGTATCAAAGCGATTATTTTAGTATCGGGTGGTATGGATTCATGCGTGACCGCTGCTGTCGCGAAGAAGCAGGGATTCGATCTGTGTTTCCTTCATGTGAACTACGGACAGCGCACAGAGAACCGCGAGCTTCAGGCTTTTCACGATTTAGCGGATCACTACGAAGTCGCACAGGAGAACCGCCTCGTAATATCGATTGCGCATCTCGCGATGATCGGCGGAAGCAGCCTCACCGATTCAAACATCGAGGTCACGAATGCCGATCTTGAAAATACGGAGATACCAAGCTCCTACGTACCTTTTCGAAATGCGCACTTCCTGAGCATCGCTGTTTCGTGGGCAGAGGTGATAGACGCGAAGCGAATATTCATCGGGGCTGTTTGTGAAGACAGCAGCGGTTATCCGGACTGCCGGCCAGAATATTACACAGCTTTCAATGAGGTAATTCGTGTCGGTACTGCTGCGGGTGACATCAAGATCGAAACGCCGATTATTCACCTGAAGAAAGAGCAAATTATCGATCTTGGGGTCGATCTAAAGGCTCCACTTCAGCTGACCTGGAGCTGTTACAAAACGGAGGATGTCGCCTGCGGTATCTGCGATAGCTGCGCACTCCGCTTACGTGGATTTCTGCGTATCGGCATCCCTGATCCGATTCCTTACTTAACTCGGCCTGAGTATCTATAACGAACTCATTTTAAGATAACTATACTCTATTTATCCTGGAGGTATATTCGTGATACAGAGTTCAATGGAACCAGAAGATGTTGGAAAACCAGGTGAAATGTTAAATCGAAGCGATATTCGTGTCGCTGTTTAGACCGACGCGAACATTGGTAAAATGGTAACTATAGATGTGGAGACAGGCAATTAAGCGATCGATGATAATGATCGTATCGATGGGGCACGACTTTTACAAGGCAGACAACCAGGCACATCACTCTATGGAGTCTGCATAGGATATAATGTCGACGCCGCCTTAGTTGGTGTGATGGAGCGGAGCCCTTTATGATAACTCTATGCGTATCAAATCTGCATGTTTTACTTCCGGTTATATCTCTATTGCAGCATCGTCAGGAAATCGCCCTTGAATTTGTCGTTGATACTGGTTTCACAGACTACCTTTCTCTACCGCTGAAGACAAGATTGAGAGCTATCCATGACATATGATGAATGGATTTCTGAGATTTTTGATAATCTCGCTGAACAGGCAGAAAATCTTAATGCTACCGAAATCGACTATATCGAGTTGCCTAGCGCGATTATGCTGAATTACCTGACGGAAACTTTTAATAATGCAGAGGTAGTATTCTCGCGTTTTACAAAATTACAGGTGGCGCATGGACTATGGGCTATTGTTGGTAATGGAACTATGCTAGCAATTCGTGATCCTGAAATCCCGCTTTCAAATGCTGTTCAAACTATCGATTCTATGGTCTTACTTTTTGAGAAATATTTCAGCAAACATTGTACAGCAAATTATCACTTCCAGCAGGGAAAAACAATTACTGAACCATTAGATATAGTTTGCTATATGTGGTGGGATGTTCTTCCAATGCATGGTTTAATCGAACACGATCCTCTCGTTCAGAGTAGTCCATTCCTTGATCAAGCACTTCTTTCAGCTATGCTGAAAATCTTGGAAATAGATTCAATCGCGTGTCAAGTAAGTGCATTACATGGTTTGGAGCAGTGGATGTTATACTATCCCGAATTAATAGAGACATCGATCATTGAATATATAGAAAGTGATCGCGCTTGTGCGTTGTTCAAACTTAGCCCAGATTTACTTGATTACGCTAAATTAGCAATGCATAGATGAATATAATAATCCAGATGCATTCTCGCCTCCATATTTTGACGTGGTCTCCACTGCCAACCGGCCATACATAATCATTACGATTAAAATCCGCCGTTATTCTATTTTCATAAAATCAATATATTTTTCACGGAAAATGATATGAATAAAAGATTTAACCCTATGAGATCAGCACGTATTTTGAGGATACTATTAACTTTATGCGTATCTTTATTTATATTCTTAACCTTTCCTATGCCCGGAAAACATTCACGTTCCCACCTAATATTTGAACTTCTGCCACCACAGCAATGGGGAGTGGGATATTTCTGTGTGAAAAGTATTAAACATCCGTCATCAGGTTATTATTATGGAGTTATTCTTGTGAGAAGACAGGTTGATGAATGGATTAAACTTCCGTCGAAATAGTGGACAGTTAGTTATGTATAGATTCGATGAGATGGCGGCGCAGGATGGCCACTTTTTCAGTTCCAGTGAAGTGTCTTCGATTGCGTTTCATTAGGTCTCCTTTTTGCCGAAAGTGTACCTAACAGAAAACCACCGTTATTCCATTTCCATGAAAAGCAATACGGTAAGGAGATTTGATATGCGGCAGAATAGAGCAATCTTAATATGGCTTGTCTTCCTATCCATAATTGCATGTCCGCAATCCGTTAAATCCTCTTCCCATAACAGTTGGATGCTAAAACATGCCAAAAAAGTAGGAATATTGAAAGAATGGGATATGGAATCTTACCCATCATATTCTTGGCTATCAGATCATGAAATACTTTTCTGGCGGCGTCCTCCAAATGCTGGACGTGAATACCTCTATAGGCACAATATAAAAAATGGTGCTGAAAAACTTATCGGGGATACTTCAACGCATGCAGAGATGGGTCCCAAAACCCCGATAGTTTCACCAGATGGGATTAAGCTTTTTTGGATAGATGGTTATATGGAAAAAAGTACATTACGCACGAAGAACGGTAACCGATTACAAGTTCTGCCTGAAGCAGCACAGAGCCATATTTTTGGCTACGATATTGTCTATTGGCTGCAGGATAATCGACATTGGCTTATACTCGATTGGGTTTTACCGCAAGATAAGCATATGACAAATGGACCAAAGCGTATTCTAGTTGGCGGTCTGGGACATGCTCCCATGAAAGTCATTCCTATCTCAAAACAAAGTCCTTTGTATATGCTAAAAGCTGACATGCGGAAAGGGGCTATGGTTAAGGTAAGTCGGATGCTCGTAATGGCTGATACGGATTCAAACAAAACTCCTATCAAACAAATCGATATTTACGAACTGGATATTCTAAATGGAGCGACTATATCCAGGCAGTATACTATTACTCTACCTTTCAGTGCAGTCATTAAAGATTATGCTTTTTCGCCACGAGGTGAAAGGATAGCATGGAAATTAGTCAGTAAGGAGTCATCAAAGCAGAAATCTATATCGAATTGGATTTGTAATGTAGATGGCAGCAAAATGCATGAATTATGCAGTCTGCCGGATAAGAAAAATGATAAGCATGTATTTGGAGACTTACAATGGCTTCCAAAAAATAATAAAATAAGTTTCATTTCTGAAAAGCGGATATGGATCGTCCCCGCTGAATAGACATTACTGGTTATTGAGTATGCCTAAAGTGTGTATAACTCGGTCACTTTCTATACAGGTTTTTAACATTGGTTATTGTGTATACGCTTGTTTCCATCGGTCCTCATCACCGGTAGAGATTAGACAACCGAGCGCCGAATGGATGCATTGGGTAATCTCAGCTCCAGCGTCTATGAACCAGTAGGCAGGCCAATTGCTTCCGTGAATCCATTGAGGTACCGAAGCACGTCTGTATATGATAACGCCGGAAACCGGATTGTCTCTATCGCTACTATAGATGCTCTGGGTAATTCCATATAATACCCGGTTAATTGTTCCTGGAAAACGACTACTCGGCTATTTATAATTAAGGAAAATCTTTTTATGTGTAATTGTGCAAACATCACCGTATTAGAAGGCAAAGAAGCAATCGAATTATCAAATAACATCGAAATGATTGGAGCTGATGGGATGACATGGGAAACTCTGTACAGATGTATCGAATGTAGAACCTATTGGCTTGAAACACATCCAATGTCCGGACTGCAAGGAGGAGGACCTATAGTTCTGACAAAAGTAGAAGATATGTCTGTAGTGGAGCATTTTCCGAAATTCACACCAGAGCAGCGTGCTAAATATCAGCGATAGCGATGAAATAGACTGCTTGTACGGATAGCTTGCAGATAATCCTGACTTTCAAGAGATGCTGCTTCGCGCCAAAAGTGACAAGGGCATCCAGGCTAAAACTATTCTTTTTGATAGCTGGTATGCCAGCGCCGACACCCTCAAGTTGATTGTTCGTCTTCAGATGGTGTTTGTTACCACCCTGAAGAGTAATCGTATGGTCAGCCTTTCCAAGGAAACAGGTTATGTTCATCTTCAAGATCTGGACTGGACAGCAGAGCGTCTTCGGTACGGGATCTCGGTTAAACTCAAAGCTGCCCTTTCGGGTTCATCTTTTCAAGGTAGTTGCCACAAACGGCGACATTGAATGGGTCATTACCAATCGGGAACAGACCCAGGTTCCGATGACAACGCAAGACGTTCAAAATGAGAATGCCGTGCGCTGGCAGATCGAGCAGATGCACCGAGAGCTCAAACAACTGGTGGGAACCGAGAAATGACAGTGCCGTTATGCTCGCTCCCAGCGCAACCATCTGGCGTGCTGCTATCTGGCATGGCTGGCGTTGAAAGTACAAGCCAGGCAGCTTACTCAATCATTGTATAAAACGAAAGCAAATCTGCTGCATGATTACCTAATGGCTGAATTACGTAAACCGACTATTCAAGCCTTTGGCATCACATGAGCGAAAGTCCTATAAATGATAAATAAAAGTCCAGCCTTAGTGAAACAACCATCAATAGGCTCTTGCTTACTTATTAGTTTTTTTTCTTTTGTCGTCTGCTTTTGCTTATTTAGATGGTGGCTACTGTATGAACCTGAATCACCCTTTAATATCGCTAAAGGCAATGCTATAATAGCGGCGATCAACTCTGGAAGATTAAGTGAGGATGTAAAAGGGCAAGTAATTCTCCCTGTAGATTTAAGCTATGGCTTCGAATCTAACTTTATATATCTTACAAGAAACAAATCTGGTTTGTTGCTTGTGTATTTTCCTACAGCTGAATCTAGGTCTGGAACTCGCGGATACATATTCTGCAGCAGAGAACTCAATAAAAATGATCTTGATCAGGAATTTATTGATCCACCACATATAAGATTACGAACGCAATTCAATTGGCCTGAAGATGAATTAGCTCCACATCCACTTACAGAAAAAATCACTTCACACTGGTATCGATCTATAACTGAAGGTATATCTTAGTGATCTTCCCCCTTTTTGTAGACACAATGTTATGGGAGTATTCAAGCTTTCTAGACATTGAGTATGTCTTTGTTCAAATGCTTCCTGACTAAGATAGGTTGATGCAGTATGTCTGCGTTTTCGGTTACACCAGATTTCGATCCAATGGAATATCTCATTCTTATATTGCTGTACTGTGTTAGATCGTCGTCTATATATAATCTCCTTCTTGAATCAGGCAAAGAAACTCTCTATAGAGGCGTTATCCCAACAGAGAGCCTCTTTGCCTGGATCATGCTGCATACAATCCCTGCCTCTCCGCAGCGTTGGTAGATATTTTTCACAACGATCTGTTACAGATAAAAAACAGGCGGTCGGAAGTGCTTGTAGGTGAGTGGAAAGTGTAAGCCTGGTAACAATCGATATTTTCAAAGCCTGCCTCAACAAGCATCGATTTGATTTCCTCAATACCATAGGCATACTGCCAGTGAGTCTCCATGAACTCCTTCTGTGTGTCATCCTCCCGCCGGTGCCAGAAATGCATCTTCACGGCGCAAATCCTGGTTTTCGTATCATATTCACTCACCCAGTCGTATTTCAGTTCATCATCCGTGCCGAGATTATCCTGATCAAAAAACTTGTATTTTAACGCATATTCGGTATTGATATCGAATATAAAAAGCCCGTTACGGTTAAGATGAGACTGGACTCGGTAAAATGCCTTTTGGAGATGAGCAGGGTCTGTGATGTAGTTCAGGCTGTCGAAAAGGCTTACACACAGATCGAACTTCAACCCCGGAAGATCGAGTTCGGCTGCATCCTGGACAAGGAAATCGATGTTCAGCCCAGACAGTTCCGCTTTGCGCTTTGCCTCATTTATCATCGATTCAGAGATATCCACACCCGTTACCTTCAGCCCTTCGTTAGCCAGCATCGCAGATACCGTGCCGGTGCCGCAGGCAAGGTCGAGAACATTTCTGGGGCGGGCATTTCGTCTGCTCAGAATCTGTTTTATATAGCTCACCCAGTCCTGATAAGGCACAGTGTTCATAAGGTGGTCGTAAAGAGGAGCTATTTCGATGAAACTATCGGTCTCTGCTGGAGGTGAAATTGGATCGGACATGGTGTCATCTGCCTGAGTAATAGGTTATCAAGTTATTTTGAGAAGAGGCTTGCCGGGGTGAGAAACGCATCGACGCGATAATGCGTTTTGCGGTTGAGGTGCATTAATAAAACCATCGGACTGGGCGGAAGATCGAACTGAAAATGTGCCGGGTCCATCTTTCGAGCAGCTTCCATATTGAGTCGTGTCTGCTCTGCATTGTCTTTAATATTCCAGTACACGGCCACCGTCATGAAATAGTCGGGAGTTTTCACTTTCATCTTAGCCAGATCGGTGAGTACGGTCTCCGCGACCGCGACTTTATTCTGATCCAGTAGAAGCAGTGTCCGCATCAGTTTGGCGCGTAAATTATCTTTTTCAAGAGCGAGGGAAAGCTGTATCAGTTGGTAAGCCTGATCATACTTGTCCGGCCTTTTTTGAAGCAGCTGCCGGGTTGCCAGTTCGAGATAGGGGCCGGTTTGGAATGGAGATAGGGTGATTGCGCTGACGAGAGAACGATCTGCAATATGGGCATCCGTTGAACTGATTGCAACCGCATAAGCGGAATCCCCTGAATCTCCTAACTTTTGCGCTGCCGACAGAGCTTCTCCATTGGCAAGGCTTTTCTTACTCTCCTCCAGGCTGATGTATGCAGAAACAATTTCCGCCCCGGGAATATTCTCTGCCAGCGCTTTGGTGATTGCCATGCGTGCAGCATCAAACTGGCCTGTGCGTAAAAGCGCCAATCCCTGTACGGTATCTATTGCAGAATCGTTCATCTTGGCGCGGTAGAGTGACCGAAATAGGGAATAGACCTCCTCAGTTCGATTATCGAGTGTGAGCGCGAGTCCCTCCCGTGCCGTCAAAGCAGTAGGTACACTCAGCGGATTGCCAGCTTTCGCGTATTCGGCTGCAGCATCACTGTATCTGCCTGCCTGAAGGAGTGCATCTCCATTAGATGTGCAGCTTGCTGCGCTATTATCCAAATTTTTCGCTCTAACTTGATCGATATTAAGCGATTCAGCTTTCCTGCGATAATCTATTGCTGCAGTGAATCCCTCCTCAAGATGAGCGGAGTTCTGCGGCATTAGAGTCTGCTGAATCTTATAATTTGAAAGCCTCTGCAGGGCAAGCTGGGAACTATTCAACCCTATCGACTTCTCGAGCGCCGAAACTGCCGAATCCCAGTCTGATGTGGCTGCCGCAATTTCACCCGAAAGCAGCGAGGCGGCAAGATTTCCTGGCTCCGCTTTAAGCGCCCTGTGAATTAGCCGGGACGCATCCTCCGGTTTTCCCTGGTCAAGAGCGGTCTTTGCCTGTGCAGCGTAGGAGGCGGCTCCTGTCTTCAGGTCGTTATCGATAATAAATCCTGCAGAAACTGATTTTGATTCACCTTTCGTATCAAATGCTGTGATGAGGAGAGTGTGGTTGCCTTCGGTATACTTGATGGTATCCCACACGAACTGATAAGGCACACTTTTTGAAACCACTGCCTCCTTCTGATCCAGCTTAAACTCCACTCTATCCACATCTGCAGTACTTTGTATTCGTACCACAATATTCGTAATATCACTGATTTTGCTGCCGTCGGCCGGAGTCAGAGTAAGGTTCATATCTGCAAAACTGGAAACTGTGCTTACTGCCAGGAGCAGAACCAATAGTGTTACTCTTATGATCTCAATTATGCCGTGCTTCACATCACTTACTTTCGATTGCATCTATATTCCTTGTTAATCAGCTGATTTATTTGTCTGCCTATTGCCATAAATTTGGCCGTAGTTTTGCCGGGGAGGATTCTGCAAAATAAGATATATCGCCACGGAGCTTTTTCCTGGACATCTTTTCATCTCCTGAGTTGGAAATCTGGAAAATTGCTCTTGCAGTTTGTCCGGGCCTTAGTGTCGCAAAGACGGCAGGATCCGAAGGATCAATTATTGTTCCAGGCGCAAGTCTGGAAATGTCCAATCCGATTTTCACAAGCGTTACAGGAGAATGACCCGTGTTTGACAGAGAAACTCGAATCGAATAGTTTTCCTGATCCTGCCTGCTGATGGATGTGGTTATAAGCGCATGTTTGTTTGAGTTTTCAGCCGTAATCGGAGGCGTGCTGGATTCATTTTCAATTTGCGGAACGAGGCCAAGTAGAACCGCGCTTGTATCCGATAAATCAGAAGCCAACTGTTCCAGACTGTGCATCACCAGTTTATCGATATCACTGGCGCCGTGTTTTCTTTCTATCATATTATGCTGGAACGATTCTGCCTGGGAAGTGTAGAGTAAAATGCGATGTATACAGCCAAGACGTTTACTGTCTCCTCGCACTCTCTCGTTCATTGAAAGCCCTCCAAAATAGGGCTCCGCTTCTCGAAAAATCCTTTTAAGTTTACTGGCAGCATCTAGGTGCATAGCCGCCATCTGATGAATTCTATTTTGCAAATTTCCATACTCTGCTCTCGCCGCTCTAGCAGAATCAGTAAATTTCAGGATTTTTAGCTGTCCAGGCACAAGAGATACAGGCTTCGAGAGCGTTTTTTTTGCCGATAGCAATGCGCCCTCTAAACGCTGCATCTTCAGCTGCGCAGATCTATCGCCGGGAGATATGGTGAGCTGTTCTCCACTATAGATTCCGGCGGGCAGTATCGTGCGTACATCGAGGGTAATAAAACGGTCCGCATGATTTTGCAGGAAAATTGAAGCGCCATCAGGACTGCTGACAGCATAGATTTCGAGATTACTTTCCGGGCTCTCAGCTGCCTGTACCCGCCTTCCATTGAGCCGGGACCAGATAAGAGTATTTTCCTCTTCGAGACCTGAGTTAGCAGCATCGGCTGCATCTGCATTTACGGCTGCTTCTATCAACTGTTTAAATTCAAGCGACTTCTGGTTGTCCTTAGAGGCAGCTTTTGTCGCATCGATTTTTACTGTAAGAATTTGTGTCGCATTTTGGACTGCGGTTCTAACGGAATCTGCGGGAATAAGCGCGGGCCGCCCAGTTGGTGATGCATCGGATCCATATACTATCTGACCGAATGAATGCAGACTTAAAGCGATGCTGATTAATATCCACAATAGCGCACAAAATATGCATATGGCTGGATTTTGTAAAGTTTGTTTAGTCTGTGATAAGTTCATATTACTCTCCCATCATTGGCGGAGCCTCCGATGGGAGAGGAGTTTCCACCACTAGCCTGACTCGCCTTTCGAACTCCTCGCGATCAAGCATTACTCTTCTGCTGCACTTCGCGCATACGATTCCAATATCGGCGCCTACACGCGTTACCGTCCACAAATCACTGCCGCAGGGGTGAAGTTTCCTTAAACGCACTTTCAAACCTACTGCAATCGGCAATGGCTGCTTCATATCAAAAACTCTAAGAGACCTTACTGCTTTAGTATTTAGAGTATACCCTACTGATTTTTAGGTATACTTACAGGATGTTCAATACACGCATGTCCACAACGACGGAAAAGAAAGACACTCAGAGATTATGCCCCTTTTAGAAGCGCTTCCTGAGGAAGTTGAAAATAGCCTCAAAGATCTTCGTGCGGCAGGAGATCTGAAGCATGACATCAAAGAAAATAGTCAATTAAAACCGGGCACTCATAATAATGACGCTAATTTGAGTGGTTTGAGTTCAGAAAAAGAATCCATATCTTCTGAACAGCCCCAAACGATAGGTTTTGAAACAGATATAAATCAGATCGGAACTTATGGTCCGGAGTGGATTGTTGCCGATTCAGATAATGTGTATGTTTTTGCCCCAAACGGCGGAAAAGTTGCAAAACTTCATCATATCGTACCTCTCCAGAGAATTAAAGAAGCCAAAGCAGAACAGCATGTAGGCAATGGAATTCTTGAAGTCCGCACCGACACCGAAACAATTCCACTGATTAGATTTTCTCAATCGGTGGTTTCAGAAGCACACGCTTTTGTGCGGCAGATCAATGCGAGGGCAAAAGGTGAAGAGGCAGTTCCGGAGCGCCCCGAAACTCTCCAGAAAAACTGTCCACGCTGTAAACGGCGGCTTCCAGAATATACAGAAGTCTGCCCCGCCTGCGTGAATAAACGTGCCGTCATGCTGCGGCTGTTTAAATTTCTAGCGCCTTATACATGGCAGGCAGTTGCGAGTGTGACTGTTTTGCTTGCTATCAGTGTATTAGAACTGGCTCCTCCTTATGTTGGCGGCAAAATTATTGATGCTATTGCTCCGCGAAGAGGGCCCACTGCTGCGGGAGCAATGAATCAGCTTATCATGTGGGTGGGAGTTTTGGCTGGATTCCGGCTGGGAGTCGCTGTTCTTCAGTATGCGCAGAGAAGGCTTAGCTCGTGGCTTGGCGCTAAAACCTTAATGGACATTCGCATCGCTCTCTACTCAAAATTTAACTTATTATCACTGGGGTATTACGATAAGCGAAGTGTAGGCTCGGTAATGTCGCGCATTACGAACGACGCCGATCAGCTTTGGGACTTTCTAACGGAAGGCATACCCTGGTTCGTAAACAACATTCTTACTCTCTTGTTTATCGGCATAGTGCTTTTTAAAATGGACTGGCAGCTGGCGCTGCTTCTGCTGACACCCGGGCCATTTATCTACTGCCTGACGGCCTGGTTCCTCCCGCGCTCTCGTAAAAAATGGCACCATGTGTTTCAGAGAATAAGTAAAATGTACTCAGCGCTTGGAAGCACATTGAATGGGATGCGCGTGGTAAAAGCGTTTGCTCAGGAAGACCGCGAAAGCAATAGATTCCGAGATCGCAACAATCAGGTGTTCCAGGCAAGCTATGCTGCAAACGCAATGTGGGCTGTGTACTATCCAATGATGAGCATCTTTATGGCCGTGGGTTACTACATTATCTGGATTTTTGGAGGATACAAAGTCATCAACCATCAAAGTGGGATGACTATAGGATCACTCACCGCTTTTATCGGGTATCTAGGCACATTTTATGGTCCCTTTATGAACTTCAGTCGAGTAATGGACTGGTCGACCAGATCGATGACTGCAGCGGAGAGAGTTTTTGAAGTTCTGGATACAGAACCAGACATCCGCGAATCAGCGCATGCGGCTGCCCTCGAGCATATGAAAGGCGCAGTCACATTCAAGAACGTTTCTTTTACCTATGATAAAGGGAAGCGTGTCCTGGAAAATTTCACACTCGACGTAACTCCGGGTGAAAT
>JBBRDM010000087.1:0-21300 GCA_038203935.1 Chthonomonadales bacterium
ATCTCCATTGGTTTCATTGCGGATGAGGCGGTGGGCTTGAATGCAGTTCGGGTTATCTTCGAAGCCGCAGTTCCCATAGAAGAATTCCGCATTTTAGTCACATCATAGTATCGAAGTGAGTTTTGATGTGCAACCGCAATTCGATTCAGCGCGGACGTATCCCGAGGCAGTTCCGCGATCATAAAAGGCTCCGCGAGTGAAGCGGCAGAGTGAGAAATCGTTGATGCCTTAGCAGGCGCAGCTTTTATCGGAAGCGTTTTGTTGAGGTCAGGTATCTCCGACTGTCGCGTAGTGAATCCACCAGGATTATTTACACGAATCTTGAGATCCAATCCTTTCACTTCGCTGGCAGTGTCCCCATCGTAGGCTTTCACGCTGAGAACGTGCGGCCCGTTAGAAGCGGTGGCGCTGTCCCAGTTATAAACAAAGGGTGCAAAGTTGGTGAGTGAAAGAAATTCGTTATCGACGAAGAACATCACATAAGGGTTATGTATCGAGCTGTCCACACTGATCTGAATAGGAACAACTCCCTGCAGCACAGCGTTCTTCTTGGGAAAGATACTGCGCAAAAGTGAGGTGGATTCTTCCGGAGTGACCTTGAAGCGTGAGGTAGCAGATGCGGTGTTGCCATCTTTATCAATGGCTTTTATTAGAACTTCGTGCGAACCCTCCGTGATAAGCGATCCGTCGAGCGCAAAACTGATTACTCCATGCGCATCAACCGTACGAATTGCCTGATGCTTGATTAGCACGCCATCCATATACAGTTCAACAGAACGAATATTAGCGCCGGCGTAGTTGACATCCAGATTCACTGCGTCGCCAGAATATGCGCTTGGGGCTGCGAAAGTAAGCTGAAGCCCCTTCGTGACAAAGAACGGTGAGGGCTCTGCAGATGCCGGAGCTGTCGCGCTGTTAATCGCGAGACCGCTTCCTGCTGCTAAAGCCACCAAACATGCCATCCTCTTCATCAAATTCCCTCCCTAATCTTATGGGTCTCGCACCTCTTTGGGCGGAGACGGATGCCTGATTCGAACATGGACAGTCGACACACGTCAGAATCGTTTTGTAGTCATGTGCATGAAGAGCCACAGAAAATATGCTGCAGACAGGAATAACCACTGCGGTCCCGGTTTATTCTGTAGGTAGTGCCCGGTTTTTGAGGACCATGCGAAGCCTCACAAAGGTAACATATCTAAGACGGATTGTCAAGCGTTATTTACAACTATTTTAAAAAAAATGCTGAAAGGGTGGAACCCTTCCAGCATTAATCGTTTCCAATAGTTCGCTTGATAAAATATTTTTTACTTATCTTTGGGCGATCCGGATGAAGTTGGAGCAGGTGCGCCAGGGGGCGGAGGAGCTGCGGGTGGAGCGGATTGTCGCTCTAATTTTCGCAGCGCTTCTTCTGCTTTCGCTTTTTTAACTTTTTCGGCCATCTGCTCTTCGCCCTCTTTGCCCATTGCGTTATGTTCGAAATAGTCAGGTTTAACTTCGATTGAATTCGGGTCGAAGGCGGGTGTTTTTGGTGCTGCTGGTCGTTTACCAGGCTCCCCCGGTGCACCATGCGGCCTGTCCGGCGGCCTCATCTTGGCAAACTTCTCTTTCAATTCAGCAGGGCTTGGCGCTGCCGGTGCAGTTACCGGGGTGCCGGCGCTGGGAGGAGGAGCGGGCGGGCCAGGCGGCGGCGGAGTGACCATTTTCCCAAGACCAATCAAAGCAAACAGAAGCACTAACATCAGCACAAAAGTCGTGGGCGTGAATTTTTTACGTTCCATGCAAATAAATCCTCTCTCGGAAGTTCAATCGAACCTCATGATTTCATTATAATTGCGAAATGCCTTCGTGTCAAGAATAGAAAATGTGTGAATGATCACACCTCAGTCGATACTGCCGGGAGCGCTGCCGTGAGAACCGATCTGGCATCGTGTTCCGAAAGTACTCTTGCTCCTGCAACATAGAAACTGGCGAGAGCCTGGCCATGCCAAATAGAGACTCGGGCGCTTCGAATATCCCATCCCAGCGAAGATAATGCTTCACAGGCCTCATAAAGCGCGCCATGCAGATTAGTACCGCTGATCTCCACCACCGTCAATGAATCGCTTAAATCATTTCGTATGGACTGAACAGTCCACGCTGGAATATTCTGGCTGGCGTGCCTTGCCTGCGGACGGAAGCTGTGTTTTTTCTTCCGCAGAATTTCCTTGACGAACGTCTCTCCTTTGAGTACAGCGATTAAATGATTGGATATCTCACGCCGTTTGCCAGAGGAGAGCTGCCGCCCCCGGTAATCGATGAGCAGCGTGTCCAATGCGATTCTGTCACGCTCCGTAACCCGCGTCATGACCTGCGTACTATGGACATCAATATCACACGCATAGAGAACGCCAGCAATTTTAGCCAGCAGGCCAGGTTGAGGGTCATCAAAAGTACAGACTGTCATCTCTGTGAAAGTACTCTCAGGCTCGTCACTAAAATCAACAACACTATGGCCTTCTCGAACCTGTCGCACGAAATTAATATGGAGGGCGATTTGAGTCAGGCTGTGATTCAGAAGATAGTACGGAGGCATTGCCTGCACATGTTCCCCAACTTCGTTTTCCGGCAAATTCTCCAGTGAAAGATCTTTCAACAGCCTTCGCCGGGCCCTGGCTATAGAAGCATCGTCATACCGTACCGGCTCTTCATCGCTTAATACAGCAGCAGTTCTGCGCCATAGATCACGCAGAAAACGCCCTTTTACCTGAGTCCAGACCCCCTCGCCTACTGCGCGTGTATCGGCATATGTCAGCAGATAGAGCATATTGAGGCTGTCGAGATCATCCACCACAGCAGTAAAATCTCGGATAGTCTCTTCCAGATTGATATCTCTGAGCCGAGAAGTTTCCGCCATCACCAGATGGTGCCTTGCGAGAAAACGGACGCTGTCCGCAGCTTCGCGGCTCCAGCCGATGCGATTGCAGACTTCGGTAACCAGTTCTTCACTCACTTCAGAGTGCGGCCTGCCTGGAAACGCCTTGCCGCTGTCGTGCAGAAGCGCGGCCATGAAAAGATACTCTGGATGAGGCAGCTCCATCATGATTCGATGCATCTCGGCCTGCTCTTCCGTCAGGTCACCACGCAGAAGATCTTCGAGGTTTTTAATCACATAAAGCGAGTGCTGGCCTACGGTATGATCATGAGAAGGATCGTAGGGAATCAGATTCATAAGCCTTCCAAATTCCGGCAAAAACCATCCCAGGATGCCAAGGTCAGCCATAGGCTGCAGGATATCCAAAATTTTACCAGGCTTTGAAATGATGCGTGTGAAAACTCTGCCGGCAGCATGATTATCCGTCAGTTCAGGGTCTTCTTCCAGCAGGGCTACCACATTTTGCTCGAGCTCCTCGCTGAAAACCAGGTTGTATTTTTGAGCCATTTCACAGGCCCAGAGCATCCATTCCGCGCCATCGTTCGCCAAGGCATCGTTTGCTGGAACGATCTCTTTATGCTCGCAGTCCAGGCCGATTCCCAGAATCTGCCTGCTGTTTTCTATTCGACGCATCACCTGGCCCGCTGTACGGCGCAAGACGGCCATATCCTCATAGAGATCGGACATAAAAAGCTCAACCGGCGGAGTCGATTCTTCCGGCAAACTGCCTAGTGACCGATATCCCAGAAGATCAGCTACTTCTTCCTGGCGTGTAATGACGAGATGATCCCGCTCTGCCCCAGTAATGGCATGCAGCAGGTTTCGCACTCGCAGAAGCCTCTCTTTGGCCAGGGTAAGCCTATCGATATCGGCAGATAACACGTTCGCTTCTCGATGCAGGATATTCATCGCCCGCTGGCCGCGAACTCTGGCAGCAGGAAGCATGCCGTTTGCCTGCGTTATCCAGACAGCTGTATGCAGATCACGCAAACCACCGGGACCTTCTTTGAGCTGCGGTTCCACCACTCTGGGAGTAGTGCCGTGCTTTTTCAGGGATGCCCTGCGTTCGTCGAGCTTTGCGAAGATAAAATCAGCAGCATTGAAGGAAGTCCAAAACACGTCTTCGAACTGTATAAATAGTCGTTCATTCCCGATGATCAGCCTTGCATCGAGCAGCCCGCAGATAGTCTGATGATCTAGGGAGGCACAGTCCTCCCGCAGCCGGTAAGCGTAACCGACTTCAAGACCGCACTTCGAGATGCAGATATCCATCAACTGTGTGAACATTTCCCGTATCACGCGGTCGATCTGAGGGTCGCCATCACGATACGGAATAAAAGTGATGTCGATATCGGAGTAGGGTGAGAGCTCTCCTCTGCCATATCCGCCGGTAGCTACAACCGCGATGGCGAGGTTCGCAGCCTTTACGCCCTGGCGCGTGCAAGCCACGATGAACATGCGCGCTATTACGGCATCCATCAGCTGCGCAAATTGATGCGTCATTTCAAGCCCGCCCAACGCGCAAGGCTGCTTGATCTGCTCCATCAGCTTCCTGCGCTCTTCGATTAGCAGAGCAGCAAGTTCTGAAGGTTCAGATAAATTTGCAAACAAAACAGTGAATCGATTTCCTGTTCTGGCTATACCGATTCCTGCGATTTTTTCGTCTAGTTCAGTCATTGAAATTCATAAGCCGGGACGGGATAATTCCATTGCTGGAAAGAAAGTGTCCTGAAGGACATGAGACAGTTTTAATAACCTGTAGGAATAACGCTCCAATATTTTATTTCGATATAATTTTAGTCGGGACAGCTATTCTACCCGGTGTTCCGCAAGCCGGCTGCAATACCATTTATGGAGGCAGCAATGGCATAGTTTAACTCTTCGCTCTCCTCGCCAGTTCGTTTTCTCCGCAGCAGCTCCACCTGTATGAGGCTCATGGGATCTACGTAGGGATTACGCTGGCGAATCGAGCGCGCAAGCACCGCGTTATGCTCCAGCAGCGCGGACTGATTGGAAATGCGCAAAACCGTCGATTCGGTGCGATGGAACTCTTCGGCGATCATCGAAAAGATAGATTCACGTATATCCGCGTCTGTGACTAGATCGGCATATCTCCTGGCGATCATGAGATCAGACTTTGCCATACCTGTTTCTACATTGCTGACTAAAACTCCAAACAGCGGAAAATTCTTATACATATCTTTGAGCAGAGCTTCGTGTGACGAGCTGGAATTCAAAAATTTATCCAGTGCATATCCCACGCCGAACCAGCCAGGCACTACCTGCCGACTCTGCATCCAGCCGAACACAAAAGGAATCGCCCGCAGATCGCCAAAACCACGATTTGCAGTGCGCCGGGCCGGGCGCGAACCGATACGGGCATATTCGAGCTCTTGAACCGGTGTCGATTCCTCGAAATACCGAATAATGTTGCGATTATCGAGGATATTCTTGCGGTAAAATGCATTTGCATCGCTGGACATCTGCTCCATTGCTGCTTCCCATTCAGGTTTTATAACCGCTCCCCAGCCGTTGGATCTAGTCAATGCTTCGAGCGCTGCCGCAACCATCAACTCCAGATTTCTCTCGGCCACTACCAGATCCGCGTATTTCCAGTTGAGTACTTCTCCCTGCTCCGTGATCTTAAATGATCCGGTGAAGGCATCGGGGGGCTGCGCCGTCATTGCTTGATGCGTGGGGCCGCCTCCGCGCCCAACTGTGCCGCCGCGCCCGTGAAAAAGAGTAAGGCTTATATTACACTCTTTCGCTGCCTTATGCAGATCGCGATGCGCCTTAAAAATCTCCCAGGTGCTGGTGAGGATTCCACCATCCTTACATGAATCGGAGTATCCCAGCATCACTTCCTGTTTACGTCCCCATGAATTCAAAAGCGGTTCATAGACAGGATTTGTCCAGAGGGATCGGCAGATTCCCGCACAGTTTTTCAGGTCATCGATATATTCGAAAAGGGGCACTGGCATCAATCCAGGATCCCGTTTTTCTTCAGAGGCAGCGACACTGACCCCGCAAACTCCCGCCAGCCACACCACCGATAGAATATCTTCCACCGACCGTGCCCCGCTAATAATATAGGATCGAATCGCTTCGGGAGGATAGGAGTTCTTGAACTCAGAGATACAGCGGAGAGTTCCTAACAGAGTGTTCGTGTCGGAAGATATCGGCGCGCCTAGATCAGCGGAGGTTCCGGCGACCATCCCTCTTCCACGCGTCAGCTCTTCAACTGCTTTGCTATGGACATTGGCGTGCTGACGGATATCGAGAGTGTAGAGGTGGAAACCAAAAACACTAACCTGCCTCAGCAGGGGATCCATCATCAGGCGAGCCAATCTCAAACCGCCATTTTCCGCCAGGCTGTCCCGCATAAGCTGCAGGTCATGTCGAAACGCAGCGACATCCGCATAGGCTTCCTGCCTTGATCCACTGATATTCGTCGCTTTCAAGCGATGCAGGACATAGTTTAAAAATCGGCGGTATATCTCTTCATCGGATCGCTGTTTCAAATCGGGATCTATAGCGCGAATCGAATCCATGTAAAGAGCGAGGGCGGACTGCAGATCCTTCGAAACGGGAGCATTTCTTTTAGAGCTGCTTAGCTGCTCAATCAATGATTCACAAGATAGGATATAGTGGCGGATGATCATTTTGCGGGAGAGTTCAAGTGCATCGCGCGTATGTTCGGAAGTCACGTTTGGATTTCCATCCCGGTCGCCGCCAATCCACGATCCAAATCGAACCGTAGTAGGCAGGTCGGCGCTGGAAATATCTATCCCGTATACGTTTCTAAATGCATCGGTCATCTCTGCATAAAGTCGTGGAATGGTATCAATAAGGCCATTCTGATAGTAGTCGAGCCCCATCTGGATTTCGTCACGCACGGTTGGCCTGCGGCGGCGCACTTCGTCGGTCTGCCAGAGGGCTGTGATTGCACCTGCAATGATCTCTTCCCGCTCAGCTGCTTCCGAATTCGTTAATGGAAGCCAGTCCAGCTGGTCAAGCTGGCGGGCAATCAGGCGCCTTTTCTGGAGCACGGTGCGCCTCGCGACTTCCGTGGGATGAGCAGTGAAAACCGGCACCACCTGTATCTGCGCAAACCATTCCAGCGCTTTCTCCACCCCGATGCCGCTTCGCTGCATACGCAGTAAAGTGCCGTGCAGTGATCCAGGCTGCGGTGTTCGATCCGGAGATATGTGCGCGGCGCGAAGCCGCCGCTTGCGATGATTCGATTCGGCAAGATTAATGAGCTCGAAATAACTGGCGAATGCTTTTATCATCAGGCAGGCATCGTCCACACTCAGCCCCGAAACGATGGCTGCTATGCGATCCAGCAACGTTTCGTCAGCCCCCGGCGCCCCGTGAGACTCTCGGTGCTGAATGGCGAGATGCCGCATCTCCTCTACTGAATTGAACAGGTCAAATCCAGACTGTTCCTGAAGAGTATCTCCCAGCAGTGTTCCTAATGCACGCACATCCCGCCTTAGAGAGAGTTCCTTGCGTTCCGAATCATCGCTTAAAAGCTCTGCGAGCCGATCCATCTGATCTACAGCGCCCCATAAAGGGTGTGTATCTGCCATGCCTTTCTGCCTCCAGACCTATCATGCTCGCTGCAAAAACTAATTTTCCACCACTTCGACGCGAATACCTATGGTACGAATAATGCCGGCAGCCTGCTCACATGCTGCATGGCCGCCGTGGTGTACCACGGATTTCCCCAGATGATGTACTTCCCAGGTCTCTATTTCAGCCTCTTCGAGCGTACATGCCGTCGCTTTTTGAAGAATCATTATAACCTGATCGACGGTATTTTTATCGTTATCATAGACGACAACTATAAAACCCTCTTCGTTCCCTGAATGCACCTCATCAATATCCAGCCCAGGCAGCATAGTTTCTGAAGCAGCCATAATAATCTCCAACTCTATTTGTGCTTTACAAAATCTGTATCGTGGAACCAGTCGATCCTTTTATTACTTCGATACGCTGGGCAAAAGAATCTTTCATCTCTTCAAAATGAGTGATGACAAGAATTTTTTCAAAATCATCTTTGATCGCATCGATGACCTCGACGAGCTTCTCTCGTCCCTTGCCATCCTGTGAACCAAAGCCTTCATCCAGAATGAGGGTCTGTAAGCGAGCGCCTGAGCGCCGAGCAAGCAAACGCGAGAGAGCTATTCTTATAGCGAAGTTTACCCGAAATCCTTCGCCTCCGCTAAATAGCTCGTATGGCCTCGTACCAACTTCATCGGTAATGCGAATATCAAGCGTCTCGATTTCAGCGCCTTTCGATCGGGCTGCTCTGGTCGTTTCAAAGGAGATCTGCATAGCATTTTCGGTCATTCTTGCGAGCAGATTGTTCGCTTCTTCTTCAATTTCGGGTATGGCGTTTTCAATGATTAACGCCTGAACGCCACGTTTACCAAAAGATGCAGCCAGCGCCTGATATATTTTGCGCTCTTCGTCTGTCTGTTTAAGTTTTTCAGCATACGCATTTCGTTCGAGACCGGCTCTTTTACAAGAGGCAATATCCTTCTCCAATCCCCCTTCGATCACTTTTTGCAAATTGATCTCGTTCTGCAGTCGGGTGAGATCGGATTCTGCAACTGTCAGCGCATCTCTTACACGATCATAGTCCTGAAGGCCCTGCTCCAGCACATGCAGTCTTGTTCGCTCAATATCCGCCTCTTTGGTGCGCTCTTCAATAAGTTTCGCCAGTCGAACACTATCGGCGGAGGTCTGTTCCCAGGCTCCATCCGACTGCTGCAGCCGCAGAAAACGCTGATCAGCAGGCTCGAGCTGCCGAATACGCTGCACCAGCTGCTCATGCTGAATTTTACCGTTCTGAAGTTTCTTAAGCTCCTGTTCTTGTCGGGTTCGCAGCACTACTTTCGGGCCGGCAAACGTCCCCTTCTCGAGCTGATCTTTCAATGCTTCAGCGCTTTTTATGATCTGCTTGATGTCTTTCCTGGCTTCTAAAAGTACGGATCTCCTGGTATCTAACAGCTTCGCTTCGGCACACGACTTAATGATATTATCCCGCTCTGCGCACAAGGCATGCACTTGAAGCTCTGCCTGAGATGCTGCGTTTTTGGCAGATTTTCCCTGCTCAAGCACCTTACTCTGCACTGTCTTAAGCTCCGCATGTTTGAATCGCTGGCTGTCCGCCACCTTCTTTCGCCTGTTCCTATCCAGATCACTTCCACATACAGGGCAGGAAGCAAGGGGCTGATCCAGCATCGCAATCAACTCCTCCTGCTCCGCCAGCTCTTTTTTAAGCTGATCATGGCGTGCTTTAAGATCAGAGAATGTTTCTTGACATATTTTGAAATGCTCTTCCGCACGCTGAAGATCCTGCTGGACCGATGTCTCCCTCGCAAGCGCCGCGTTTAACTGGCTCAGCCGCGCATCGAGTTCAATTAATTCTGCTTCCTGCCGCTCAACTTCTTTTATATGATCTTGCTGCCTTGAAAGATCATTCCGCAGTTGTATTTCTTCTTTCTCAATAGCGGCGAGAGTTGCCTGCTGCTCCAGAGCGACACGGTTATAGTCTTCCATGACCGGGTCAAGAAGTTCTCTGTCTCTCCGGCAGTTGTTCAGCAGTTCGTAGTCGGTGAGTATGGAAGCGCGTTGATCACGTATAGCCGACAGATCATCCAGAGCGCTTTGCGCCCCAGTCAGCTCATGCCGACGCTGCTCTATATCGGATTCCATGCGGCGCAGCGCGGACTGGGATGCTGCCAGGCTCTGCGCTGTAACATCCAGCTCCTGTTTGCGCTCCCGCAAGCCGGAAATATCATGTGTCAGGGACCGCCACTTGAATTCAGACGCGTGAAGTTTCTCAACAGTTTCTGCGAGTTCAAGTTCGTATTTGGGCTGTTCGTTTATCTGCGCATCCAGCAGCCTTATCTGGCCTTCGAGTTCATCTACTGCCTCTTTGCGGAGTTTGAAGCGTTCTTTAGCCATCTCTTCGAGACGATCGTAGCGGTCAAGACCAAGAATCTCACCCAGAATGCGCTTGCGATTATCGGGAGTCTGACGGGTAAATTCATCCGCTCGCCCCTGCTGCAAATAGGCTGAATTAATGAAAGTTTCGAACTCCATGCTCAGCAAATTTACAAGCTGACGGCCGGTTTCACGCTGGCTGTTTCCTCCAATGGTGATAAATTTTCCGGTTCCATCATCCTGGGTAAGCTGCCAATCGCTGACTGAAGTTTTGCCTTTGCGCCTGCGTTTTAATACTTTGTATCGCTGCGCGTTCAGCTCAAACTCAAACTGGATTTCCATCTCTTCTGTACCGAGTCGGATTAGATCATCATCAGATGCGCCGCGTGAACTGGAAGCTCTGGTCTTTCCCCATAACGCCCATGTCATCGCATCGAGCAGGGCGGTTTTGCCATTACCATTATCTCCGGAGAGGCAGGCGACATGCAGCCCTTCAAAAGGCAGAATCGTCTCTTCCGCACCATAACTCATAAAATTTTTTAATGTCAGCCTGATTGGTATCATATTTGTATTTCAAGCACTGAAGTACCCGCTTCTAAAGCCTGGTGCCAACTGTTCTCCGACCGGGAATCCCATCTGAAAGACGACCGCTTTTTCCAGACATTTAAACACTGGGTTGAAACCCAGGTCTGGAATTGCGAAGCCCATCTCCGGTCGCAATCTTCCTGCATGGGCTTATTTTAGATTAATACTCGTCCGAAGGACTGCATTCCGTCTGAAAGACGACCGCCTTTTCCAGACGGGGGTTTTCAACCTCCGGATATTAGCGAAGACCAAATCAATTCCAAGCCATGAATGACCTGCCTGTGTGGCCTGCGGACGGGAATTCCGTCTGAAAGACGACCGCTTTTTCCAGACGGGGGTTTTCAACCTCCGGATTTTTCCAGACGGAGGTATACAACCTCCGGCAAAATTATCATAAGATCGACTAATAAACCAGCTCGTTTAGTCCGTCTGAAATATGGGATTGTATGCACTGAATGCCTTAAGTTATTCACTATTCAATGCACTGATCAGCGGTTCGGCATATTCGAGAAGTTTCTCTTTTCGACCCTGCCATTCCGGACGAGAGTCGATGTATAGTTCAAGCGCTTCGCGTGGAGTTCGTGTTTCCGTTAGCAGCCTGTTTCTTGCGGCGGAACCTCGCTGAACTTTACGTACTATAGAGACAACCATAAATGCGCCTGAAAGAGCTTCACGAACTTCTTTCTCGCGTACCGATCCCAGCTTCTCGTGTGGGATTCGGTAGGTCAGGCGCACAATATTACCACGAAGTGATCGCGCTTTTATTGCGGCTATTATCGTACTCGTAGGATCTGGCGTATCCGCATCCACGTCGATCTCGATCAGTTCACGTGCTGAAGTTAGTGGTATAAATTCGTAATGCGTCTGCCCTTTTTTAAGATTGAAAATTACGAATCCTTTGGACTCTTCACGCTCGCCGAAATCGATCCGATCCGGACTGCCACAGTAGACGATGGGTGGATATCCGGCTGCATTCAGATTTTGATGCCGATGGATATGCCCCAGCGCTGCATAGTCGAATTGTGGATTGAGCATGGCTGCCAGAGGTACCTGGGGGTCTCCCTGTGCGAAATAGCCGGCCTGCCAGCTCGAAAGTTTAGCGCCATTCACCCAAAAATGCCCCATAAGTATGGTCGGGATACTATCTGCTGAGGCAGCAGCTTCTTTCGCCAGGCGCGTGATCTCGCTCGAATACCGATCTTCCTGAAGGCGTTTGCTCTCCTGCAGAGTTTTACCCATCAGCTCTTCCTTACCCAGATTAACACCTTTCATGAGGGTAGGCATTCCGCAAATACGCACCGGTCCGGCAGCAGTCTGGATGAGGATGACTTCAGGCTTGCTGACAACAGTAACATTGGTGACGCCGAGAGTCCGATAAATTTCAACCGCGCTTGCTCGGCCTTTGATAGCAGGGAGATCGTGGTTTCCAGCAAGGAGTACGACGGGGATTCCAGCATCGGTGAGTTTACGGATGCAGGAAGCAAACTCTCGCTGCTCAGTCTGCCGGGGATCACGCGCTTTGTAGGCATCCCCTGCAAACACAGCTAGATGTATGTTCGCCTCGAGCGCTTTATCGATGGCTTCTAAAAGAGATTTCTTGAAGTCGAGCAGCCTAGTATTGACTCCAGTTTCCGGGTCCAGCCTCCCGTACAGCTCCACTCCAAAATGGGTGTCAGCGAAGTGCATCACCCGAATCGCTTGCGGCGTATCCGTCATTGCGTCCCCATAAAAACATACGTTATTTCCATGAAATATTATAGCTGTTCTAGGTTCCAAAAGCAAGGTGATCTCTTCTTATCATCCAGTTCGCAGCCCAGGGTGAGTGTAGGCGCAATTATTTAAAAATAGTTCGTAGTAACCATTAAAGAATTACCAATAATAGGATATAACGAAATCATTCAACCAAACTATACTGCTCCCTGAGGAGGCTGCCATGGATAAGGACATCATGCCACTGAGGCGGATCGACCATCTTCGATTCTTTGTGGGAAATGCGCGCCAGTCCGCCTATTTCTATCGGAATGCTTTTGGCTTCGATGTCGTTGGCTATGGCGGCCTCGAAACAGGCCTGCGCAATGAAGCAGGCTACGTGCTCAGGCAGGGTGATATCACGTTTGTGCTTGCCTCCCCTCTTCGCGAAGACCATCCAGGAAATCAGCGCCTCGCACGGCACGGTGATGGAATTCAGGACATCGCAATCGAAGTGGATGATGTCGCGGGGACTTATGATTCCGCTTTGTCGCGCGGCGCAGAAGGCATCAACCCTCCTGCAAAACTCGAAGATGAGTTCGGAGTATTTGAAACTGCCTCCATAAAAGCCTACGGCGATACTACCCACAGCTTCGTCAATCGTGACCGCTACAGTGGTGTTTTCGCCCCGGGATATCTTCCTCTCGACCCGGAACGCTACGGCCCTCGTCGATTTCAGCCAACATTTCTTACAGGAATAGATCATCTTGTCGGCAATGTCGAAGAAGGTCAGATGGATACCTGGGTAGGTTTCTACGAGCGTGTGATGGGTTTCTCTCAGCTTGCTCATTTCGACGAAAAAGATATCAGCACAGAGTATTCGGCGCTCATGTCGAAAGTGGTTCAGAGTGGTTCAGGGCGCATCAAATTTCCCATAAACGAACCTGCGGAAGGATTGAAGCGATCTCAGATCGAAGAGTATTTAGAGTTCTATGGCGGGCCCGGCGTACAGCACATAGCGCTCGCGACGAACGACATCATTAAAACAGTAACGGCGCTGCGCGATAACGATGTCTCTTTCCTGCGAGTACCCCAGGCTTACTACGATATGCTGCCGCAGCGAATTGGGAACATCGACGAGAATATAGGCTGCCTTGCGGAGCTCGGAATCCTGGTAGATAGAGATGAGGAGGGCTACCTCCTGCAGATATTTACCAAGCCGGTGGAAGACCGGCCGACCGTATTTTTCGAGATTATTCAGCGCCACGGCTCGCAGAGTTTTGGCAAAGGTAATTTTAAAGCGTTGTTCGAGGCGATTGAGCGTGAGCAGGACCTTCGCGGAACGCTTTAGGGAGAAGATCCGACCATGCCGCTGCCAATTCCTGAAAACATCCGTTCCTTTCGAGATTTCTATGTATTCGAACAGCATGTCCGCAATGCACGAAAAAACCGTGGGCTGGAGATGGTTCCTGAATGGTACGAGGCGCCTGTTTTCTACTTTTCGAACACCGCTACCATCGTCGGTAATAAGTCACCCATACGTAAGCCAGACGCAACAAATGAGCTCGATTATGAGCTTGAACTGGCTGTGATTATCGGGAAGGAAGGAAGCGATATTCCAGTCAGCGAAGCGGACAGCTACATTGCAGGATACACCATTCTTAATGATTGGAGCGCACGAGATATCCAGCGGGTCGAGATGAAGGTGGGCCTCGGCCCATCCAAGGGGAAAGATTTCGCCACGAGCATCGGCCCGGAGCTATTTACTCCCGAAGAACTCAAAGCATTTCTCATACCGGATGACCTACACGGAAACACTATTTCTCTTGCCATGACAGCCGCTGTCAATGGCAGGGAGTACTCACGGGGCAACAGCCGGGATATGCATTGGACGTTCGCAGAATTGATCTCGCACGCCTCCCGGAACTCACGTATACTGCCCGGCGACCTGATCGGATCGGGCACAGTAGGCACCGGCTGCATAACGGAATTCCCACCCGGAACCTACCCATGGCTGCAAGCTGGTGATGTTGTGCGATTAGAGATAGAAGGACTAGAGGTGCTGGAGAATACGATAGTGTGAATTAACTTCAGCGAAAGCGATAAGGAAGTCCTATACTCTTGAACAGGTAAATGCAACGCAATTTGTGACTTATTTGCTCCCTTCTCCCTCCGAGGAACGAGGGTATCAGGGAGAAGGGTCAGGGATGAGGGTACGACTGAGCCAACGAAAAACAGGTCGGTATTACATCGCTATGCATACCAACATAGTTGAATACGAAGTGAAACTCATCCGTTGCTTCTCCCTTCTCCCTCCGAGGAACGAGGGAATCAGGGAGAAGGGTCGGGGATGAGGGTACGTCGTAACGAATACGTGCGAAATGTTCATTATCACGGCTTTCTGCCTGTGTGACTCGGAGATGAGGATACAAAACCATCGGAGGTATCTATGCCCAGATATGTTAAATTAGGAGATGTACCGGCGAAAAGGCATATTCAGCATCGACAGCCGGATGGTTCGCTCTATGCAGAAGAGGTGTTCGGTACGAAAGGCTTTTCGGGTATTTCCTCACTTCTCTACCATGTCAACCTGCCCACACAGATCGCCGGATTCGAGCCGATACGAAGCGTAAAACCTGAACTGGCCCTGGAAGAACCTCTGCGTCATCACCATCTCAAAACACATGGCTTGCCTTCATCCGGTGATCCGATATCAGGCCGAATTCCACTGCTGACCAATGACGATGTAACCATTGGAATCTGCCGCCCCGACAGCCGGATGGACTACTTCTATAAGAATGCCGACGGCGACGACCTGCTGTTTATCCATGAAGGCAGCGGCCATCTGGAGACTATGTTCGGTACGCTCGCATTCTCTGCAGGCGACTATCTTGTCATTCCGCGCGGCATCATCTACCGTCAGATTTTCGCACCAGGCGACGCGCTGATACTCGTAATTGAATCGCTCTCTGCGGTAGAAATCCCCCATAGATATCGCAATGAATATGGGCAGCTTCTGGAACATGCGCCTTACTACGAACGCGACATTCGCGTCCCTGTCGAGCTTGTTACCCACCGTCTGAAAGGCCGCCATGAAGTCCGCCTCAAAGCACGAAATAACCTCGTCTCTTACTTCTATGATTATCACCCGCTCGATGCGGCGGGCTGGGATGGTTATCTCTATCCATGGGCTTTCAACATCAATAATTTTGAACCCGTCACCGGCCTCATTCATCAGCCGCCGCCATCGCACCAAACTTTCGAAGGTCATAACTATGTAGTATGTTCGTTTGTGCCGCGCATGCTCGACTATCATCCGGAAGCCGTACCCATCCCTTACAACCACAGTAATCTCGAAAGCGACGAGATGCTCTACTATGTGAATGGTAACTTTGCCAGCAGACGCGGAATTGAGGAGGGTTCGATAACACTGCATCCATCCGGGCTTCCCCATGGGCCGCAGCCAGGCGCGGTGGAGGCAAGCCTTGGAAAGCAGCGCACCGAAGAGCTGGCCGTGATGGTGGATACTTTTCGGCCTTTGCGCCTGACTCGCGCTGCGGTCGATCTGGACGACGGTCACTATCCGTTCAGCTGGAGCGCTTAACGCCGTATTCGGAGAAAATCATTTGCCTGAACCCAACTTCATCGGAATCGATCCGCACGATCTCTCGACCAGAGAAGCGCATCAGCTCCTGCTGCACTGTGTTGCTCCCCGCCCGATTGCCTTTGTCTCTACGCTGTCGAAAGACGGTTTGCCCAACCTCGCTCCGTTCTCCTACTTTATGGCAGGCGGCGCTAATCCTCCCTCCATAATCTTTTCGCCAACCACGGATAGGCATGGCGGCTATAAAGACACGCTTCGAAATATCCAGGAGACGCACGAATTCACAATCAATGTGGTGACCTACGCCATCCGAGAGAAGATGAATATTACTTCCAGTGAGTTTCCATACGGGGTCAGTGAATGGGAGGAAGCCGGTTTTACGGCATCGCCCGGTGTGAAAGTCGCCACCCCGCATGCGGCGGAAAGCCCGCTGGCAATCGAGTGCAAACTATATCAGATCGTTTCCCATGGAGATGGCCCGACCTCGGCCAACTATGTCATCGGCGAAGTGGTCTATTTCCATGTCTCATCCGAGATAATGGAAAACGGCATTCTCCATCCCGAAAGAATCGACTATATCGCAAGAATGGGCGGTGACTGGTACTCCCGCGCAAGCTCTGAGGCGATGTTCACGCTCCCAAGGCCATAAGGGTTTGTATTTTTCTCGCAGACTGAAGCACCAGTTTGAATTGCGAAGCCCATGAATAGGTGACTCGGCACTAAAGGGGCTGTGAATTACTTTCACAGCCCCTTTAGTGCCGTGCCAATTATATCCAATTCTAAAAAAATCCCTTGCAAAATTTTGCAGGGGATTTTTCTTATCAGTATAGTTAACTAGGAGCCTGGCTTAGCGGTATTAGCAGGCGGTGTTGTCATTGGTCCAGATACTGGACCTCCAGGCTGACCTGGACCTCTCCAGTTTTTAGGAGGAGGAGACTTTGCCCAGTCTTCTTTTTTTTCGCCGTATTCCGAGTGCTGAGAACAGCCGAATATGGTTAATAAAGTCATACATGCCAGACACAAGCTAAAAAACTTCGTCATAATCTACCACTCCATATTTAGTTGCTTCACTCTCAATAATGGTTACTTAACAGCAACAGATGGATGAGGCTGTATAATACCAGCATCATCCATCCAGTATCGATAGTTATTACTGGGTGCGTGTAGCATTCCACATTTTGAAGAATCCAATATTTCCAGCACAATTGCCATATTTCGTCGGATCCGCGTCAACAGTCTGTCGAGGTCGCATCGCTTTCGCATGTCCGTCCACAAATGAGAAGTTACTCATACCACTATGAGCCGTCGCGATACCGCCATCCGAACTTGGATCAGGTGCGCTCCATTGTGTATTTGCAGATCCCTGCTTATTTCCAGGCATGGAATTTCCGCCATCCACTCCGTCTGCATTCATCAAAACTGTAGCCCAACAGCTAAATGCTCCCTGCATAGGATTCATCCAGGATTCTGGCTCCATTTTATGACGTTCCGCAAGCATAATACTTTCCGTAGGCAGTCCCACACTTCCCATTGAGCGAGGAGTTTCATCAAACCATCCACGCGAAGCATTGATTACCCCAACCATTTTCCAGCCGTTATCGATGTATGCAAGCACACCATTCGCAATCACACTGTAAGAAGGTCCCGTATCTGGGGCTAAGGCATGGCTGTCACTCGGGCAATGATATACACCGAAATTCTTCGTATATGGCTGAACTTCCTGAATCCAAGTCAGCTGCCAACCCCAGTTATTTGAAGGGTTAGGTTCGCCCTGGGCGACAAATGTCTCGTCATAATCTTGAGCATACATCTGTACGCTTAAGTTAATTTGTTTCATATTGGATAGACATGAGACAGCACGTGCTTTTTCTCGCGCCTGGGCGAAAACTGGGAACAGAATAGCTGCGAGGATAGCAATAATTGCGATAACGACGAGCAGCTCTATGAGTGTAAATGCAGATCTGTTTTTCACTTAAATCTCCTTAGATATGAATTCAATTTCTGTATTGAACCCTGCGTAAAATGGATTTAACAAATGATGCTTGAGAATAATTTCATTAGTAATTGAAAACGAGTGGGATGATTCCATGGCTAAATATTTCGCCTCTGAAACCATCAATAACGAACCTCCCTTCTGCTTAAAACTACATTAAATGGACGCATAATATTGAAATACTTTCAGATATTTCAAATGAGATAAAATCTCTATAACTAAATCTGGTTTACACTTTGCCTTATTAGAAGCGCAGCAGGCAGCAATAAAGAGGACTGAGAAAGTGCGCCAGTCTGTATCTGTTCGATGAGCATTTCCGCCACTTTGTTCCCTATTTCCTGTATCGGCTGCTGCATCGTCGTGAGACCCGGCACAGTCCACTGGGCCACCTGGATATCGTCAAAACCGATAATCGAGACATCCGCTGGAACCCTGATTCCACTCTGCTGAAACTTTCGCATTGCGCCTAACGCCATCCAATCGTTCGCACAGAAAATTGCGGTCGGCCTGTCCTTAAGTTCCATAAAATAGTGTGCGCCTGCATCTCCAGAAGGCGGATTGTAGTCGCCCTGAAACACATATTCCGGGCGATAAGCTATACCCGCTGTTTCCAGTCCTTTTCGAAATCCTATCTCTCTTCTTCGGGAGCTCCACTGAGCAAGGTCACCGGTGATCATGCCTATTTTACGATGCCCCATCGAAATCAGCCAGCTCACTGCCTCGGAACAGGCGCTGATATCATCGACATCCACGGAAGGCAGTTCCAGATCGGGCGGTATGCTTCCAGCCACGACAGTAGGAATGCGTGTCTTGTGGATCCAGCTTAAAAGCGGGCTCTCATCCGGGGGAGCGAGCAGCGCTACCCCATCCGTCGAACCGTCCTCCACCAGCGCTATTGCAGTACGCTTATCATCACTGACCAGGCTGATAATCTTTACCTGATACCCTGCAGATACAGAGTGGCTCAAGAAACCGTCCAGCATCGAACTCAGGTAGGTATTGCTTGTCAATCGCCCGTGGCTTTTAGGCACGACGACACCCAAAGTCTTAGTGCTCTGGATCACAAGGCTTCTTGCCGTATGGTTGGGGCTGTAGTTAAGCTCGCGGATGGCATGGCGCACGCGCTCTGCGGTCGGATCTGAGAAGAGGTCACTTTTGCCTCGAATCACATTCGAGACGGTAGCGATAGAAACACCTGCAGTGCTGGCAACATCTTTGATTGTAGGAGATCGTCTTAGCATTTATGTTCAGCGATGAATTTATTTACGCGTATAATCGAGTGAGGCAGATTATAATGATCTACTTAAACGATTAAGGCAACTTAATTAATGTATCACAACCTTATCTAGTTGTCAAGGGATGATTCAAAATAAATTGTAGTAGCTAGTACATATGATATCAAAAACAAGAAAAATGGCGAATACCCGCTTGGGTATTCGCCATTTTTCATAAGATTGCTCATAACGAGCGTTCATTAAAAATGGAGGGAAAATTAAGCAAAAACTGCTGTTTCCCTGTTATCTAGTTTTCGCTGGCGACCAGTGCAATTTCTTCGTTATGCGAGTAACCTAACTCTGCAAGAATATCTTCTGCATCAGTCTCAAGCAAATCCGCTACAGCGCGGATAAAATCCAGCGAAGGAGTTTCTGTCGATGCACTCTCTACGCTTCTCCACTCATCTTTGATTGTTTCCATAATAATCCGCCTCATGCGCTTTATAATAACAGGCCCGAACACTGCCTGTTTTACATTTTGCTGACTCTTCTATTATAGCATTATGGAGTGCCCAGGTCAAGGGCTATTTCATTTTTTATTCAAACTCTTTGCACTATTTTTTAGAATCTATCGATTCTCTATCCTGGCGAATCTGAGAAAAAAAATGCCGGTAGATGCTATACTATTTTTAGTTTATGAAACGAAATTTCCCTCACTATCTGGATGTACTGGAGCCTGTTGCCGCGTCACTCTGGCTCGGCGCCGTTCTATGTGTGCTTTTATTAGCAGCGCAGCCCGGCAGTTCAAAATTTATTGATATTCCCTTACAATCAGCTGGCCGAATTGCGGAAGTGTCTGGATTGATCATTCTTGGACTGCAGTTTCTGGGCCGGAGGCGTTATCAGGGAATTCAAAAGCTGTTTGTTCTCGATGGTATTCGGCAGCTTCTCGCGTTCGCAGCGCTTTTCATAAACGAACTCTATCGCTACAGCATTCATCCCTCTCAGGGATCCGGTGCGCAGCATAACATCACTCTGTTTTTCGGTATGGAAATCGTTTTTATCATTATAATGGTAGTCGTCTCCGCGCTGCTGCATGCGGAATGGATGAACAGCCCGAGATTATTAAAAAATTAGTACAAATCCAATCCTTTTGAAATAAAAAAATGTCGATCACTTCAATCAAACCCGCCTCCAAACTTCCCGAGACCATGCTTCAGGAACTCAGAGTGTTTCTCGGCGACGAGGGACTGCTCACCTCCGAAGCAGTTCTGCGCGCCTACGACTGTGACGCCTATGCGCCGGAAAAGCATTTTCCAGACGCGGTAACGCTGCCCAAAAATACCGAAGAAGTTTCCAAAATTATTAAAATATGCTGCAAATATAACATTCCTTTCATTCCGAGGGGAGCAGGAACCGGCCTCTCCGGAGGGGCGATGGCAGCCAGAGGCGGGGTCGTAATCGCTACAACACGCCTGAATAAAATCCTGGAAATCGATCTGCCGAATCGGAGAATGACTGCTCAAGCCGGCTGTGTCAACGTCTATCTTAGTAAGGCAGTGAAAGCAGATGGACTGCACTACGCTCCGGATCCATCCAGCCAGGGAGCGTGTACCGTTGGCGGGAATACAGCAGAGAATGCCGGCGGCCCGCACACCCTTAAATATGGCGTCACTACGAACCATGTTACCGGGGTAACTATGGTGCTGCCAGACGGAGCGATTGTTCATCTGGGAGGAAAAGCAGAGGATTCGCCGGGCTACGATCTGGTGGGACTGGTGGTTGGATCCGAAGGGACTCTCGGGCTAGTGACCGAAGTGATCGTGCGTCTCACTCCGCTGCCTCAGTCGGTTCGAACTCTGCTGGCTGTCTTTGAAACGGCGGATCAGGCAACTTCCACGGTTTCCGATATTATTTCTGCAGGAGTGCTGCCCGCAGCCCTGGAGATGGTGGATACGTTCATCATCAAAGCTTGTGAAGAGGCTTTTCATCTTGGCTTCCCAATGGATGCAGAAGCGGTCCTCATCATCGAGCTGGATGGGCTGGAAGCAGGATTAGAGGAAGAGACCGCCAGAGCGCGTGCCATTGCGGAAAAGCATGGCGCCAGAGAAGTCCGCCAGGCGAAAACAGAATTGGAACGGGCACTGCTCTGGAAAGCGCGTAAGCAGGCATTCGGCGCGCTCGGGCGGCTCGGGCTGTCTATGGTAACTCACGATGGAGTTATCCCGCGCACCAAGCTTCCGGAAGTGCTGCGCGAAGTCAGCGCGATAGCTGCCCGGCATGGGCTCAAGGTAGGAAATGTATTCCATGCGGGAGACGGCAACCTGCACCCGAACCTGATGTATGA